>CAXUHC010000007.1:0-15590 GCA_964250705.1 uncultured Chthoniobacterales bacterium | reverse complement strand
TCAGTTCGTGAAGCGGTGGGGTGGTGGCGCCGGCGGCAGCCTCGATCTTGGCGGCTTTCGCGTTCTGCCTGCCTTCGGGCGAACGCAACAGCGGAGAAAACGCGCCGAGGTCCTGCAAGTTGACGTTCAGGTCGGCCTGGTAATTGTACGGCGCTTTCAGACCCGCCTGGCCGGAAACGTCGATGGTGTTCTTGTCGTTGTAGCGGATCTGAAGCGTCTTGATCAGCGCCTGATCGTTGGCGGCGACGACGTGCACGTCCGCGCGTTCGAGTTTCGCGCCCTTGGCCTGGAGATCGCGCGCGGTGAGGTCGAGCGAACCATCGATTTCCTGGTCGTTGGCGTCCGGTGCGGAAGCGAGCCGCCCCTTGGCATTTGCCGCCAGGTGAATGGACCCGCCGACCTTCTCCTTCACGTTCGCCGGTTGCAGCAGCGAGGTGAATACCGCGAGGTCCGGCACGTCTCCGGTGATGCTGCCCTGGAACGCGCGCGGGGCGCCGAGGTCCGCCTGACCATTGAAGTCGAGTCCCGTTTTCGGATCAAACCGCACCTGCCCCGTTTTGATGACGGCGTGGTTGTCCGCCACGTCGATTTGTGTGTCCACGCTGGCGATCTTTATTCCCTGCGCCGCGAGATCGCGCGCGGTGACGGTGACGGACCCGTCGATTTTCTGGTCCTTCGCGTCCGGCGCGGTCGCCAGATGTCCGCCTGCCTTGCCGACGATCTTAATCGACCCGGCGAGCGGTTGGTTCACGCCGTTGGCGGCAAACGTTTCGTTGAAACGCGAAAGGTCGGCAAGGTCTACATTCAGACCAGCGTCGAACGGGAACGGGGTTTGCAGCGACCCGGCGCCGCTGAGGTCAACCACGTTCTTGTCATCGAAAACGATGTGCCCGGTGCGGACCACGGCGCGGCTGTTCTCCAACGCAATCTGCACGTCGGCGCTCCGCACGGTTGCGCCCTTTGCCTGCACGTCGCGCGCCTGCAAATCGAACCCGCCGCCGTACACGCCGTTTCGCAACTGCACGCTGCCGTTGGCATCGAGACGCCCTTGCAACGGGAGCGCCGGTGCTTTCGGGTCGGCGGCGAACCCATTCAAATCCGGGACGGCGATGTTCAATCGCACGTCGAGCGGTTGTTTCTGCCACGCGGCGAAATCCTCGGGAATCAGGTAGGTGCCGTCCACGTTGACGACGTTCTTGGCGCGCGTGATCTCGATCTGTTCCAGTTTCACCTTGTCCTGGTCGGTGGTGAGGGTGAGTTTCGCCCCGTCAATCGCGTAGTCGGCGTAGCGGACCTGATCGACCACGGCGGCGACGCGGGTTTGCAGTTTGTCGTAAATCGGGAGATGCGGAGGCGGCGGTGCGCCGGGCGCGGTCGGCGCGGCGGTGGCATCCGCCGGGAGGACTTTCGCGGTGTCCAGGGCAAAATCCATCCCGGCCACGCTCAGCCGCTGCGCCGGGATCACCAACGCTTGCACGTGCCCTTTGAGCGTCGTGCTCAGCTTGCCGTCCGCGAGCGTAAAATCGCCGCCCGCGTGCAGCCCGCCGCCGATCTCCATCGGCAGCTTGACCGGGAGTTTGGTGAAGTCCGGCGCGTTGACTTCCAGCGTGCCGTGGCCCGTCGAGCGCGGCAGGTCGGTCATGGTGTCGGCCAGGAGGAGTTTCGCGCTTCCCGCCACCCGGTTCTCGCCTTGCGACCCGCCCGCTTCGTCGAGGCTCACCGTGCCGTCGCGGAAGGTCACGCGCAACCCGGCGGAGTCGAGTGCCGTCCCTCCAAAGGACGGATGACCGACGCGCGCCTCGACTCTGCCGGCCCAGCTTTTCGGCAGGTTGGTGTTGCCGTCGAAACGGACGGCCAGCGTGTCGAGCGTTCCTTCCAACGGGAGGTCGAGTTTCAGAAATTCCTTCACCGAGGGCAGCGACAAACCCGCGATGTCGATCTGGACCCCGGCGTCCGGGGGTCGACCGATGCCTCTGGTATGGATCGCGGCGCTAGCGCGACCCTTGAAAAGGTCCGCGTCGAACGACACCGCCAGCAACTGTTGTTCGAGTTTGGAGCCATCGATCTCCAGACTGCGGAAGTAAAGTTCCGGCGCGAGCGCCAGGTCAGTCACCTGGAGATGGCGCTGCCGGTAGCTGGTCGTGCCCTGGACGTTGGTGAGATCCGGGCCGCCGGGGACGCGCACCTCCCCGATTTTCAGTTCGCCGTTGCGTGCGGGGTCGAGTTCGAGCGTCAGCGCGCTTACGAGCAACCCTTGGCCAGCGGTCGCGGTGGTGGCCCCGGCCACGACCGGCGCAGCCGGGGCGGGCACCAGCGCGGACGCCGCGGCGGCCTGACCGGAGGCGCGCGCGCCTTCCGGCGTGTCGGGACGTACCAGGACATTGACGTTCCGAATGCTGATCCGGTCGGGCAGCGGCAGCGGTGGCAACAAAAAAGGCTCTTTCTTCTTGGGCTTCGACGGCGGCGCTTTGCTCGGATCGCAGACCACGTCTACGTCGTGCAGCGTCAGGCTCTCGATGAAATCCGCGTTCGGGCCGCCCCGGATCAGCCTGAGCAGGTTGTAATGGATTTCCAGCTTGCCGACGTTCGCCCTCTCGACGGGACCGCTCCGGGTAGCCGTCGCGCGCAAATTCTCCACCCGCAGGCTGGTGAAGATCGTGCCGCCAAGCTGGAAGTCGTTGATTTTCAGCCCCTGCTTTGCGGCTAATCCCGGCGCGAGCATCTTGACCGCGAATACGATGATGGGTTGATAAAACACCACCAGGACGAGCACGAAAATCGCCACGCCCGCGAGCAGCCGTTTCCACCACGACCAGCGGCGCGGTTTACGGTCGGTTTTCGAGGCGGGATCGGTAGGGCGGACAGGCACTGCGCCCACTTCTACAGGATACCGCGAACGGGATCAACCCCCGGCATTTGCGGCGCAAGCTTCTTCGGGATCGCCCGACGCCCGGAAAAACCCACGAATTTTTGCACTCTGCCGATTGCAAAGCGGGCAGCGGGCTTTAACATGCGCGCATCAATGATTAAACCGGGTATCGACTGGGACATCCCATCCGCCACTTCCGCTTACAACATCGACCGTTGGGGCGCGGGTTATTTCTCGATCAACGCCCAGGGCAACGCGCAGGTCACGCCGCTCATGGGTCAAGGCGCGGCCATCGACGTGATGGCCGTCGTCAACGAGGCGCGCGAACAGGGCCTGGGCTTCCCGCTCGTCATCCGGTTTCAGGACCTGCTGCGCCACCGCGTGCAAACGATCTGCAAGGCCTTTGCCAGCGCCATCGCGGAGTCCGGCTACCAGAAGCCGTACCGCGGCGTGTTCCCGATCAAGGTCAACCAGCTCCGCGAGGTCGTGGAAGAAATCCTCGACGCCGGCAACGAGTTTCACTTCGGCCTGGAATGCGGCAGCAAACCGGAACTCTTCGCGGCGCTCGCGGCGCACCGCGACCTGGAAAGCGTCATCATCTGCAACGGCTATAAAGACGGCATTTACATCCAGAACGCGCTGCTCGGCCGCAAGCTCGGCAAGCAGATCATCCTCGTGATCGAGAAGATCGAGGAGCTGCGCCAGATCGTGGAAATCTCGCGCGAGATGAACGTCGAGCCGCTGGTCGGGTTTCGGGTGCGCCTGAATACCCGTGGCGCGGGCAAGTGGGCCACCAGCGGCGGCGAGAACGCGAAGTTCGGCCTGTCCACGGCGGAACTCGTCGCCGGGAGCAATTATCTCAAGGAAAACAACCTTGCCCATTGCCTCAAGCTCGTGCATTTCCACGTCGGCTCGCAGGTGCCCGACATCGGCACGATCAAACGCGCCGTCCGCGAGGCCGCGCGTTTCTACGCCAAGCTGGCGAAAATGGGTCACGAACTCGAATACATGGACGTGGGCGGCGGCCTTGGCGTCGATTATGACGGCTCGCGCACCGCGTTCGATTCGTCCACGAATTACACGCTCCATGAGTACGCCCGGGACATCGTTTATAACATCATGGAGGTGTGCGATTCGGAAAAGGTCGCCCATCCGATCATCGTCAGCGAGAGCGGGCGGGCGTTGGTGGCGCATCATTCGATGCTGGTCATCGAGGCGTTCGGCACCATCGAAAAAGACGGCGCGAACGGCGTCGAGATCACCGAAAAGGAAGCCAAGCTCGTGCAGGATATTTCCGAGACGCTCAAGGGTCTCAGCCGCGAAAACCGTTTGGAAGGCCTTCACGACGCCCAGCAATACAAGGAACAGGCGCAGGCCATGTTCGACCTCGGCCTGTTGGACCTGGAAACGAAAGCCAAGGTCGAAGGCGTCTACTGGCAGATCGCGCGCAACGTGGTGCGCTTCCACGAGGGCATGCGCTACATCCCGGAGGAGGTGCGCGATTTGTCCATCGTGCTGGCCGACCAATATTTCTGTAATTTTTCAGTGTTCCAATCGCTGCTGGACCACTGGGCGCTCGGCCAGTTGTTCCCGATCATGCCCATCCACCGGCTCAACGAATCGCCGGAACGCAACGCCACGCTCGCCGACATCACCTGCGATTCCGACGGCAAGATCAACAAGTTCATCGACCTCCAAGACGTGAAGGACACCCTCCCCCTGCACACGCTGATCCCGGGCGAGCCGTACTATCTCGGTCTTTTTCTGGTCGGCGCGTATCAGGACATCATGGGCGACCTGCATAATCTCTTTGGCCGCGTGACCGAGGTCCACGTCTTTCTCGATGAAGACGAGGACAACGGGTATTACATCGAGGAGATCATCGAGGGCAGCACGATGGCGCAGGTGCTCGCGCTGACCCAATGGCAGCAACCGGAACTCGCCCGCCTGATGAAAGCGCAGATTGACGCAGCCATCAAAAGCGACCGCATGAAGCCCAATGAGGCGATGCGCCTGCTGGCCAACTACGAAAAATGCCTGCAAGGTTACACCTACCTGACTTTCAACGGCACGAAGTAATCCGCCATCGGCGGTACCCGCGCCCGACCGTCAGGGTGTAATTTAGTGCCAATCCGGATATTGGATTGCTTCCGCTGTAGGGACGGCGCTCCGTCGCCGTGTCTGCTCTGGAACGGACACGGCGACGGAGCGCCGTCCCTACAGCCGGAGGCTATTCAGACAGGTACTTAGCGGTTCTGGATTCGCACCTTCCTTTTGCCTTCCGTGCGGGCCACTTTATATTCGCGCCATGCGCGTTCCTCCCCGGCACTCCCGCCTGCCGCTGCTTTGGTTGCTGCTCCTCGTTCCGCCCGGTCTTTACGCAGCGGGTGAAACCGCCAACCCCAACCTCATTCTCAACCACGGCTTCGAGGAACCGTCCATCGTTGAGGACAACGTGTGGGACGGGGTCGACAGTGAAGGATACCTGAGCGGATTCCGCCACAGCGCCCGCGCCGTCACCGAAACCAGCAACTTCGACGGCGTGGCCATGCCGCCGTCCGTGGCATTCGTCGATCTCAACGGCGATGGCAAGCCCGATCTCGTGACCGCCGATCCCACCGGCTATTTCCGCTTTTATCCGAATGTAGGTACGGCTGCGGCCCCCCGTTTCACCAGCGGCGAACTCCTGCCGTTTTTTGTCTCCACCACCATGTACCGGCGCGACCACGAGTGGATCGGAAACGCCGGTGCGGACACCTGGCGTTACTGTCCGCGTTTCGCGCTCGCGGATTGGCGGCACACCGGCTCCCTCGATTTTCTCATCGGCAACTACTACGGCGAGACGCTGTTCATTCCTAACACCGGCTCCGCCAAGCAGCCGATCTACCGCCAGCCTGCCACCATCGAGAACGCCCGGATCTTCACCAGCGAAAAGAACCGCTTCTGGGCCAACCTGCTCGCCCCGGTTGCCGTCGACTGGCGCGGCAACGGCAAGCTCGACCTCGTGACCGGCGAAGGCACCTACTCTGCCGACGCCATCCACCTCATCGAAAACACCGGCTCGGGCGACCTGCCGAAATTTACCGACGCCAAGCACACCACGATTGCTTACGGCGACGGCCGCGAACACCTCATCCCCACCGTAGTCGATTACGATGGTGACGGCAGCCCCGATCTCATCGTAGCCGACCGCAGCGGCGAACTCGGGGTTTACTTGAACCCTGGCAAGGGCAAACCGGGAACGGAACTCAAACGGGTTTCGACGATTACTTTTGGCGGGACCGCCAAACTCCCGGGTCTCGTCGCTCCCTACGCCGCCGATTTTAACGGCGACGGCCTTTTCGACCTCATTCTCGGATTGCCGAATGGTCACATCGCCGTCGCTCTCAACACGGGCACGAAAGGCCAGCCTGCGTTCGGCCCGCTCCAGGACATCAAGGGTACGGATCGCCTGGGACGCAACGTCAAACCGCCGAAGAACTGGACCACCAACACGTTCCCGATGTACGGCAATGTGCTCTCGTATTTCAGCGTGGTTGACGCGAACGACGATCCCACCAGCAAGCCGCTGGAAGGTAGCCATTGTCTGAAAGCGGGCTATTGGCCGATCGCGGGCGAGACCTTCGCGATCCCAACCGAGGGCATGCCCGGCGCGGTCAAGCACTTCGTCCTGCAATCTTCGCGTGTCGTTTTGGAGACCAACAAGAACTACCAGGTCAGTTTCAAGGCCAAGAACGTGGGTATGAGGCAACTGCACTACGAATTCACCGGCCATTTCGTCGGCGTTCCGAGCAGCGTGAAAGTTGAGCGCGGCGAGCGCGGCGAGCTAAAAAATCGGGATTCGTTCGCGGACGAATGGATTCACGAGGGCAGGGATTTCGACGCTGGCTCGGAATGGACGACGATCGGCGGCACTTTCAACCCACGTTTCAAAAATCCGGTCCTGAAAGATCAGACGCAGGTCACCGGATCATTCGAGATCGAATTCTGGGCTAACAACATGTCGAACGTGATCTACTTCGACGATTTCTCCGTGGTGAAGCAAGGCAAGTAGGTTCGGGCGGCAGTTGAGGTTGGTTGTGGACAAGGAGGAGGCATGCGCTTGCCCCCCCCCGCCGAGGTTGACACCGGCTGAAACGGCAAAATCATCGCGGCGACAAAAAATTCACGTTTTTCCATATCCAACCGTTTGACATGGGTGTCCAAGAGGGGTAAATACGTCTTCCGCCAAACGGAGATTTAGACACCCTCGTGTCCAGACCTTATTAAAAGTCTTGCCCCATTTTCCCGGTCCAAATCGGGGAGAGGGGGTCCGTTTTGCCTAAATCCCAGTCCGCGCTAGACCTATCCTCTTATGCCAGAACGTCTCTATTTCGGAAAGATCAAGGAAGCCAGCGAACCGCCCAATCTGATCGAGGTGCAGCTCAATTCCTACGTTGACTTTTTACAGAGGGACATCCCCGCAAGCAAGCGCAAAGTGAGCGGCCTGCAAGCGGTCTTCAAGGAAGTTTTCCCCATCGAGAGCTACGATGACAAAGCCACGCTGGACTTTTCCCATTACGAGATCGGCGAACCCAAGCTGAGCGCTTTGGAAGCCCAGCGCGAAGGCCAGACCTTCTCCGCGCCGCTGCATGTCACCTTCCAACTCAAGGAAGAGAAAGGCACCAAAGAGGAAAAGGTTTACATGGGCGAAATTCCGCTCATGACCCCGCAGGGCACGTTTGTCATCAATGGCGCCGAGCGCGTCGTCGTGTCGCAATTGCACCGCTCGCCCGGTATTGCGTTCGAGAGCAGCGTGCATCTCAATGGCAAGGTCCTCTACTCGTTCCGCATCATCCCGGATCGCGGCTCGTGGTTGGAAGTGCAGTTCGACACGTCGGACCTGCTTTACATCTATCTCGACCGCCGCAAACGCCGCCGCAAGTTCCTGGCGACGACTTTCCTGCGCGCTATCGGCTATGGTTCGGACGAGGCGCTGGTCAAACTGTTCTACGATATCGAAGAACTCGCGCTCAGCGACGAACTCGAAGACGAAGCTCTGGCGACCAAGGTGCTCATTCAGGACGTGCGTGACGGCGAAATCACCGTGGCCCGCGCCTTCGAGCCTTTGACCCGCTCCGCCGTGCGTCAGTTGCTCGACCTGGGCATCACGAACGCGCAGTGCGTCGACATCAAGAACGACGACACGGTCATCAAGGCCATCAAAAAAGATCCGGCTCACGACGAGGACGAGGCTCTCAAAGACATTTACCGCCGTCTGCGCCCTGGCGATCCCCCCACGGTGGCCAACGCCCGCGCCCTGCTCAAGCGTCTGTTCTTCGATCCGAAGAAGTACGACCTGGGCCGCGTCGGACGTTACAAGCTCAACCAGAAGCTCTCGATGGAGACCGATCTGGCCAAGCGCACGCTGGAGCCGGAAGATTTCACCGCCGCGATGAAGTACCTCATCGGCCTGCGCCGCAACGAGGGCACGCTCGACGACATCGACCATCTCGGCAGCCGCCGCGTCCGCACCGTGGGCGAACTGCTCGCCAACCAGTGCCGCGTGGGCCTCGCCCGCACGGAGCGTCTGGTCAAGGAGCGCATGACCCTGTTCGACGTGAACGTCGACGGCATGACGCCGCAGAAGCTCATCAACCCGAAGGCGCTCAGCGCGGTCATCCGCGATTTCTTCGGCCGCTCGCAGTTGAGCCAGTTCATGGATCAGACCAACCCGCTGGCCGAGTTGACGCACAAGCGCCGTCTCAGTGCCCTCGGGCCGGGAGGTCTGAGCCGCGACCGCGCCGGTTTCGAGGTCCGCGACGTGCATCCGTCGCATTACGGCCGCATCTGTCCCATCGAGACGCCGGAAGGCCCGAACATCGGGCTGATTTCTTCGATGAGCACGTTTGCGCGCATCAACGAGTTCGGTTTCATCGAGACGCCTTACCGCAAGGTGACCGCCGGTCGCGTCACCTCGCAGATCGATTTCCTCACGGCGGACCGCGAGGAGCATTTCCTCGTCGCGCAGGCGAACACGCCCATCGACGACAAGGGCAACTTCACCGTCGATAAAATCAGCATCCGCTACCGCGGGGACTTCCTCGAAGTCGAGCCTTCCAAGGTTCACTACATGGACATCTCGCCCAAGCAGCTCGTCTCCGTGGCCGCCGGGTTGATTCCCTTCCTGGAGCACGACGACGCGAACCGCGCGCTGATGGGAAGCAACATGCAACGCCAGGGCGTGCCGCTGCTCGTCAGCGAAGCTCCGCTCGTCGGCACCGGCATGGAAGGCAAGGTTGCCCGCGACAGCCGCGCGGTGATCGTCGCCGAGGGCGACGGCATCGCCGCCAGCGTCACGGCGGACTTCATCATCGTCACCAAGGACGGCCAGATGCCCGACGCCAAGAAGCGTCTGCGGCACGACCCGGCCAACGGCGTCTACGTGTACGAGTTGCGCAAGTTCATGCGCTCGAACGCGGGCACCTGCGTCAACCAGAAGCCCATCATCAAGAAGGGCCTGAAGATCAAGGCGGGCGACGTGCTCGCGGATGGTCCCAACACCGAGAACGGCGAACTGGCCCTGGGCCGCAACGTGCTCGTCGCGTTCATGCCCTGGAACGGTTACAACTTCGAGGACGCCATCATGATCTCCGAGAAGGTAGTTAAGGAGGACATCTATACATCCATCCACATCGACGAGTTTGAAATCGGCGCCCGCGACACGAAGCTCGGGCCGGAAGAAATCACCCGTGACATCCCGAACGTCAGCGAGGAAGCCTTGCGCAACCTCGGGCCGGACGGCGTCATCCGCGTCGGCGCGGAAGTCAAGCCAGGCGACATTCTCGTGGGCAAGATCACGCCCAAGAGCGAAACCGAACTCGCCCCGGAGGAGCGCCTCTTGCGCGCCATCTTCGGCGAGAAGGCGGCGGACGTGAAAGACACGTCGCTGACGGTTCCCTCAGGCACCTACGGCATCGTGATGGACATCAAGGTCAACTCCCGCAAGGAGGTGACCAAGCAGAAACTCACCCCGAGCGAAACCAAGCGCCAGAGCAAGGCCGTTTCCGAAGACTACCGCAAGCGCAAGGAAGAACTCATCGAGGAACTGACCGAATCGCTCTCCAACGTCTTGTTGGGCGAGAAGATTCCGCTCGACGTGGTCAACGCCGAGACGGGCGAGATCATCATCCCGGCCAACCGCAAGATCACCAAGACCCTGCTGCGCAAGCTGGCTGGCGTGTATGATCACATCGACATCGACCCGAGCCCGATCCGCAACAAGATCCAGGAGATCATCCAGAGCTACGAGCCTAAATTTGCCGAACTCGAAACCGATCAGGAACGCGCCATGGACCGGGTGGAAAGCGGCGACGAGGTCGATCCGGGCATCATCAAGCAGGTCAAAGTCTACATCGCCAGCAAGCGCAAGCTCAGCGTCGGCGACAAGATGGCCGGTCGCCACGGCAACAAGGGGGTCGTCGCCCGGATCGTGCCGGAGGAAGACATGCCGTACCTCGCCGACGGCACGCCGGTGGAGATCTGCCTCAATCCGCTGGGTGTGCCCAGCCGCATGAACGTCGGTCAGGTGTTGGAAACACACCTCGGCGTGGCGGCGAAGGCGCTCGGGTTCACGGTGGCAACGCCGGTCTTCGACGGGATCAACGAGGAAAAGATCCAGGATTACCTCAAGAAGGCCAGCAGCGTGGAAGGTTTCAAGTGGGTGCAGACCAACGGCAAGAGCCGCCTTTACGACGGACGCACCGGCGAGACGTTCGATCAGGAGATCGTGGTGGGGTATATCTATATGCTCAAACTCGGTCACTTGGTCGCGGACAAGATCCACGCCCGCGCGGTCGGCCCGTACAGCCTCGTGACCCAGCAACCGCTGGGCGGCAAAGCGCAGTACGGCGGACAGCGGTTCGGCGAAATGGAGGTCTGGGCGCTGCAAGCCTACGGCGCGGCTTACACCTTGCAGGAGTTGCTCACGGTGAAGTCCGACGACGTGCAAGGGCGCACGCGCATCTATGAGTCCATCGTCAAGGGCGACAACTCGCTGGAAGCCGGTACGCCAGAGAGCTTCAACGTGCTCATCAAGGAAATGCAGAGCCTCGGGCTGGACGTGAAAGTGGGCGGTCACACGCCGACCTACGCGGACGCCAACGCGGCGTAAGGAACGAAGATCCACCACCGACCTGTTTCATCTATGGCTGAAACGATTATCTCTCATTCTGATGTAAAAACTGAGGCTGACGCCTTCGCGGAAATTGATTCCTACATCAAAGAGACTGATCGGTTGCTCGCCGAGATGAAGCAAGGGCGGGTGGAAATTGATCAACTACGCCAAGAGAGCCAAGAAAGTTTGGCTCGAATTGAAGCAGCGATTGAGAAATTGACGATGGACCGATGATTGAAAGAGTCATTGGATTTTTCCAACGCCAATTCCTCCTAACCGAGGACACAAAGCGCCATCAGCAGGACATCAAGGAACTCCGCCAAGAGGTCCGCGCCTTGGAGCGGAGTGTTGAGAAGCTTGCTGCGGAAGTCGCTCTAATCAAAGCCACCGAAAAACTTGAGCGCGAGAAATTGATGCTGCTCATGCAGAACATCGCGTCCGAGGTTAACCACCGTTTGCCTCCCAAACACTAGACAACAATTTTCCGCAGAACCCGCAGTTACCCGGCTGCACACCCAAGCAGCCACCCGTTACCACCTATGAACGAACAAAACCTTCGTGAGATTTTCGGAGAAGAACGCGCCGTCGGCTTCGACCAGGTCGGCATCACCGTCGCCTCCCCCGATTCGATCCGCTCCTGGAGCAAGGGGGAAGTCAAGAACCCGGAGACGATCAACTACCGCACCTTCAAGCCCGAAAAAGGCGGCCTCTTCTGCGAGCGCATCTTCGGCCCCACGCGCGACTGGGAATGCTCGTGCGGCAAGTACAAGCGCATCAAGCACAAGGGCGTCATCTGCGACCGTTGCGGCGTGGAAGTCACGCTCAGCCGCGTACGCCGCGAGCGCATGGGCCACATCGAATTGGCCGTGCCGGTTTCGCACATCTGGTTTTACAAGTGTATGCCTTCCCGCCTGGGCCTGATGCTCGACATGAGCGCCCGGCAGTTGGAGCGCGTCATTTACTACGAGGATTACGTGGTCATCGACCCCGGCCAGACCCCCCTCCAGAAGACCCAGCTCCTCAACGAAGCCGAGTACCGCGAGGCGCAGGACCAATACGGCGAGAACTTCCGCGCGGGGATGGGCGCCGAGGCTATCAAGGAACTCCTCAGCCGTTGTGAGCTGGCCAGCATCGCCAAGGAACTCGAAGAGGCGATGCTCAACACCAAGAGCAAGCAAATCCGCAAGCGTCTGGCCAAGCGTCTGAAGCTCGTGCTGGGTTTCTCCGGTTCGCGCACCCGTCCCGAGTGGATGGTGCTCGAAGTGCTGCCCGTCATCCCGCCCGATCTGCGTCCGCTCGTCCCCCTCGAAGGCGGCCGGTTCGCCACGTCGGATTTGAACGATCTCTACCGCCGTGTCATCAACCGGAACAACCGGCTCAAGAATTTGCTCCAGCTCAAGACGCCGGACGTCATCATCCGCAACGAAAAGCGCATGTTGCAGGAGGCCGTGGACGCCCTGTTCGACAACGGCCGCCACGGCCGTGCCGTCACGGGCGCCGGCAACCGCCCGCTCAAGAGCTTGTCCGACATGCTCAAGGGCAAGGGTGGCCGTTTCCGCCAGAACCTGCTCGCCAAGCGCGTCGATTACTCGGGCCGTTCGGTCATCGTGATCGGGCCGGAACTCAAGCTGCACCAGTGCGGCTTGCCCAAGAAGATGGCGCTGGTGTTGTTCGAGCCGTTCATCATCCGCCGTTTGAAGGAAATGGGCTATGTCCATACCGTTCGTTCGGCCAAGAAGATGATCGAACGCCAGACGCCGGAGGTCTGGGACATCCTCGAAGAGGTGACCAAGGGCCATCCGGTGCTCCTGAATCGCGCCCCCACCCTGCACCGTCTCTCGATCCAGGCGTTCGAGCCGATGTTGATCGAGGGCGAGGCGATCCGCATCCACCCGCTGGTCTGCACCGCCTACAACGCGGATTTCGACGGTGACCAGATGGCCGTGCACGTTCCGCTCTCCATCGAAGCGCAGATGGAAGCCCGCATGTTGATGCTGGCTCCCAACAACATCTTTTCGCCTTCGAGCGGCAAGCCGATCACGACGCCATCGCAGGACATCACGCTGGGCTGCTACTACATCACGCAGAACCCGCGCGTCGTCGGCGGCGCGAAACCCGATCCCGACCAGCGCCTGCCGCTGTTTGCCGAGCCGGAGGAAGTCGATTTCGCCGTCAACGAAGGTTCCGTCAAGACGCACGACCGCATCCGGTTCAAGAACCCGGATTTCAACCAGACGACGCTCTTCGGAGACCCGGAAAAGAAGATCATCGAGACCACTCCCGGCCGCGTCCGGTTCAACCAGATCTGGCCGCAGGGCATGGGCTTTTTCAACAAGGTCGCGAGTAAGAAGCAGCTTTCGGACATCATCCTCAAGACCTACCAGATTTCCGGTCAAGCCGGGACGGTCGAGACGTTGGACAAGCTCAAGACGCTCGGTTTCACGGAGGCCACCAAGGCCGGTATTTCCATCGGAATCTTCGACATGATCATCCCGGCGGAGAAGAAGGTCGAACTGGAGCGCGCCTACAAGCAGATCGGCGAGGTCGACAAGCAGCGCCGCCGCGGCATCATCACGGACGGCGAGCGTTACAACAAGATCATCGACATCTGGACCCACGCCGGAGATGAGATCTCCAACGTGCTCTTCCGCACCCTCGAACACAACGATGGCCGCAAGGAAGTGAATCCGGTGTTCATGGCCGTGGACTCGGGTGCGCGTGGCAACCGTCAGCAGCTCAAGCAGCTCTCCGGGATGCGCGGCCTGATGGCCAAGCCCTCGGGCGAGATCATCGAGCAGCCCATCACGTCGAACTTCCGCGAGGGCCTGACCGTGCTGGAGTACTTCATCTCCACCCACGGCGCGCGCAAAGGTCTGGCCGACACCGCCCTCAAGACGGCGGATTCGGGCTACCTCACGCACAAGCTCGTGGACGCCTCGCAGAACGTCATCATCACCGATGACGACTGCGGCACCGCCAATGGCATCGTGGTCAAGTCGATCTACGAGGGCGACGAGGAAGTAGTGGATCTGAGCACCCGCATCGCGGGCCGTGTCTCCTGCGAATCCGTCGTGGACCCCGTCACCAAGAAGACGCTCATCAAAGCGGGCGACCTCATCGATGAGGTTCCGGCGGCGGCGGTCGTCAAGCTCGGCGTCGAGCAGCTCAAGATCCGCTCGGTGCTCACCTGCGAAAGCCTGCGTGGGGTGTGCGCCAAGTGCTACGGCCGCAACATGGCCACCGGCAAGATGGTCAAGCTCGGCGAGGCGGTGGGGATCATCGCGGCGCAGAGCATCGGCGAACCCGGCACGCAATTGACGATGCGTACCTTCCACGTCGGCGGCACGGCCAGCCAGACGTTCAAGCAGCCGATCATCAAGGTCAAAAACGACGGCGAGGTCCGCTTCCACGACTTCCGCAGCGTGCAATCGCTCGAAGGCTCGTTCATCGTGCTGACCAAAAACGGCGCGGTTTCGATCAACGGCAAGGACGGACGCGAACTCGAACGTTACAACATGGTCATCGGCTCGGTAATCTCGTTCGGCGAGGGCCAGCAGGTCAAGAAAGGCGACACGCTCGCCCAATGGGACCCGTACAACGTGCCGATCCTCACGGAGAAATCCGGCAAGGTGGATTTCCGCGACATGATCCCGGGCGTCACCATGAAGCGCGAGACCGACGAGGCCACGGGCGTCATGGGCACGGTGGTCATCGAGCACAAGGAAGACCTGCATCCGCAGATCGTCCTGCTCGGCGAGAAGAACACCGTCATCGCCAGCTACTCGATCCCGGCGGGCGCGCACGTCATCGTGGACGAGGGCAAATCGGTTCAGGCCGGTGCGCTCCTCGCCAAGACCCCGCGCAAGATCGCCAAGACCAAGGACATCACGGGCGGCCTGCCGCGCGTGGCGGAACTCTTCGAGGCCCGCCGTCCGAAGGACGCTTGCGAAATCGCCAAGATCGACGGCATCGTGGACCTGGGCGGCAGCGTGCGCGGCAAGCGCAAGCTCATCGTCAAGGACGCCATCACCGGCGCGGAGGAAGAACACCTCATCCCGACCAACAAGCACATGGTCGTCACCAAGGGCGACTTCGTGAAGAAAGGCAGCCAGTTGACCGAAGGCTCGGTCGTGCCGCACGATCTGCTCGACATCTGCGGGCCGCAGGAACTCCAGGAGCACCTTGTCAACGAGGTGCAGGAGGTCTACCGGCTCCAGGGCGTGGAGATCAACGACAAGCACATCGAGATCATCGTCCGCCAGATGCTGCGCAAGGTGAAGATCACCGAGCCCGGCGACACCACGCTCCTCTGGGGCGACCAGGTGGACCGTCTGGACTTCGAGGCCGAGAACAAGCGCGTCACCGAGCAGGGCGCCAAGCCCGCCGAAGGCGTGCCGGTGCTGCTCGGCGTCACGAAAGCCTCGCTGGAAACCGATTCGTTCATCTCGGCGGCCAGCTTCCAGGACACGACTCGCGTGCTGACCGAAGCCGCGACCCTGGGCAAGGTGGATAACCTGCGCGGGTTCAAGGAGAACGTCATCATGGGCCACCTCATCCCGGCGGGCA
>CAXUHC010000006.1:44534-45090 GCA_964250705.1 uncultured Chthoniobacterales bacterium | reverse complement strand
AGATTTTCCGGCGGCGGCTCCAGCCCCAAGCGGCGATCAGCAACGCGCCGCCGAGGAGGGTAGTCGGTTCAGGCACCGGCGTCGGGAACACCTCGTAGAAAGCATTGCTGGTGCCCGCCACGCCGCTGATCAATTGTTCGCTGGCCGCGCCGTAGCCGGTGAAAACGATGTTGTTCAGATTGCCGATTTGATCCTGGTTAAAAAGCAGTTGGTCCTGGCCCCCGGCGGCGCCTCCGTTGGCGAGATACCCGTTGATGGTCAAAATAGCGCCGTTCGTGGTCAGACTGCTGAAGCTGGCCACTCCCGCCGCGCCGCCAAAGTCGATGACATTGTTCGTCGAACCGCCCGCCAGCGTCAACGCGCCGATTCCCACCGCCGTCGTGCTGCCCTGGTTAAAGCCGCCGACCCTGACGGTGGCCGCCGCACTGCTGCCGACCGCGCCGCTAAGAATCATTGGCGCGGGGGTGGCAGTGTTGAGCTGATTCGTTGCGCCCATCAGCAAAGCACCACCCGCGTTGATGTTGATCTGCGCGGTTGCGCTCAGGGCAACGCCTGT
>CAXUHC010000006.1:37991-44524 GCA_964250705.1 uncultured Chthoniobacterales bacterium | reverse complement strand
AACCTGAGAACCCCGCCGCTGATGGTGGTGGCTCCGGTGTAGGTGTTCGCATCGCCGAAGGTCTGCGTGCCGCCACCCGTTTTGTTGACGGCAACGGCACCGGTGATGATGCCGGAGTTGGCGGCGGTTCCGTCACCGTACGCGTAGGTGCCGCTGCCGCCGAGGGTCAACGTCGCCGCGTTGGTGGAGGTGATCGTGTTCTTGGCCGTCGTGCTGGCGCTGGTGCCGCTGGTCGAATTCAAACCGGCGATTTGTTGGCCAAAACCATTGAGATTGAAGATGCCCAAGTTTGTGCTGGCAGCTTGGCCGAGGTTGACCGTCGTGCCCGTGGGCAGGCGGTCGCTGGCCGTGGTCACCTGGAGCGTGCCGTTGTTGATCGAGGTGTCGCCCGAGTACGTGTTCACACCTCCCAGGGCCAGCGTGCCGCCGCCTTGTTTGACGAGGATGCCGATGCTGCCCGTTTTGTCCGCGATCACGCCGTTGTAAGTGAGAACGCCCGCGCCCGGCGTGCTGATCGAGGTCCCGACCGTGGACCCTACCTGGATGCCGCGCGCGGCGGAGAGGGTGTAAGTCGCGCCGCTCAAGGTGGCCAGACGGCCGCCGTCCACCACGACGTTGTTGGCGGCGTTGCCAAAGCTGCCGTCGGCGGTGAAACGGACCTCTCCGCCAGTGACATTGACCGTGCCGGTGAAAGTGTTCGCCGCGTTGGTGACATCGAAACGCCCGGTGCCGCCGGCGTTCGCGGCAAAGGTCAGTGCGTTGCCGCCGGTATTGGCGATGATGCCGCCAAAAGCCACGTTGCCGCCGTTGCCGAGCGTAAGGGTGCGGTTGGCGCCGCCGAGCGCCATGTTGTTGGAGAACGTCAGGTTGCCCGTGGCGCTGGCCAGGCCGGTGACGTCTCCAAACTGCACGTCGCCACCGACGGTGATCCCGTTCGCGTATTTGCCCGTGAGATCCCGGCTGGCGCTGCCGGCGATGATTCCTCCGTTAAGGGTGAGTGTGCCGGTTGCGCCGAGGGCATTGACACCGCCGACGATCACGGTGCCGGCGTTGAGAGTGAAGCCGCCGGTGTACTGGTTGGCATTGGAACTGAAAAACACCCCGTTGCCATTTTTGATAAAGCCGGTGCCGGCGGCGGTGGAAAAGGACACGGAGCCAAGATTCAGAGTCTTGCCGTCGGCGACGTTGATCCCGACGACGTTGCCACCGGTTGCAAGCGTGCCGGAAGGAGCAGTGTAGGTAAAGTTTTCCGTGGCGTTGATGCCGCCAATCGTTAGTCCGGCGGCCCCGGTCCCCGTGCCGTTGGCGACACCGAAGCCGAGGATATTTCCGCTGACGAAGGCGGAAGTAAAGGTCGGCCCCGTCGGACTGGCACTGTATTTTGAAGCGGTCAGCGCACTCCCGTCGCCCGCGAAATACTGGGTTGTCTGCGCTTGCGCGGTCACGCCGCCAGCGGCGAAGAGGGCTAAAGCGCCCGCCCGGTGCCAGATGCGTTGCTTGATTTGCGGTAGAGCATTCCGGGAGATTTTCATGGGGATATATTGGGGGCGGCGACGTGGATAATTACTCGTCCGCGCACTCTTTTCGTCTGGTTGGCACTGCGATACCAACATCGCTTTGTGACATTGTTGTCACCCGCGACCCACCGCCCACCGGGGCAAAGCACCGCGCCGCCTGAAGCTCAGGGACGCACCATCCGCGGGCGCACTTGACCAGCGGTCCAGAATCGGGGTAGCCAGGAGAGAGGCTGTAACCGAAGGCATTGTTCACATTGCCAAGCGCGCCGGCGGTGACGGTATGGTTTCTCAGCGGAGGGCATATTCTGGGGTCTAAATAACGCGAGCAGCGGCAGCCAATAAGAGTTTTTCCATCGCGGAAACCCACCCTTCTTGAGAAACCCCGTGCTTGCACGGCAAATGATAAGGCGACCGCTCCGGGATTACGCCCCGTCTCTGCCGACCGGCGCGACCGACGGATTGAGCACCGCGCGCACCTTGCGGGTCAGGGCCTGCGGGGTGAACGGCTTGTCGAGAAATTCGAGGTCGGCGGCGAGGATGCCTTGTTCGTTCATGTCGTCCTCCGAATAGCCCGACACGTAGAGCACCCGCGTCTCGGGTCGGCGCGCGGTCACCTCCCGCGCCAGTTCCAACCCGCCCATTTGCGGCATGACCACGTCGGTGATCATCAGTGCGATTCTGCCCGGGTGGCTCTCGCTCAGGCGCAGGCCTTCCGCGCCGTTGGCCGCGCGCAACACGTCATAACCCTCGTCGGTCAGCACCGCGCACACGAGTTCGCGCACGATCTCCTCGTCCTCGACCACGAGCACCGTCTGCGCCTGCCGCGAGGGCCTGCTCGCGGGCGCGACGGTCTTGGGCCGGGCGTCGTCCAGTTCGCCCGCTTCGAGCGGCAGGTAGACCCGGAACGTGCAGCCCTCCCCGGGCGCGCTGTCCACGCACACCGTCCCGCCGCTCTGCTTGACCACGCCGTACACCGTTGAAAGCCCCAGCCCCGTCCCCTTGCCCGGCCCTTTGGTGGTGAAAAACGGCTCGAAGATGCGCGTCTTGGTTTCCTCGTCCATCCCGTGCCCCGTGTCGCCGACCTCCAGCAGCACGTACGGCCCGGCCTCCATGTCGGGGGCCTGCTGCCGGGCCTCGGCCAGCGTGAACTCGACGTTGTCCGTGCGGATGGTCAGCCGCCCGCCCTTGGGCATGGCGTCGCGTGCGTTGACGCCCAGGTTGAGGACGACCTGCTCGATCTGGTTGGGGTCCGCCCGCACCCGCGTGTTGGCGGCCTGGGAGCCGAAGTGCAGTTCGATGTGTTCGCCGATCACCCGGCGCAGGATTTTCTCGAAATCGAGGATCAGCGCGTTGAGGTCGATCACGCGCGGCTGGAGGATTTGCTTGCGGCTGAAGGCGAGGAGCTGATGGGTCACCGCCGCCGCCTGCCGCCCCGCTTTCTGGATCGTCTCGACGTTCTGGCGGGCGCTGGGGTCGAGATCGATTCTCACCGCCAGCAGTTCCGCGTAGCCGAGGATGGCCGTGAGCAGATTGTTGAAATCGTGCGCCACGCCGCCCGCCAGCCGTCCGACAGCCTCCATCTTTTGCGCCTGCCGGAGTTGCTCGCCGCTCTGGCGCAGGGCTTCCTGGGCCTGCTTGCGCTCCGCGATCTCGGCCAGGAGGCTTTCCCGCTGGCCGAAGAACTCGCGGATGAGCCGGGCCAGCCGTCCAAACTCGCTCTGGTCTCCGTCCAGATGCTTGATGGGCGCGAGTTGTTCGGTTTCCAGCGTCTGGGAAATGTAGCCCAGGGGCCGGCTCACCCAGAAGATCAACGCCGCGCCCAGCAGCACCAGCAGCACCACGGCGAACGCCACCACCAGCCGCAGCAGTTGTCCGCTGGACTGGTTGAGTTCCCGGATGATTTCCGAATCGTTGCGCACCAGCAGGCGGGCAACGGGCCGGGTGTCCCAGCCGGGCAGCGGGCGGGTAAAGGCGACGATGCCGTTGTCCAGGTCGTCGGCGGCGTTGGTCAGCGCGTCGGGCGGCAGCAGGCGGACGAAATTGTCCGAATCCCGCGCGTATGCCTCGATCACCGGGCTGCTCCAGAGCCGTCCGACGAAGAACATCCCCTGCGGGGCGTCCCGCCGCCACCCGTCGTTGGAACGGTGGATCGTCGCGGCGCGCACCTCCATGACCCCGTCAGGCACGGACATGTAGAAGTGCATGAGCCGCTGCTGCTCCAGGGCGTCGAATGCCTCGGGCGGCAGGGGGATGCCTTCGGCGGGGGCGTTGTAGAGCAGGTCAGTGGAATAAAACAGCTTGCGGTCGGGATGGTAAATCCAGAGCGCGTTGGCGTTGGACTTGGCCCAGGCCTGGTCGTTGAGGATGTTTTGCTCGATCCAGGCCGTGTCGGCCCTGTTCATCGCCGCGATCAGCGCGTCGGAGTAGGTGGAATCCTTGGCGAGGATTTCCAGTTGCTCGCCCTGTCGGGCGAGAAAGCTGTTGAAGAAGCGTTCCCGATCTCGCGCGCGGTCGCACGCGATTTGCCGGAAGTGGGTGTGGGCCTGTCGCCGGATGAGCGTCAGGCCGCCCGCGAACAACGCCACGAGGACCAGCAAGAGCAGGAATATCTTGGTCTGGACCTTCATGTAAGATCAACGAACGGGCGGCGGTCTGCCGCCGCGGCGGGCGGGGTGGTCGGGTCTACTTGCTGTGGCGGACGCGGGATTCCTTCATGGCGACGATACGCAGGCTGTCCGGCCCGCTGCGTTGCAGCGTGTAAGTGTTGGCCATCTCACCCTCGGGCGCATCATGAGGCCTTTTCACCGCAAAGCGATAGTGAAAATTGACGACGATTTTATCCGGGTCGTGATCGGGGGGTGCGGTGAGGGTGATCGGCGCGAGGAGCGTGAAGCGGCGCTCGGGCCAGCGGCGGTCGTAGCCGTCGATGTCCGCCTGGATGAAGCGGTGGTCCACGTTGCCTTCGTTGAGGTAATCGACGTGCTCGCCGTAGAACGGCATCTGGGCGGCGGTGTCGTTCGACTGCCCGGCGCGCAGGTAACTCTCCAGAAAGCCGCGCACCGAGTCGGCGCTGGGCCAATGCACCGCCGCCGAGGCGGGCGGCGGGGCGACGGTGGGGGCGGGCGAGGGGTCGGCGGGTTCGGGTTCCGGCGGCGGCACGGGGTTGCGCCGGGCCTCGTCGCTGCGCAGGACGGTGGCGTCCGGCCAGGGAGCGCCCGTGACGGCGATTCCGTCGATCCCCACCGCGCGAGGCTCTGGCGTGGCGGTGGTGGCCAGGCGGGGCGCGGGTGGCAGCAAGGTGAGCGAACGCAGCGTGGTTTCGTCGGCCTCGCCGCTGGGGGGAAACCCCTTGCGCTGCTGGTAGCGGCGCAGGGCGGCGGCGACCTGCTCGGTGGCGCGGCCGTCCACGTTGCCGTAGTACAGGTTTCGCTTGCGCAGTTCTTCCTGGACCTGCCGGGTGAGTTCATCTCCGTGCGCCCGGAGCGGCAGGCAGCCCACCGCCAGGAGCAGGAGCCAGCGGCAAAGCAGGGAACCCCGGGGAAAAGCGTTTACAACGGACATGCGTAATGGAATCGCGGGTGCGCGGCGATTGGACTGGTCATCAGGACGCGGCAGGCTCGGTGCCGCCCGCTGGTCCCAACGTTTGATGGTCTCTTGGAAACGCTCTGTCATCCTGAGCGCAGGCCGTAGGCCGAAGCCGAAGGACCGGTAATCGTCCAGTGGGAGCGCCGTGGCTACAGCCAGAGGTTATTCGGATAGGCACTTTGCTGTGCTCCGCTCGGAGTATAGGAAAGAAGACACCTTTCCCGGATGAATGGCGGCCTGTGCCATCAAAATTGCCAAAGAGGAAAATTTAGTTCGCAGGCGTCGCAGGCGTCGTTTCTGCACGAGACAAACGGCGTCCGCTGCTTATTTTCACCTCACATGACCACCACCGACTCCGCCGCCTTGCCCGAACCCGCCCCGCAAACGGAGGCCGCCGCGTTCGCCGCCGACTACGAGCGGCTGCGCGCGGAAATCGGGCGCGCCATTGTCGGTCAGGCCCGGGTGGTGGAAACGGTGCTCGCCGCGATCATCGCCGGGGGCAACGTCCTGCTCGAAGGCGTGCCCGGCCTGGGCAAGACCGAACTGGTCAAGACCCTCTCACGCACGCTGTCTCTCGACTTCAAGCGCATCCAGTTCACCCCCGATCTCATGCCCGCCGACATCGTCGGCGCCAACATCATGACCGCCGATGGCGGCGGGGCCTACCGCTTCGAGTTCCGGCGCGGGCCGATCTTTACCCAGCTCCTGCTCGCCGACGAGATCAACCGCGCCACGCCCAAGACCCAGAGCGCCCTCCTTGAAACCATGCAGGAAGGCAGCGTCACCGCCGGGGGCGCGACCCACCTGCTCAAGCAACCCTTTTTTGTCCTGGCCACGCAGAACCCGCTCGAACAGGAAGGGACGTATCCGTTGCCCGAGGCGCAGTTGGACCGCTTCATGTTCAAGGTAAACGTGCCGTTCCCCGACCGCGCCGAACTCAACGAGATCGTCCGCCGCACCACCCTCGCCGACGCCGCCGCGCTCGCCGCCGTGCTCGACGGCGAGCGCATCATGGCCCTGCGGCAGATTCTGGGTAAGGTGGTCGTCGCCGACCCCATGCGCGACTATGCCGTGCGCCTCGTGCTGGCGACGCACCCGGCCTCCGACATGGCGGGCGAGCGGGTCCGCCGGTACGTCCGCTACGGGGCGAGTCCGCGCGCGACGCAGGCGCTGATCCGCGCGGCGCGGGTCCACGCGCTGGTCGAAAAACGCGCCCACGTTTCCTTTGCCGACGTGCGTTATTTCGCGCCGGAAGTGCTCGGCCACCGGGTGCTGCTCAATTACGACGGGCAGGCCGAGAACATCCGCGTGGCGGCGTTGGTCGAGGAAATCAGCGCGCAAGTCTCCGAGGAGGGTCTGGCGGCATGAACACCGTCACCGAAGCTCGCCAGCTCACCGCGCTGTTGACCAACTCGCAGTTGGAACGCCTGG
>CAXUHC010000006.1:14055-37981 GCA_964250705.1 uncultured Chthoniobacterales bacterium | reverse complement strand
CAACCAGGGGCGCGGCGAACACCTCGCGCGCAAGGGCGGCACGTCCACCGAGTTCTGCGATTACCGCGACTACACCGAAGGCGACGACACCCGCTTCGTGGACTGGAACATCTTCTCCCGCCTGCACCGCCCGTACCTGAAGGTGTTCCATCACGAGGAGGAACTGCACGCGCTGGTCCTCGTCGACGCCTCCAATTCGATGCGTTTCGAGGGCAAGCTGGCGCGCGCCCGGCAAATCGCCGCCGCCTTCGGGGTGCTCGCCTTGCGCAACGGCGAACGCCTGAGCATCGGCACGATGCGCGGCGGCGCCCGGCCTCCCGCCGAACGCCTCCCGCCGAGCACCGGACGGGCGAGCGTGAACAAGCTTTTCACGTTTCTCGAACGCATCGAACCCGGCGGCGACGCCCCGCTCGAAACCGGGATCGAGGAAGCGTTGCGGCGTCACACCGGGCGCGGTGTGGCCATCGTGTTGTCCGATTTCCTGACGACGGGCGATTTGCAACGCCCCTTCAATCTTCTCCACAACGCCGGACTGGAAATCATGGCCCTGCAAATCCTCGGCCCGGCCGAAATCGACCCCGCACTCAACGGCGACCTGCGGCTCGTGGACAGCGAGACGGTGGGCACGCTCGACCTGACCGCCTCCCCTGATTTGCTCGCGCTCTATCAGGAATACCGCCTGGCGCACGAACGGCAGGTTGCCTTCCTCTGCCAGCAGCGCAGCGGACGGTTCCTCTCCACCAGCGCCGCCGACCCGCTCGACACGCTCCTTTTCGACCGACTCCGCCGCCGGGGCTGGATCGTTTGACCAACCACAAATCCCCGATTCAAAAATTTCTGTCATCCTGAGCGAAGTGAAGGATGACAGAAATTTTAGAACAACGCGCCACTCCAATTCTAGCCGCCATGTTCACCTTCGCCGCTCCCGCCGCCGCTTGGCTCTTCGCCCTGCTGCTTCCGCTGGCCGCGTTTTTCTTCCTGAAACTGCGCCGCCCCCGACAGGAAATCTCCTCGCTCGCCCTGTGGCAACAGGTGCTCAAAGATGCCCGCGTCAATTCCCCCTTCCAACGCTTCAAGCGCAACTTCCTCCTTTTCCTCCAACTCCTGCTTCTCGCCCTGCTCGCGCTCGCGGCGACGCAACCCGTCTGGCATCGCGGCCCCTCGCGTGCCCATCGGCTCCCCGTGCTCATCGACTGTTCCGCCAGCATGGCCGCGCTCGACAAACCCAACGGCGCGTCCCGCCTCGACGAAGCGAAACGCCGCGCCCGCGACCTGATCGACCACCTCCTGCCCGACCAGGAAATCTGCCTCGTCTCCTTCGCGCAAACCGCCCACAAACTGACCGGCTTCACCGACGATGCCCGCGCCCTCCGCGCCGCGCTGGATTCCATCCGGGTCGAGGACGTGCCCGGCTCGGTCGAGGACGCCCTCCGGCTCGCCCAGGCGCTCAACCGCGCCACGCCCTTCGACGAAACCCTCGTCCTCTCCGACGGCAATTTTCCCGCCCAGGCAAACTTCGATCTCTCCTTCAAACTGAATTACCAGCGCCTGCCCGCCGGCGGCCCGAACCTCGGAATCGTCGCGTGCAACGCCCGTCGTCCCGCCGCCGAAAACCGCTGGGAAATCTTCGTGGAAGTCGCCGGTTCCGCCGGCGCCCGCGACGGCGCGCAGGTCGAATTGGTCCGCGACAACGCGGTCATCGCCACCGAACGCATCGCGCCGACCCTCACCGGCGGCAAGCCGTCCGCGCGCCTGACGTTCACCGTGAACGGCGACCAGTCCACCCACCTGCGCGTGCGTCTCGTGCCCGACGGGTTCGATGCCCTCGCCGCCGACGATACCGTGGACCTGGCCCTGCCCCTGGTCCGTCCGTTGGCGGTGTACGCCGCGCCGACCCTCGGAGCCTGGCGGCACGGCCTGCGCTCGCTCGAAGGCCTCCGCGTGTTCCCGCCCGAGGACCCCGCCGACAAGGAGCCGCTGCCCGCGGCCTACGATCTGGCCATCGTGGACCAGCCCGACACCGCCCCGGCAGACGCGCGCACGGTTTGCACGGTCGGCTTCCTGCCGCCGGACGTTGCAAAACTCCTCACCGTCGAATCCGCGCCGTCCGGCGTCGTGGACTGGCGGCGCGACGTGCCGCTCCTTCAACACGTCGAACTCGCGGACCTCGTCCTTTCCGAGCAACCCACCATCCGTCCCGGCGCCACCGACGGCGATTTTGCCAACGCCGGGTACGACGTGCTCGTCCAGGGGACGCGTGCCCCGCTGCTGCTGGCCAGACACGACGACGCGCGGCAGAGCGTGCACTGGTTGTTCCACCCGGACCGCTCCACGCTGCCGTACCGGGTCGGCTTTCCGGTGTTCATCGCCAACCTGGTGGCGTCCGCGATGAAGCAGAGCGGTTTATCCGAGGCGGCGGGCAGCGGTCTGCTTTCGGTCATGGAAACGGGGCTGGACGGGGTGGACACGATCCGGTTCAGCGAGCAACTCAGCGTCGCGGCCCAGACCGCCACCCTGCGCGCGGACCGCCCGGTGTGGTTTCCGCTGGCGCTGGCGGCGTTCGGGCTGCTGCTTTTTGAATGGTGGTTCTACCAGCGGCGGGCCGCGGCGCGCGCGGCATGAGGTTTCTTCGATCCGAGATTGCCACCGGGACGCGGACCGCCTACAAAACAAGGCACGTTGATGAATTGGCAAACCGTTCTCCGCAGCCGGCCCGTGATTTTCTTCCTCGCATGGCTCTCGTTTGCCTGCCTGTTCGGGCAGTTGTACGGCCTGTGGTCGATGAAGACGTTCGCGTTGGCCGTGTTCCCACCGGCAACGATTCTGCTGATCGTGGCCGCCGCGATTGCACCCGGCGCGCCGCGCACCTGGATCGTCGAAGGCGCGGTGGGCGGGATCGTCGCGGCGGTGGCCTACGACCTCTACCGGCTGCCGTTCGTGCTCAACGGCGCGCCCTTGTTCAAGGTGTTCGCGCTGTTCGGCAAATACCTGACCGGCACGCCCGGGCCGCACTCGCTCTGGGAAGCGGTCGGCTGGACGTACCATTTTTCCAACGGCGCTGCGCTGGGCATCATGTTCCTGGCCATGGCCGCCAGCCAGAACCGCGCGGTGCTTTTCTGGGGCGCGGTCGGCTGGGCGTTGTTCGTGGAGAGCATCCTGCTCCTGACGCCCTACGCCAAGTTCTTCGGGCTGGCGTTCAACGGGAAATTCATCTTCTACACCGCCAGCGCGCACACGGTCTTCGGCATCGCGCTGGGGATCTGGGCCGCGTTCCGGCTGGGGCGGCCCCGCCCCTCGATCTCTCCCCGAGGGTGAAACGGCTCCTCGTCTTCCTCGCCGCCTGCTTGTTCGGGGGCGCCGCGCTGCCGTCGGCGGCGTCCGCGCTCGCCGTGCGGCAGGTGTTCTGGGGGTTCGACGGCCAGGTGGTCCCCGGCACGTTCAACCCGCTTTCCGTGCTGGTGGCCAATCCGGGGGCAGCTGCCTTCGACGGCCAACTCGAACTGCGGCCCGAAGCCGGCCTGGGGCCGCGCGGGGGCGGGGTGTTCGCGGCCGCCTGCTACGTCGCGCCGGGGGCTTCGCGCTGGGTGCAGTTTTACCCGTTCTTCCACAATGATTATTCGCCGAACGTCAGCGGTTGGACCCTCGTGTGGGGCAGGGGACCGGGCGATCACTTCGACATCGACGCGCCCACGCTCGCCGCGCCCGCACGGGTGTGGTTCGCCGAGCCGGGCGGCAGCGGCGCGTCGTACGAAAACGCGCGGCTCAAACATTTTCCCGACAACCTGTTCCCGCCGACGGTTTCCGCCGCCGACGGCCTGGACACCGCCGTGCTCGACCACGTCCCGCGTTGGGAACCGGCCCGGCGCGCGGCGTTCCTCGACTGGGTGCGCCGCGGCGGCACGCTCCACCTGCTGCCCGATGCCACGGGGCAAGAACCCGTCTTCACCGACGAACTCGCCCTGCTCAATTCGCCGCTCGACACCCTGCGCGTCGGCAACGGCCGGGTGATCCATCACCACGGCGCGCCCGGCGACCTGCTCCGCGAGAACGCCTTTCTCGCCGCCGATCCGCCCGCGCCCGCGCTCGCCAAGGGCAAACTGGTGACGGTTTACGATCTCGACAACAACATCTTCCAGGGACTGAACCTGACCACCCGGCCCAAGGTCCGCTGGAATCTCCTCTACGCCCTCACCGCGCTTTACCTGCTGGCCGTGGGGCCGGGCCATTATTTCTGGGCGCGCCGACTACGGGATTACCGGCTCTCGCTGGCGGTGCTGACGGGCGGAGTGGTGGGCTTCGCGCTCCTGTTCGGCTTTCTGGGGCGGCGCGGTTTCAACGAACGGAGCAAGGTGCTGACGGTCGCCACCGCCCGGGCGCTCGGCGGCAACCGTTACGACGTGATGCAGTGGTCCAACGTCTTCGTCACCAGCGGCGGCGTCTACACGCTGACCCACCCGGCAGAGTACGGCCTGTACAGCAGCGGGGCGACGGCGGAAAGCACGGCGGGCCTGGCGGCCAGCGGGCGAAGCGGCGGTTTTCAGGTGGACCTGCCGCTCTTTTCCTCCTGCGCGTTGCTCCATCGCGGAGTGCTGACCGGTGAAGATACCGATGTGACCCCGACCGTTTGGAAAGCGGAGGGCAGGGAACTCAAGGAACTCCGATTGTCGTTGCCGCCCGGGTTTGCCGCGTCGCGCTTCCAGGCGGGCTGGGCGCGGTTTCAGGACAAGTTTTACCCGTTGCGCTGGAAGGACGGCGCGCTGGAACTCAGCCAAGACAAGGTCAATGCGGATACGCTCCTGTCCGACCAGGAAGGGACGCAATTCGCCACCATGAATTACTACGGCAACCACCAGAAGCTGACCGCCGCGGACGTCTTCCAGAAGTGCCAGCGCGTCATGATCGCCAACAGCCTGGGCGGCGACGAGCATTTTCCCCACTATGTTTCCCGTCCCGCGACGCCGGCGACCCAGGCCGAACTCTTCCTCTTCGTCAACGACGCGCCCGAATCGTTCCACCTCGGCGGCATCGGCAATCCGTCCGAGACCAGCATGATCATGTACCAACGGACGGTAGACCGTCCGTAAGATCCAAGAACCAAGATTCAAGATCCAAAAGATGGATGATACCGTCCCTACAGCCGGACACCTGTATCCCGAGACTTCTTCTCCCAATGAACGACGCGCCCGCCATCGAGATCGCCCACCTCACCCACAGCTACCGCAAGCACACCGCCGTGCAGGACGTGAGCTTCACGGTCCAGCGGCAATCCATCCACGGATTTGTCGGACCCAACGGCGCGGGCAAAACCACGACCCTCAAAGTCCTGGCCACGCTGCTGCAACCCCAACAGGGGCAGGCCCGGGTGTTCGGGCACGACGCCGTGGCCGATTTTAAGGCTGTGCGGCGGCGCATCGGCTTCATGCCCGACCATTTCAGCACCTACCGGGGCATGACCGTGCACGAATACCTCGATTTCTTCGGCGCGGCTTATGGTCTGCCCTCGGCGCGACGCGACAAGACCATCGCCGACGTGCTCACGCTCACCGACATGACCGGGCGCAAGGACGACCTGATCCAGGGCCTCTCGCGCGGGATGCAACAGCGGGTCAGCCTCTCGCGGGTGCTGGTTCATGATCCCGACCTGCTCCTGCTCGACGAACCCGCCAGCGGGCTGGACCCCCGCGCGCGGATCGAACTCATGGAAATCCTCCAGGAGCTGCGGCGGCTGGGCAAGACGGTGTTCATCTCGTCGCACATCCTCAGCGAACTGGCCACGCTCTGCGACGGCGTGACCATCCTCGACCGTGGGCAGGTGCGCTACACCGGCACGATGGCCGGACTGGTCTCGCAGGCCAGCGGCAACCAGGCCGCGTACCTCCTGACGCTCGCCGCCGAGCATCCGCCGACCGAGACCGCCCTGCGCGCGCTCGACGGGATGGCAACGCTCGACCGGCCCGAAGACCCTTTTGCGGGCCAGGCAGCCGCGCCGCGCTACCGATTGCAATTTGACCGAACGCGTTTGCCGGTGAACACCATCCTGCAAACGGCGCTGACCAGCGGCGGCAGCGTGGTCGCTTTCCAGGAAGACGTCAAGCAGCTCAACCAGGCGTTCATGGACCTGACCGAACCGGGCGTCCGGGACCAGTAAACGCCCCGGCCATTTCTCCCGCATGTTTACTTTCGACACGGCCGCGTTCGCGTTCCTGACGCGCTCGCTGCGCGAAGACAACCGCCTCAAGCAGACGTACTTCGCCCGGGGCGGCCTGATCTGTTTCATCCTGCTGATGCTCCTGGCGTCGCAGAACACCTACGGCTACCTGGGCGCGCCGGGGCTGGCATTTTTCTCCAAGGTCGTGATGACGAATTTTTTCTTCATCACGCTCACCGGCCTGAGCTATTTCGCGGGGGCGATTGCCGAGGAAAAGGAGGAAGGCACGCTCGGGCTGCTGCGCATGACCAACCTCAGCCCGGCCACGATTTTGCTCGGCAAATCCAGCAGCCGGCTGCTCGGCATCGCGCTGCTGCTGTTCGTGCAACTGCCGTTCACGCTGCTGGCGGTCACGCTGGGCGGCGTGTCCACCCACCAGGTGCTCGCCGCGTACGTGTCGCTGGGGGCGTACATCTTTTTCGTGTGCAACCTGGCGTTGCTGTTCTCGGTGGTGTTCGAGCGGGTCGGCGTGGCGAGCGCTTTTACCGGCCTGACGCTGGGTCTGTTCTTTTTCACGCCGCTCTGGGGGATGGCGATGCTGGCTGCCTTGACCAGCCATTTTCACGTGAACCCGAGTTCTCCCGCCATGCTGGCCTTCGCCTGGGCGATGCAAAAGTTGACCGGGGCGTCGGTTTTCATGCAATTGGAGCAGATCCTGACCAACGGCTTCGCGGAGCCGCTATTCGGCTTTCAGGTGCTCAGCAATCTCGCGCTCGGGGTGTTTTTTTTCGGGTTGGCGTGGTGGGGGTTTGACCGGTTCACGCGTGAGCGCCGCCCCGGGGCGTTGGCGCGCAAGCTGCCGGGTTGGCGGGTTGCCCGGTTCGGGATGCCGGGGGCCGGCCGGGCGTGGCCGCAGGCCGTCTGGTGGAAGGATTTCTTTCTGTTCCACGGCGGTTGGAATGCGATGCTGCTCAAGGTCGCGGGGTTCGCGGCGCTGACGTGGCTCATCAACCACAACGTGGGACGCGCGAACCGCGGCGCGCCCGGGGCCGACCGCGGGCTGCAGGTGGGGGCCAGTATGCTGGGCACGTTTGCGTTGATTTTTGTGGTGGAACTCGCCTTCGGCGCGGGCCGCATTTTCCGCGGGGAGATTCAGGGCAAAACGCTCGCGGGATTGGTGGGACTACCCACGTCGGTGGCGCGGATGGCCTACCAGAAAGCAGGCGCGCTGCTGCTCAGCACCCTGCCGGCGCTGGGATACATGGCGGTTGGCGGGGTGCTCGTGCTGGCGAACGGCAGGAACAATCTGGTCGATCATCTGTTTTCCGAGACTTCGGTGGTGTCTCTCTTCAGCCTGGGGACACAGGGGCTGTTGTTTCTCCATTTGACGGCCTATCTCTCGCTATCGCTCAAGCGGCTTTCCCTGGCGGTAGCCGTGGTGTTGATCGTGGTGGGAGACATGATGTTCGCCGCCCTCGGCGGGCTTTTCTTCCGGTACGGCGGCATGACGGAGAGCGTGGTGACTCTATATCATTGCGGGTTGCTGGCGCTGACGGCCTTCCTGCACGTCCGGGTCGGCCATCGGCTCAAGCAGCTCGCGGCGGCGGAGGGTTGAGCGGGACAAGGAAGCCCCTGAATGTTTCGCTGCCAGCGTTGCTCTCTCCCGTCGGCTCACTTCCCGGCACCGAGCGATTCGACGGCACCCGAACCGCTGACGTGCTTGGTCAATTTCGGGTTGCCGTGATAGCTCACGTCTCCCGAACCGCTGACGTTGACGTCCAGCATCTCGCTGGCTGCCACCTCGCAGTCGCCCGAGCCGACCATGTTCACCGTCGCCGCGCCCGTCTGCAAATCCCCGGCCGAGTAGTCGCCCGAACCGACGACCTCGACCGTCTGGCGCGCCGCCTTGCCCGCGAGTTTCACGTCGCCCGAACCCACGATCTCGACGGTCAGCGTATCGACCGTCAGGTCGCCGACGTTGATGTTGCCGGAACCGGCCAGCTTCACCCTGAGCTTGTCGGCCTTCAGTGCCTTGGAACCGACGTTGCCCGAACCGGCGAGCACGAGGGTATCGACGGTCCTGGCGGACACCTTGAACAACAGACGCTTCGTGTAATGGAGTTCTTCCCGGGTCTTGAACCCGAGTTGCAGGACGCCGCCTTCCGTGACCTTGGTTTCGATGACCGGCAGCAGGTTGTCCTCGGCTTCGATGACGACGCCTTCGGTGTCACCCTGCGTGATGACCACGTCGCCGCTGCTGACCAGTTCGATGCTGTGGAACCCGCTGGCGTTGCGGGTTTCGGTGACCACGTTGCCGGAACCGACGATTTTCGCGGAAAGGCCGGTAGCGAAGGCGACGCAGGCCACGGAGGCAACCAGCGAGTTTTTGAGCAGGATTTTCATGAATGAATTGGTGAAAGGGCAATGCACGCAAAACAGCTTAGCAGCGACAATGCCAAGCGGAAAGGGCAGTGGGCTTAAGCAATTGCCTCCCAGCGGATTGCATTTCTGATTCAGAGGTGCCGTTCGCGTTTTCCGCCGGGGAGGCCGTGTGGAAATAACCACGTTCTGGCGGAATTTACCAGGGCTTTAGGCGATGGTACGATTTGAGGTTTGCGCTGTAGCCACGGCGCTCTGTCGCCGTGCTTTGGGGGCCTGCCACTCTTCGGCAGACACGGCGACAGAGCGCCGTGGCCACAGCCCGACGGAAGCAACCGTCAAACGGTACCACTACCGGGCTTTCAATCCACGATCAACATGCAATCGCCGTAACTGAAAAAGCGATACTCCTCCCGCACGGCCTCGCGGTAAGCCTCCAGCACGAACTCCCGCCCGGCCAACGCGCTGACGAGCATCAGGAGAGTCGAGCGCGGCAGGTGGAAGTTGGTGAGCAGCGCGTCGATCCGTTGGATGGTTTGCGGTGGGTGGATGAAGATGTCGGTCTCGCCCTGTTGGGGGACGATTTGACCGGCGGGGTCGCGGGCGCAGGCTTCGAGCACGCGGACGGTCGTGGTGCCGATGGCCACGAGGCGTCCGGCGCGGGCGTTGATCGCGACGGCTGCCTCGGGGTTGATCTCGAAGCGTTCGGCGTGCATGCGGTGCTCGCTCAGGTCGTCGGCTTTGACGGGCCGGAACGTGCCGATCCCGACGTGCAGCGTCAAGAAGGCGTGAGGGATGCCCGCGAGGATTTCCGGCGTGAAGTGCAGTCCGGCGGTCGGCGCGGCGACGGCTCCGGGCGCGCGGGCAAACACGGTCTGGTAGCGTTCGGCGTCGTTGGCCTCGGCGGGGCGTTCCATGTACGGCGGCAGGGGCAGCGCGCCGTGGCGGTCGAGGTCGATCACGTCGTCGAAACGGATGACGCGCTCGCCGTCGGCGAGGATGGCTTCCACGGTGCCGCGGGTGTCGCCCACGCGAACGGTCGCGCCGAGACGCGCCTTGCGGCCGGGTTTGACGAGGCAGGTCCAGAGGGTCGGCTCCGGGCGGGCGACGACGAGCAGGCTCAGCGCGCCGCCGTTGGCGGCCACGCTGGCCGGGATCACGCGCGCGTCGTTGAGCACGGCGAGGTCGCCGGGCCGCAGGTAGCCGGGGAAGTCGGTGAACGCGCGGTGTTCGATGCGGCGTTCGGCGCAGTGCAGAACCATCATCCGCGCGCCCGAACGCTCGGCGGGCGGATAGCGCGCGATCAGGCGTTCGGGCAGCGGGTAGTCGTAGTCGCTCGTCAACAACATGAGACCCGGAGGGATGCCGTCACATGCCGGTCTGCCGGGTGGGCTGCCGGGTGTCCTTCATCCTGGAGTTGGCGTATTCCTTCCCGGCTTCGGGCAACCATTGCTCGATCTGCTGGATGCGGACGCCGTTGGACGGGTGGTCGCTGGCGAACTGCGGCGGCGCGCCCCGGCTGGTCTGTGCGTCCATGCGTTTCCAGAAGTCCAGCGCCTGGCGCGGGTCGTACCCGGCGCGGGCCATGTAGAGCAGGCCGATGTGGTCGGCCTCGCTTTCCTGCTCGCGGTTGAAAGGCAGTGCGTGGAAATACTTCGTGCCCGCGCCGAGCATGGCCATGACGGTCTGCTGCTGGCCGACGTCGACGTTGTAGAGGCTGCCCTGCACGCCGGTCAAAAGCGCTTGCTCCTGCTGCTGCTTGTAGATGCGTTGCGCGCCGTGGTGGCTGGTGGCGTGGGCCATCTCGTGGCCGAGCACCGTGGCCAGACCGGCCTCGTTCTGTGCAATAGGCAGGATGCCGGTGTAAACCACGATCTCGCCGCCGGGCAGACAGAAGGCGTTCACTTGGTCCGAACGGATCACGCTGACCTGCCAGCGGTACTGCGTCTGGCTTTTTTCACCTGCCGCCGAGGCCAGCCGCCGGGCCACGGACCGGACCGTTTCCACTTCCGGCCCCGCGTTGATCACGTTGGCGGACTCCTGGCCGAGCACCTGCTGGTAGGACTGCAACCCGAGTTGCTCCTCCTGCTGTTCGTTGAGGCCAATCTTGTGGCGGCTGCCCGTTTCGGGATTCACGAAGGTCGGCGTGAAGACCATTTTGAACAGCATGTAGCCCAATGCGAGAACGATGGGGAGGATGGCGATGTGACGTTGTTGCATGAGGTGTGCAGCCATTTCGGCCCGGAGGCACCGAATGGCCGGAAAGTTTCGGTGTACGGTGGGCGACGGGCGAAGGAAACAGGGACGGGCTCAGAGAGCCGTCCCTACCTCAAATTTCGACGACCTCGCCGGGGGGCGGGATGACCACTTCCATGCCGGGGGCGTGGGTCGCGAGTTCCTGCCGGAACCATTCGAGCGCGCCGGGGTCGCCGTGGACGAGGATCGTCTTCTTCGGTTTGACGCGGAGGATGTAGGCAAGGATGTCGTCGCGGCGGGAGTGCGCGCTGAAATCGAAGACTTCCACCTGACATCGGCGCTGGACCGGCGGAGCCTCGGAATCGAGTTGCACCAGGTCGCCGTCGGCGGCGGCGCGCAACTTACCGGCGGGTGATTCGGGGTCCGCGTAGCCGACGAAAAAGATCGCGTGGCGCGGGTCGGAAAGCATCCGGCGGGCGAAGACGTTGCTGAGCGTGTGCTCGGTCATCATGCCGCTGGAAAGGGCGTAGATGCGCCGGGGTTTGATGGGCGAGCTGCCCGCCTCGCGTCCGCTCAGGACGTAAGGCGAAACCGCGTGCAAGAGCGAAACTCCCGGCAGTAGGCGCGGGGCGCTGTCGGCGAAGCGGTCGTAAATCTCGGTCATCTTCGTGCTCAGGCCGCCGATGTAGATCGGCACATCGCCCAGCAGGCCGCGCTGCTTGAATTGCATGAAAATCGCGAGCATTTCCTGCGTCTTGCCAAGCGCGAAGACCGGGATGAGCACGGCGCCGCCGCGCGCGAAGACGGCCTGCATGCAGGCGGCGAGACGTTCCTCCTCACGGGTGCGTTCGGTGCCAGGGGCGGCGGGGTGGTCGCCACGGGTGGTTTCCACGATCAGCGCATCGAGCGGTTCACCGCCGTCCGCCTCGCCGTTGAGGCCGGGAAAATCGGCGGACTGGCTGACCGTCTGGTCGGAGAAATTCACGTCGCCCGTGTAAAATACGCGCTTGCCCTCGGCGCGGAAGAGAATCCCCGCGCTGCCCAGGATGTGGCCGGCGTCGTAAAACTCGAAGGTGGTTTCCGCCTCGACGGGCCGGGAAACGCGTTCGCCCTCCAGGTTCCAGAGCTGGCGCAGCGCGCAAGGCTGCCAGACCTGCGCGAACTGGTCGGCCTCGCGGTGGGTGAACAGCAGGTTGGCAGGGGGCGAATGGTGTTGGCCGTGGCCGTGACTGTGGCCGTTGCCGTTTGCCTGCGCCGGGCCGTGAGGCCGGGCCATGACGTTGACTGAGTTATGCAGCAGCGCCTCGCCGAGGTAGGCGGTGGGCGGACTCATGAACACCCGCGCCCGGGGCTGGCGGCGCATGAGCACGGGCAGGCTGCCGATGTGGTCGAGGTGGGCGTGGGAGACGAAAATCGCGTCGAGTTCGCCGTCGGGAACGAGGCGCAAATTGGGAGTGGCGTCGTCCCCCTCATGCTTGGGATGCATCCCGCAGTCGAGAACCACGCGCTGGCCGCCGAGTTCGAGCAAGTAGGAATTCGCGCCGATCTCGGTGTGGCGGGTCAGATTGGTAAAACGCATGTAGGAATGACGCGAGAGCACTTTCCCGCGCCAGGATACCGGCAGGCCCTAGATGTAGGACGCGAGAAGGCCCTAACATACAAGATTTCCGCTCAAATGGAACAAAAACGTTGCAAAAGCGGTTCTCGACCGATTTCGCCGACTTTCGCGCAACTCCTCCCGGCGGCTCCGGTTCATACTCTCAAACCATGCTCACGCCGCTTTCCCCCAAGGATTGGGACCAGACCAAGGCCGCCCATCTGCTCAACCGCGCCGGGTTCGGCGGCACGCCCGCGCACGTCGATTCGTTGGTGCGCTCGGGCATGGCGGCCACGGTGCGCTACCTCGTGGACGGCCCCGCGGCACCGGTGCCCGCCCCCGCGCCCGAATGGGCCAGGCCGACCGACTATGTTGCGGTCCGCGAACAAGCGAAACAGGCGATGGCGAGCGTGCCGCCCACAGACGGACCCGAGGGCGAGGCCGCCCGCCAGGCTGCCCGCCGGGAGGTTACCCAGGCCCGGCGGCGGGATGATTTCCAGCACCTCCTCGGCCTGAGCGCATGGTGGCTGGACCGGATGCGCGCCTCCGCCGATCCGCTGGAGGAAAAGATGACGCTTTTCTGGCACGGGCATTTCGCCACGAGCGCACAGAAGGTGCGGGATGCCTACTTCATGTGGCGGCAAAACCAGACGTTCCGCGAGCACGCCCGGGGGAATTTCGGCACGCTCGTCAAAGCGATCTCGCGCGACCCGGCCATGATCCAGTGGCTCGACCTGCGCGAGAGCAAGGCGGCCCATCCCAACGAAAACTTCGCCCGCGAGGTGATGGAGCTTTTCACCCTCGGCGAGGGGCATTACACCGAGAAGGACGTGACCGAAGGCGCGCGCGCCTTCACGGGCTACCGGATCGACCCGCGCGACAGTTCGTTCCGCTTTGCCGTGCGCGACCACGACGGCACGCCCAAGACGTTTCTGGGCCGCACGGACGTGTCGGACGGCGACCAGGTCATCGACACGATCCTCGCGCAGCCCGCGTGCGCGACGTTTCTCGCGGGCAAGCTGTGGACGTTTTTCGCGTCCGAAAACCCACCCGCCGCCCTGGTGAGCGCGCTGGCCAACACGATCCGCGCCAGCCGGTACGAACTGCGCCCGGCGCTGCACCAGCTGTTTACCAGCCAGGAGTTTTACGCGCCGGAGGCGGTGCGCACACAGATCAAAAGCCCGATCCAATGGATCGTGCAGACGGCGCGGACCCTGGAAACCGAACTGCCCCCGAAGGGACCGCTGGCGGCGGCGTTGAAACAGATGGGGCAGGTGCCGTTTTACCCGCCGAGCGTCAAGGGCTGGGACGGCGGCAAGGCCTGGATCAGCACGTCGACGCTGTTGACCCGCTACAATCTCGCGGGATCGCTCCTGCGGGTGCCCAAGCGACCGGCGGAGCATCCGTTCGACCTGACGCCCGAAATGAGCATGGCCGGGGTCCAGCCCGCGCCGCCGGTGGCGCCGACTGCGCAAATCGACGTCGCGAAAATCGCACCGCCCGAGATCCGCGGGGACCGGGTAACGCTCGTGCGCACCCTCGCCCAACGGCTGTTTCAGGGGCCGCTCGCGCCGAAGGACGAGCAAGCATTCACCGATTACCTGAAGTCCGTCGCCGGTGACGGCAAGCCGATCACCGACCAAAACGTCACCGGCCTGCTGCATCTGATGATGAGCACGCCGGCGTTTCAGCTGTGCTGAAACGTGAAGGATGAAGGATGAAGGATGAAGGCAGAAGCTCAAGGCCACTCTCTCCTCCGAACTCCGAATCGTTCGTCCGCTCTCTTGTCCGTCTTCATCCTTCATCCTTCATCCTTCATCCTTTCCACCCATGAGTGACCACCACGATTCCGAAGCCAACCACGAGCGTGGCACGCTCCAAACCCGGCGTTCGTTCCTGCGCTCCACGGTGCTCGGCGCCGCCGCATCATGGACGCTGCCCGCGTTCATCGACCAGACGTTCCTGGCCATGAACGCCCAGGCCGCCGACAGCGCGACGCAGATCGTCACCGGCACGGACGGCCCGATCCTGGTCGTGCTCCAGCAGGCGGGCGGCAACGACGGGTTGAACATGCTGCCGCCCTGGGCCGACGACGCGTACCACGCCGCGCGCCCCACGCTGGGGCATCACCCGGACAAGGTGCTCAAGCTCAATGATTACTGTGGGTTGCACCCGTCGCTGACCTCGCTCAAGGGGTTGTACGACGAGGGTAATCTCGCCGTGGTGCAGGGCGTGGGTTATCCGAACCCGAACCGCTCGCATTTCCGCTCGACGGAGATCTGGCAGACGGCGGCGGATTCCAACCGCGCGATGCCCTACGGCTGGCTCGGGAACTACTTCGACAGCTGCTGCCAGGGGACCGCGCCGACGGTCGGCGTGTCCATCGGCGGGCAGATGCCGCAAGCGTTCAATTCGCCGCGCCCGACGGGGGTCTCGTTCGCCAATCCCGAGCAATACCGCTGGATCGACGACGCGAAGAAGGGCAAGCATCCCGGGGTGGAAATGAGCACGGACGAACGTTATTTCCGGATGCTCAACGCGCCCGAAACCCTCGCCGACGATGCGTCCGGCGACGGCTCCATCGGAGCGATCAGCGCGGGCGGGGCCGCGCAGGGTTCGGCGCTGGGATCGTTGGATTTCCTCGAACGCACCGCGCTCGACGCGCAGCTCTCCTCAGACAAGGTGCTGGCCATCGCGCGCAAGACCAAGCCGGGCGCGGCGTATCCCAACTCGCGGCTGGCGGACAGCCTGAGCCTGGTGGGACGCATGATCGCCGGGGGACTGCCGACGCGGGTCTATTATGTCAGCCACGGCGGCTACGACACTCACCAGGGTCAAATTCCGACGCACGAGCGGCTGATGAAGGAACTCGGCGACGCGCTGGGAGCGTTTTGCGCGGACCTCAAGGCGCAGGGGAATTTCAACCGCGTGATGGTGATGACGTTCAGCGAGTTTGGCCGCCGGGTGGCGCAAAACGCCAGCGGTGGGACCGACCACGGCGCGGCAGCCCCGCTCTTCATGCTCGGCGGCGGCGTGAAGCCCGGCCTGTACGGCAAATATCCGAGCCTGACCGATCTTTACCAGGGCGACATCAAATACAACGTGGACTTCCGCAGCGTGTACGCGACGGCGTTGGAGCGGTGGTTGCAGGTGTCCAGTCAGACGGTGCTCGGAAGGCAGTTTCCGCTGCTGCCGGTGGCGTGAAGTCGCCAGGGGTGGGGTGCTGCTCCGCGAGGCGTCTCCCCGACAGAAAAGTTTGGGAGTGCCTCGGAGAGGCCTCCCTACCTTGGATGCTAGTTGATCCTGCCGAGGAAGAGGCCGGTCCACTCGCTGCTGCCTTGCACCCGCAAGAACGGCTCGATGAACGCGGCTTTCGGCGGGATGCCGTCGTCGCCCTGGCCGGTCGTGGATGACAGGCGTTGCGAATGCCAGCGCCATCCCAGCGTCGAAAACCCCGGGCACTCGGTCGTTTTGATCACGCTGCCGTCGGCGTCCAGAAAACGTCGGCCAAGGCGCACGGCGCTGTTATCCCCGCCGTCGCGCACCCAACCGCTCTGGAAATAGGATTTCCCGGCCTCGACCGGAATCCTCTCGCCGATGATCTGGTACGATTGCTGGTTGAAAGTGTCGCTCCGCACGAACGGGCGACCCGGGAAAGGGTTGTCTGTGGTGCTGGTTTTCCAGAGTCCGGCGGGCAGGTCCTTCCACCCCGGGATCGAAAACGTTTCGGCGTTCGGATCGCGGTTGGCGAGGCCGTCGAAATTGGGATTCGCCAGCAGGTTCGGCGTGCGGACCACCGGCAGCCAGTAATCGCCGGGGGGACCCGCCGCCGGGGCGGGGGTACCGGCGGGCAAGGGGGAGGCGGAGGGGCCGGGCGAGGGAGCGGGGGGAGCGGCGGCCTCGGCGGCCAGCGCGGCGGCGTCCTTCGCGCGCGGGGAGTCTATCGTGACCTTGACCACCCCCGCGCCGGGCGGGATCGGGCCAGTCCAAGTGCCGAAGGTGCGGTCGGTCTTGAGCTGACCAATCGGCGCGAAATGCTCCGGGTCGGGGCCGTAGGAAAAGGTCAGCGTGCGCTCGCCCTCGGACGCCGGGAAACTCCGACCGTGCGAGCCGGGGTAGCGGCCCGACCCTGCTTTGTCAAAGGGATGCTCGGGGCGCAGTTCGTAGACCAGCGTGGCGTCGGGCGAGCCGGTGGCCGGGCCGCCGTCGTCGAGCAGCCACGCGAACGCCTGAAAATGCGGGTTGTCGCCCTGGCGCACGTTCTTTTCGAGGTCGTAGGCGAAATACAGATTCTTGCGGGCTTCCAGCGTCTTGGTCGTCTGGTTGAAGACCTCGGTGTAAATGGGGTCGGCCTCGGGGCCGGCGCGCAGCAGCAGCCCGAGGTAGCGGCGAAGCTCCTCGTAGGAGTTGCCGCCGCGGGTCGGATTGCTGGAGGTCGTCTCGGCACCCATGGCGCGCAACGTCCCCACGGCGGACGGCGCATCGTCGAGGGCCAACTGCGCGCGCACCTGCTGGAAGTTGATCGCCGTGACGAGGTTGCCGGACAGCACGTTGTTGGACTTGCGGGCGTTCGCCACCCATTTCTGCGCGGACGCCAGCGCTTCCAACGCCAGCGCTTCTTGCCCGGGCCACCGCTGGAGCCGCCGGGCGACGGCGAGGCGGACGGCGACCTCGCCCTGCTCGTTGCCGCGCGAGGCCGCACTTTTGGCGTCGGGCTTGCGGTTGAGAATTTCCGGCAACGCGGGCAGGAGCGTGGGGTCGTGCAGGTCGAGGCGGATCAGCGTCAGCAGCCAGGGGAGATCGTTCCGGGCAAAGTCGTCGGGGTCCGCCGTCTGGCGCGCCTGGAGGGCGGCTTGCAACCCCGGCAGCAGCCCGGCGGTCCGGGCGGTTTCGAGGGGTCGCAGACCCTGAAATTCGATGGAATCGAGGCTCCACGACAGGCTCGTCATCCAACTGCGGGTGCTGCCGTAGCGCACCAGGACATTGCGGAAGCCGAGCTGCGTGGCGTTGGCGTTCGGGCCGCCGGTCAGGCCGGGAGGGGTGGGCGGCACGAAGCTGGCCACGAGCGCGTCGCGGGCTTCGTCGCGTCGGTTTTGCTCGATGAGGGTAGTGGTCAGGAGTTGGTAGAGTTCCGAGTCCTGCCCGCCGTAGCCGTTGGCGGTGTCGATCTCGATGCCACGCCGGCAAACGGCGATCACCAGGTCTGGCCGCTTCTGCGTGGCGCACTCGCGGGCCACCTGGAAGTAAGTGTAGCCGTAGTTGCGCGGCCCGGACGACGAGAGGGGGGCGGTGGGTTTCCAGGCGAGAATGCGGTCGGCCAGAGCAAGCATCCGGCGGCCTTTGTAGATGAACTGGACCTCGTCGTAGGCGGAGAGCGCTTCCTCGGGTCCCTGGTCGATGAGGCGGTCGTAGATCGTCACGGCCTCGTCGCGCAGGCCGCGTTGGGCGAGGCGGTGGGCGAGGAAACGTTGGTAACGGGTTTCCCTGGGACGCAACGCGGCGAGCTTGCGCCAGTAGGCGGTGGCCTGGTCGGCGCGGTCGCGGTGTTGGAAGGACAGGAAGCCGTTCGGCAACACGATGACGGCGGCGTAGGGAGCATCCGGGGAGAGACCGGCGCGGAGCATGAGGCCCGTCTTGGTTTCGGTGGTGGGGCTTTCGGTGGAAACGAGGCGCGCGGTGAATTCCGTGGCCCCGCCGAGCGGACGATGGACGAGACGGGCGCCGTCGGTGCCGCCCCACAGGTCCCAGCCCCGGGCGTGGAGGGTGAAGACGCCGTCGTGCCAGGCGGCGGGGGGCGCGGGCGCGGCGTCGCCCTCGTCGGGAAGCTGGGTCTCTGTCCAGGGCGCGGGCAGCGGCGGGGAGGAGGCCCCCGGCGCGGGCGCGGCGTCGGTTTCCGGGGGTGGGGGCGGCGTCAGCGCGACCTGATCGACGGTGAGCGTCGTCGCCAGGGATTTGCCCGACACGGCGGCGGGCAAGACGGCGAGCGGCGCGTCGCCGAGCGAGACCTTGGCCCGGTCGATCTCGTGCCAGTCCTGGCCGTCGGCGGACCAGCTTCCCACGATCTCTCCGGTGTCGAGGCGCGCGAGCCGGAGCCAGACCGGCGAGCGCTGGTTGGTCCTGGCACGCGTCTGGGCGGTGTCGGGCGTGTCGGCTTCCTGGTGGAGCACGGCGAGTTGGTAGTTGAGCGAGAGGGAGTCGGGGTCTTTGGCGATCTGTTTTTCGGCGTCGGCGACGAACGCATCCGTTTTGCTGAACTTCTTGAGCGTGGCGAGCGTCGAGCGCAGGACGTACTCGAAGTTGGAGCGGTTGCCGTAGCTGTTGGGGGCGGGCACGGGCGGGGGCAGCGCGGCCAGGACGTTGCGCACCAGGGCGAGCGCCCCGCTTTCGTTTTTCTCGTTGGTGAGCCGGTCGAGCTGCTGGGCGGTGGCGGTGTCGAAGACCGAACGTCCCTGGCCGGAGCCAGCCGGACTGGCCGACGCGACCGTTTTGGCGAATAGGTCCGCCTGTTCGGTCAGGCCGAGTTCGCGCAAACTGGCGCTGAGGGCATCGCGTTCCTCGGGCGGCACCCGCATGGCCGCGAGACGCAACGCGGCGCGCTTGGCGCTCTCGGTGTCCTTGGCGGCCTTCGCTTCGGCGAGGACGGTTTTCTGGAAAGCAAACGGCGATTCGCCGGTGCGGGCGACGTCCACGGTGTTGAGCAGGGCGAGGGCTTCGGCGTGACGGTCCGTGCGGCCCAGGAGCACGCCGGTGAGCAAGCGCACATCGTTATCCTCCGGCGCGGCGGCCAGGAGGGCCTGGGCGCGGGGAAGCACGGCGGCGGGTTCGCCGTTCAACGCGTCGAGGTAAGCCGCCACGACCTGCGGATAGATCCGGCGTTCCGGCGGCAGGTCTTTTGCCTGCTGGTCGAGGCATGCGAGCACCGCCGGGAGACGCGCCGCCTCGCCCTGGTGCAGGGATTGCGACACGCTCTGGATCATCTGGAACGTGTTCTGATCGAAAAACCGGCTCGGCGGCAGGGCACCCTCGGCGTTCTGAGAGCGGTACTGGGAGCCGCCCGCCGACGCCAGGCTACCGGCGGCGGGCGTCTTGACCGGGTACCAGAGCGGGATCACGGCGGTGAGCGTGTCGGCGAAATCCTCCGGCGAGAGTTTACCGGCTTCGGAGCCTTCCTGAAACAGGATCGCCGGGTAGTAGTAATGCTGGTTGGAGCCGGTCCGACCCACCGCCTTCGACGCCGCTTCGGAGAACGCCGGGACGAGGCTGCGGAGTTGCGCGCGTTCCGCCGGGGAGAAATCGCCTTCCAGCAGCAGGCCCAGGGCGGCTTCGAGCCGTTCGACCGGCGCGTGCGCGTCCACGCGGGCGAGGAAATCGCGCCGCACCGCTTCGGCTTCCGCTTTGTGGTCCATGCCGATCAGAAAAGAGTAACGCAGGGAAGGAGTTTCGGCGGCGTCCAGGGCCGGTTCGCTCTGGATCAACCGGGCCAGCAGCGGTTCGAACAACGGGGCCAGCGCGTCGGTCTGCGCGGCGGAGAGCGGCGGGACCTCCGAGTAGCGGCGGTATTGCGGGCCGTTGTTGAAGGCGATGAGCGCCGTGCGGGCCAGCGCGAGGCCGTCCAGGCCCGGCTCCGGGTTGCGGACCTGGGCGGCGATCTCGCGGGTCTGGCTGTCCACGTCCTGCATGAGCGAGTAGGCAACCAGGCGGTCGGCGCGGGAGCTGTCGCGGGCGGCGAGGTGGCGATCCAGCTCGGCCATGAATTCCGCGGCGGTATGGTCCTGCACGGCGAGGGCGGCGAGGTAGAGCAGGGCGGCGTCGCGGGTGGTGTCGGTCAGGCTGGGGGTGTTGGGCAAACCGGAGGGAGTCATCGGCATGGCGAAGACGCCGCGTCCGCGTCCGAAACCGGCCAGGCCGCCGGGGTACAGCAATCCCTGCGCGGTGCGGCGGGTGACCTCCCCGGCGCGGTAGCGTTGCTCGGGGATCGAGTCGCCGCCGTAAACCAGACTGACGAGGCGCATGCTGACCGTCCCGGACGCGGTGTTTTTGCGTGGGGAGGGTGGCACCAGCGGGGCGGGGCCGGTCTTCGTGTCGAAGACGGTCCAGAGCGCCGCCCGCGCCTGCTCGGAGTTGCCCGCGACGGCTTGGAAAAGCGCCAGGGTAAAACGCGCCTTGAGGTCGGCGCGGTCGCCGCCCATCTCGGCGTTGAGCAGGTCGCCCGCTCTGGCGGTGAGGTCGTTGCGGGCGAGCAGCGGCAGAAGCTGATCCCACGCGCCGGGCGTCTTGAGAACGGCGGCGAGGTTGGCGCGCAGGGCGTTGAACCCGGCGTCGGCCTGGTTATTTTCCAGCAAGGAAGTGACCAGGGCAAACTTGTTCTGGTCGCTGGGTTCGACTTCGGCAAGGAGCGTCTGGTAGCGGGCGATCTCGGCGGTGTTCTGCTCTTGCTCCGCGACGCGCACGAGCTGGCGCAGGAGCGACCCGTCGCGGGGCCGGGCGGCCAGCGCCTTGGCGAGCTCGCGCCGGGCCGCGCCGTAGTCCTTGGTGCCTTGGTAGATTTCGGCTAGGTACAGGGCGTAGCGCCAGCCTTCGGCGTCGCCCTGCTGGAGGGTCTGGAAACGGGTGATGAGTTCGTCCAGGTGGTTTTCGCGCTGGTAGGCTTCGGCGAGGGGCCGGGTGACGGAGAGACGCTCGTGCGCGTCCCCGGCGTTCTCGAACGCCTCGTCGAGCGTGCGGCGGGCGTCGGCGTCGCGCCCGAGGTCGGACTGGACGCGCGCGAGGCGCAGACGCACCTCGTTGGGCTTTTCGCTCAGGCGCACGGCGTCGCGCAGCCGGGCGACGCCCTCTTCCGGGTGGCCGCCCTGGAGCAGCAGATCAGCCAGGAGGAGTTGGGCGGAGGCGTTGGCGGGCGAGGCACCGACGAGTTCGTTGGCGGCGGCGATGGCGTCGTCGGGCCGGGCGGCGTCGCGCCAGACGCGGGCGATTTCGGCGAGGGCGTCGGTCTTCTGCGCGGGCTGGAGATCGATGAGCCTGCGCAGGGCGGCGACCTGTCCCACGACGTCGCGGGCATGCTTGGCGAGTTCGCCTTCGAGCCGGGCAAACGCGGCGGCGCGGGGAAAGCGTTCGCGGGCTTCGGCGAGGACCTGTTTGGCCTGGGCAAGTGTATCGGCGTCGTCGAGGCCGGAAATCTGGAGGTCGATGCGGACGAGCAGGGCGAGGTCGTTCTCGTCGAGCGGCGGCGGGGTCTTGCCGCCGAGCCGGGCGGCAAGCGCGGCGCGGGTGTCGGCGACTTGGTCGGCGGCCTGGAGGGCGGCGACCTGCCGGGCCTGCACCTGCTCGGTGAAGTAGGCGTTCGGCGCGGCGGCGAGCAGCGCCGGGTAGAGCGCGGCGGCGTCGGTCCAGCGTTTGCGCGTTGCGAGGAGTTGCCAGCGTTGCGAGAGGAGGTCAAAATTGTGCGGCTCCCGGGCCAGCCCCTGCTCGGTGGCGGCGAGCGCGCCGGCGGGGTCGTCCAGGCGGTCGAGCGCGTTGGCGAGCCGGGAGAAATTGGCGGCGTTGGCGCTGGCCGGGCTGGAGGTGACGAGACCGGCGATGACCTGGCGTGCCTCGTCCTTGCGGTCGAGCTGCGCGAGGTAGCCCGCCCAGCGTTCGCGGGCGTCGGGCAGATCGGGCGCGAGCGCGGCGGCCCGGGCGTACTGCGCGAGGGCCTCGTCCTTCAGGCGATGCGAGGCGAGCAGGTCGGCCAATTGCCCGGTGGCGGCGGCGTCCTTGCCGTCGGCGGGCGAGAGGTGGGTCCACGCGGCGAGCGCCCGCGCCTTGAGGGCGTCGCGGTCGGCGGCGGGCGCGGTGGCCGGGAGGTTTTCGCGGAGCTGCCAGCGGGCGTCGCCGAGGAGTTGCCAATAGCTTTTTTCCTCGGGCGCGACCGTCGTGAGCTTTTCCATGACGGCGGCCCCTTCGGCGGGCCGGTCGGTTTCACCCAGACGGCGGGCGAGTTCCACCTGCAATTCCTGGCGTTCGGGTGCCCACGATACGGCCTGTTTCAGCAGGTCGATGGCCTCGGGGCGGCGGTTGAGTTCGATCAGGACGGCGGCGCGGCGGGTGGCGACCTCGGTGTCCTTGGGATGATCTTCGAGCCACTTCTTATAATAGTCGGCCAGTCCGGGTAAATCCTCCTGGCCCCGGTAAAGCTGCTCGATGCGGGCGCGCGCCTCGCGTTCGAGCCAGGAGCCGGTTTTCGCCTCGGCGACAACGCCCTCGTAAATCTTGACGGCCTCGGTCGCGTGGCCGCGAGCCTCCTCGACCTGGCCGGTGCGCAGGGTGGCGTTGATGCGCCCGAAGGCGTCGTTGTTCTTGCGGGCGAGTGCGCGCACCTTTTCAAACGTCGCGCGGGCCTCGTCGTAAGCCTGGTCCTCCTGGAACGCCTCGCCGACTTCCTGCAAGATGCCGGGATCGTCGGGAAACTCGGCGGCTAGTTTGCGCCAGGTGCCCAGCGACGCGGCGGTGAGGAAGCTGCGCGTCTGCGCGCGGGCGAGTTCGCGGTAAAGGGTGGGCCGGGTGGACGCCGGCACGGGCGGTTTCGCGCCGGGAGCGAGCGCGTGGGCGAGCGCCTCGGCGGCGGGGCCGAAGTGGCCCTCGGCGGATTCGAGTTCGCCCAGGGCGGTCCAGCCGCGGGGATCGTCGGGATGCGTGGCGTTGTATTGCTGATAGCCCCGGCGCGCCTCGTCGGGGTGGGCGCGGCGTTCGGCGAGCAGGCCGACGAGCAACGGAAAAGTTTCCGCCCCCGGTCCGCCGGAGGCAGCCCGGGCCTGCCAGCGCGCGGCGAGCGCGTCCAGGCCGGGTCCTTCGAAGAAGTGCTGGTAAACCTTGTCGAACGCCGTGCCCTTCGCGGGCGAAGCGGCGAGCATCTGTTCGTAGCGCGCGACAACCGGCGGCAGCGGCGCGGGAGCGGTGTCGGCCAGCGCGGGCCGGAAGGCGGTCCAACCGAGAGCAAGCGTGAGCAGACAGCGAAGGTGCGTCCGGGTCATAGGAGGCGAGCGGCGGCCCAACATGGCAGCAACCCGGTCGCCGCGCACGGCAAAAACGCGTGGCGGCGAGAGATTGGCTTGGCAATTCCGGACGGTCTCTATTATATCAAGCTGTCCGAACGGTCTCACTGCCCAAATGACCAACGCTTCCGATGATCCCTCGCGGCCGGATGATCTCGCCGCGGTTCTGCACGCGCAACTTGCCGTCGCCGCCCGTCGCTGGCGGCTCGAATGGCTCGGGCACGCGCTGACCCGTCTCGTCCTCGTGCTGGCGGTGGTTTTCTCGGGCTGGGCGCTGCTTTCTTTGCTGTCCCCGGCCCTGGCGCGCGATTGGCCGGCGGGGGCTTTGGTGGCGCTGGGCGCGCTCGTGCTGGTCGTCGTGGAGAGCCGCCTGCGTGAGCCGGACTGGCCGCGCATCCGCCGCCGCGCCGACCGCTGCCTCGGACTGCCCGACGCCGTGCTCACCGCCGCCGAATTGCAGGAAAACGCGGTGGGTCCAACGGAGTGGCGGGCGCGGCAGCTCGCGCAGACGATGGCGAGTTCGCAGCAGGTGGACTGGCGGCGCGCGTGGCCGGTGCGGGTGGCGGGGGGGCTGCG
>CAXUHC010000006.1:8366-14045 GCA_964250705.1 uncultured Chthoniobacterales bacterium | reverse complement strand
GTCACGCTGCTGGCAATCGCGTTTGTGGGCTGGCGTTTCACCGTCCTGCGCGCGAGCGAACTGCCGCCCCCGCCCACCGCGCAAACGCGCGACACCGCGCAGGCGTTGCGCCAGGTGTTCGACGATTGGGACCAGAGCGAGCACGAGCAACGCGACCCGGAACTGCGCAAGCTCCTCGACGAGTTGCGGCCCCTGCGCGAAAAGCTGGCCCGCAAGGACGCCGCCTTGCAAGAGCGGGAAGCCTTCAAGGAACTCAGCCGCGTCGAGGACAAACTCGCCGTCACGCAGGCCCGGCTGGACGCCCAGTCGCTCCAGCCGTTCTCCGCCGACCTCGCCGCCGCGCTGGAAAAAGTCGACGGCCAGGGCGCTTTGGCCGCCGCCGTGCGCAGCCAGGATTTCCAGAGCGCCGAGACCCGTGCCGAACAGGCTGCCCGCCAACTGCAGGCTCCCGAAGCGAAGACTCCGCAAGGACCGCAGGCCGCCGAGGCCGCCGAGAAATTCGGCAAGCTCGCGCAGAAATTCGGCCAGCACGGGGACCAGGGCGCGCAGCAGTCGATGAGCCAGATGCAGAACGGTCTCCAGCAAAACCAGTCGTCGGAAATGGGCAAAGGGATGGGCGGCCTCAAACAAAGCCTCGCCAACCAGAACGCCCGCGATGCCCAGAAGAAAAACCTCTCGCTGCAACTCCGGCAGATGGGGATGTGCAAGGGCGGGTTGGGCAACAAGGAAAGCCTCTGTCGCGGGATCGGCCTCATGCCGAAGCTTTCGCTGCAACGCTCCCAGCAACCTGGTCACGGCGCGGGCCGCGAAACCGATCCCAATCACAACGGACAGGCCAGCGCGCTCGCCGCCGACCGCAACCAGGAAAAACTCAACGGCGCCGCCAACGAGCAGGGTGAAAGCGAGACCACCACCCTCTCCACGCTCGACCCCTCGCAGGAACACGCCGGGTCGGCCCGCGCGGCGAATTTTCAGGCTTACGAGGCGCTTTCCAAGCAGGCCGTCACCGACGAAAACCTGCCGCTCGCCCATCGCCAGACCATCAAGCGTTACTTCGAGTCCATCCGCCCCGACGGCGGCCCGGATAAGCCCTGATCCCTTCCTGAATGACCGCCACGCCCGCCGCCCCCTCGCTGGAAGCAGCCGCCGCGAGTTTCCGCGCCCAGTTCGCGCGGCTGAAAACGGAAATCCAGAAGGTGATCGTCGGCCAGGACGACGTGATCGAACACACGCTCATGGCGATGATCGCCGGCGGCCACGTCTTGCTGGAAGGTGTCCCTGGACTGGGTAAGACCATGCTGGTGCGCTCGGTTGCCGGGGCGCTGAAATTGAAATTCCAGCGCATCCAGTTCACGCCCGACCTGATGCCCGCCGATCTCATCGGCACGAAGGTGATGATCGACGACGGCCAGGGGCATCCGCGCTTCGAATTCGCGCCGGGGCCGGTGTTTTGCCACCTGCTGCTAGGCGACGAAATCAACCGCGCGACGCCGAAAACGCAGAGCGCGCTGCTCGAAGCGATGCAGGAAGGCAACGTGACCGTCGGCGGCGAAACGCATCGGCTCGAAGCGCCCTTTTTCGTCCTCGCCACGCAGAACCCGCTGGAGATGGAAGGCACTTACCCGCTGCCTGAAGCGCAGCTGGACCGCTTCTTTTTCAAGCTCAAGGTGCCGTACCCGAGCGAGACCGAGTTCGAGCAAATCCTTGATCGTACCACCGACCGCGCGCAGCCCGCGCGGGAGGCGATTTTCGAGCGCGAAACGCTGCTCGACATGGGCCGTCTGGCGCGCGACGTGCCCGTTGCGCCGACCCTCCGCACCCGCGCGGTGCAACTCGTCATGGCCACGCACCCGGAAACGCCGCACGCCAGCGCGGAGGTGAAACGCTACGTGCGCTACGGGGCCAGCCCGCGCGCGGGTCAGGCATGCATTCTAGCCGCAAAAATCCGCGCGTTGCTCGAGGGCCGTTACCACGTCGCCACCGAGGATTTGCTCAAGAGCGCGCTGCCCGTGTTGCGGCATCGCGTGATGCTCAGCTTCGAGGCGCAGGCGGACGGCATCGACGCCGACGACCTGATCGGGCGCGTCTTGGCCAACCGCCGCGACTCCTGGCAAGCCGAAGCCTGATTTTTCCCCCGCCGCGTGAGCACCGCCGCCGAAGTTGACACACTCTTCGACGCCGCGTTCCTCGCCCGGCTGGAAACGCTCGCGCTGGCGGCGCGCCGGCTCACCCGCGGACGCCAGCGCGCCGAACGCCGCAGCCAGGCGCGCGGCGCGAGCGTGGAGTTTGCCGAGTACCGCCCGTTCGTCAGCGGCGACGACTGGCGGCACATCGACTGGAACGCCTACGCGCGGTGGCGGACCCTCGTGCTCAAGCTTTTCGTGGAGGAAGAGGATCTCCATGTGCACCTGCTCTTCGACTGCTCGCGCTCGATGGATTGGGGCGAGCCGCGCAAGTTCGACCATGTGCGCCGGATCGTCGCGGGCCTGGCCTACCTGACGCTGGCCAACCTCGACCGCGCCGCCGCCGTGCCGCTCGGGTTGGAACCCGGCGCGTACCCGGCCTGGGCGCCGTCGCGCGGGCGGCACCGTTTTTTGCAACTGTTGCGCTACCTGGCGGATTGCCCGCTGGCCCACGGCACGCCGCCCGCGCTGGCGGATGCCGCGCGCCGCTGGTGCGCGACTCGACCCCGGCGCGGGCTGGTCCTGTGGGTGAGCGACCTCTGGGGCGCGTCGCCCGAGGACGCCGTTCAAACACTTGACCGGCTGCGCCACGCGCGGCACGAGGTCGCGGTGATCCAGGTCACCGATCCGGCGGAAAACTCCGCTGGGACCACGGGCGAATTCGAGATCGAGGACGTGGAAACCGGCGGCGTCCGCACGGTGATCGTCGATGGCCGGTTGGCGCGCGAATACCGCGAGCGTTTCGACGCGTATCAGGAATCGCTCCGGCGTTACTGCAACCGGTACCAGATTTCGCTGCTGCAAGCCGACACGTCGCTGCCGGTGCCGGATTTGCTGATGCGCTCGCTGCTGGAGGGCGGCTTCGTGCGATGATACAAGGTTCCGCCCTTCGCCTCTTTTTCTTTTCTTCTCTTCTCTGCGCCCTTCGTTCTTCCCTCTGCGTCCTCTGCGTTAAAATCTCCGCGCCCCCGTCCCAACCGCGCTCGGTCCCGCCTCTCGCCCGATGACTTTCCTCGCCCCTTTTGCTTGGAGCGCGCTGGCGCTCGCCGCGCCGATCATCGCGCTTTATCTCATCAAGACGCGCCTGCGCCGCCGCGCGGTGACGACGCTGCTTTTCTGGGAGCAACTGCGTCCGCCGGTGTACAGCCATTCACTCTGGCGCAAGCTGCGGCGCTGGCTTTCACTACTCCTGCAAATCGCGTTTCTCGCGTTGCTGGCGTTCGCGCTGGCGCGGCCCCTGGCGTCGTGGGAAAGCGCGGGCGGGCGCGCGACGGTGATCGTGCTCGATCCGTCCCCGAGCATGTTGGCGACCGACCTCGCGCCGGACCGCTGGACCCGCGCGCTGGCACAGGCCCGGCAGCGGATCATCGCCTTGCGTTTCTCCGATCAGGCCGCGCTCATTCTCGCCGAGCAACCCCCGCGCGTATTGAGCGCCTGGACCGGCAGCCGCCGTGTGTTAGACCGCGCGCTCGACGGGATCAAGGAAGCGCCGAAACACCCTGGCCGAGAAGGGATCAAGGACGCGCTGACCCTGGCCCGGCGACTGGCCGCCGGACGCAAGGCGGCCAGCATCCTGTTGTTGACTGACGGCGCTTGGAACGCACCGCCCGAGGGGGCGTTGCTCGCCGGAGTGGAAACCGCCTACCTCGGGACGTCCGCGCCGGTGAACACGGCCATCGTGGCGTTTTCCGCGCGGCGTTCGCTGGCCGCGCCGGGCGATTGGATCGTCGCGGCGGAGATGTCACGGTTCGGCGACCCGGCGGTGGACGGCGAACTGGAAATCACGCGCAACGGGCAGACGCTGGACGTGCAGCCCGTTCACCTCGAACCCGGCAAACCCTGGCGCAAGACCTGGACCGGCCACGCCGACGACGCGGTGAAATTCGAGGCGCATCTGCGCTCGTCCGCGCCGGACCAACTCGCTGCCGACAACGACGCCGAGGCCGCCCTCGCGGCGGTGGCGCGCGTCAACGTTGATCTCGTCGCGCCGCCCAACGGGTTTCTGGACGCGGCCCTCAATGCGCTGCCTGCCGTCAACTGGCGGCGGCGCGGCGCGGGTGATCCCCCGCCCGACCCGCCGCCGACTCTGTCGATTTTCTACCGCGCCAATCCGCCCGCGGATTTTCCTGCGGCGGCCGCCATTTTCGTCGATCCACCCGGCGCGGGGTTCTGGGGCGAACCGGGAGAGAAGATCGAGCATCCACTGGTCAGCGATTACGAGCAGGACAGCGTGCCTCTGCGTTTCGTCGGGCTGGACAGCGTGAGCCTGCCATCGGCGCGCGAGTTTCGTCCTGCGGCGGGCACAGAAGTGTTTGCGCAGAGTTTCGGCAAGCCGCTCGTGTTTGGCCGTTGGCCCGCCGACGCCACGGGGGGAAGCAACGCCCGCCGCTGGCTGGTGCTGCCGTTCGATCTGGAGAACACGGATTTCGTGCTGCGCACCGCGTTTCCGGTCATGCTGGGAAACCTCGTGCAATCCTTGCGCGCCGACCAACCCGCCGAGGCACGCCCGCTGCCCGGCGTGGTCAAGAGCCGCCTGCTGCGGACCGCTCCGTCGCCTCCGAATGCTCCGTCCGCCAACGCCACGATTGCCGCGAGATCGACTGGCGTCCGGTGGGCCTGGGCACCGCTCTGGTGGTGGGCGGCGGCGGTCGGCGCGTGCTGGCTGCTGCTCGAATGGTGGCTGTTCTCGCGGCGAGTAACCGAATAAAGCAATGAGCTTGCCCATGATTGAATTCCTGCGGCCACTCGCGCTGCTGACCCTGCTCGGGCTGGTCCCGCTCTGGTGGTGGCAGCGCCGTTCGCTTGCCACCATGACGCCTGCCCGCCGCGGGCTGAGCCTCGCGTTGCGTGGGGCGCTGCTCGCGCTCATCGCGCTGGCGCTGACCGAGCCGCGCTGGGTCCGCCAGCGGCAGGCGGCACACGTCTTCTGGACCGTGGACCGCAGCCATAGCGTCGGTGACAACAGCCTGGAAGCCGCGCGCAAATTCACCGCGCCCGGCACCGGCTGCGGGCGCAAACTCGACTCGCAGGGCTGGATCGGTTTCGCGGCGCAGCCCGCCGCCGTACCGGACCTCAAAACGCTCGGGGTCCTCTCCCCGCGTACGCTCGACGAAAATGCCACCGACATCGCCAGCGCGCTCTCGTTTGCGACCGCCACCTTCCCGGCGGGCTACACGAAAACGGCGGTGCTTTTCACCGACGGCCAGGAGACCGCCGGCGACCTTGCCACGCAGATCACCCGGTTGCGGGAGGGCGGCGTGCGCGTCCACATCGTGCCGGTCGCCCCGCCGGACAAACCCGAGATGCTCGTCAGCGAGGTGAACACGCCGCGCGAGGTGAAAGACGACGAACCGTTCAAGGTCAGCGCGCAGATCGTTTCCAACCGCGAAGCGCCCGCCGAGATCAACCTCTACCGCAACGGCGTGCGCGTCGCCACGCAGCCCACGACGCTGCATCCTGGCGCGAATCGTTTTGAATCCACGCAGAGCGTCAGCGG
>CAXUHC010000006.1:0-8356 GCA_964250705.1 uncultured Chthoniobacterales bacterium | reverse complement strand
GACACGGGCTTTTCGTGGTGGACCTCCGGCTTCAGCCACCCGCTGATTGACTACCGGCCCAGCAGTTTCGCCGCGCGGGGCCAGAGCTACCACTACAACCTGCTTTTCGTGTGGGATCCCAAGGCGTTCCGCATTGACCCCATCCCCACCACCCGCGCGAAGAACCCCGCCGACGACACGCTGGCGGACAACAACACCGCGTCCGCCTACGTCCAGGCCGCCGGGAAATCGAAGGTCCTGCTCCTCGCCGACAAACCCGAGCAGGCGCGCTATCTCGCGCTCGCGCTCCGCCAGGAGGGCATCCTGCTCGACATCCGTCCGGCGGCGGGCGCGCCCACCGACCTCGGCGACCTGCAAAACTACGATCTCCTCGCCATCGACAACGTTCCGGCCACCGACCTCTCGCCCGACCAGATGCGGCTCATGGCCGGGTACGTGCGCGAGTTCGGCGGCGGCCTGCTCATGCTCGGCGGCGACCAGGCCTTCGGCCTCGGCGGCTACTACCAGACGCCCGTGGAGGAAGTGCTCCCCGTGCGTTGCGACTTCCAGAAGCAACAGGAAAACCCCTCGCTGGGTTTGCTCCTCATCATCGACCGCAGCGGCAGCATGACCGGCGAGAAGATCGAGATGGCCAAGGATGCCGCCAAGGCCGCCGTCGAACTGCTTTCCCCGCGGGATTACGCGGGCGTCGTCGCCTTCGACGACCAGGCGTTCTGGGTCGCGGAGATGACCAGCGCGGTCGACAAGGATGCGCTGCTCCAGCGCATCGCCACGCTCCAACCCGGTGGAGGCACGAACATCGCCGCCGGGATCGAACTCGGCTTCTCGCAGATCAGCTCCAGCCCGGCCAAGATCAAGCACGTCATCCTGCTGACCGACGGCGTCTCGACCCCCGGCCCGTTCTACGAATTGACCAGCCGCATGGCCGAGGAACGCATCACGGTCAGCACGGTCGCCGTCGGGGCGGACGCCGACCGCAAGCTCTGCGAACAGATCGCCGAATGGGGCAACGGACGCGCCTACGCCACCGACACGCCGGGCAACGTCCCGCAAATCTTCGCCCGCGAAACGATGACCGCTTCCAAGTCCGCGATCCAGGAAGCGCCGTTCCTGCCGGTGGTGGCGCGCCCGGTGGATTTCCTGAGCGGGGTTGATTTCCAGACCGCGCCGTTTCTGCTCGGCTACGTGACCACGCGCACGAAACCCACCGCCGAGAACTGGCTGCTCACCGAGCGCGGCGAACCGCTGCTCTCGACCTGGCGCTACGGTCTCGGGCAAACCGGCGCGTTCACCAGCGACGCGCGCAACCGCTGGGCGGTCGAGTGGCTCAAGTGGGAAGGTTACGGCAAGTTCTGGGCGCAGGTGGTCCGGCGGCTGGCGCGCACCCCCGCGCTGACGAAATTCCCCGTGGAGATCCGCCGCGAGAACGGGGGCTTTCGCGCCATGGTGGAGACCGCCGACAGCCGGGGCGAATTCCTGGCCGACGTGCACGGCGAAATCGCCCTGCTCGATCCGCATGGCCGCGCGAGCAAGGTGGCGTTGCTCTCCACCGCTCCCGGCAGGCTGGAGGGCTGGTGGCCCGCGCCGGAACGCGGGGCCTACAACGCGGAGGTCGTGCTCCGGCGCGGCGCGGCCGAGGAGGAACCCATCGCGCGCCAGTTTATCAGCGCGACGGTCGGTTATCCCGACGAGTTTTTGTTGAAAGGAATCAACGAGCCGCTCCTGCGCCGCCTGGCCGCGGAAACCGGCGGCCTCTACAACCCCGTCCCTGCCGATCTCCTCAAGGACGACCGCCGCACCGCCGGGGTGGAGAGCGAACTCTGGCCCTGGCTGCTGGGGCTGGCGGCGTTTCTCTTCGTTTTCGACGTGGCCGCCAAACGCTGGCCGGAACGTGGGTCCGCCGTCTCCAGCCCCGGCAGGGGCGCAAGAGCTCAGCCCACGGCGCAAGCCGTGGGTAGACTTTGAAATCAGTGAAATAGCCCCGGTAGGGGCGCAAGAAAGCGCGAACGGAAGTCTTGGCTGCTTGAGGGAACCTCCCGTGCCGTGCCGCGCGATTCGGAAGGTGATGAATCCAAAAGCTCTCCCCCTGTCCGCGCTGTTCCTCGGCCTGGCGGCTCTCTCACTGCACGCCCAGGACGCCGCCTCGAAGGTCCAGGGCAAGCCGATCACCGAAGTCGCGCGCTTCCAGGACTATCAGGTCACCGGCATCGCGGTGGATAAAACCGGCCAGCTCTACGCCAACTTCCCGCGCTGGTCGAACGACTACAAATACGCCGTCGCCGCCGTGGGCAAGGACAGCAGCCTCACCCCGTTCCCGGACGAACAATGGAATTCCTGGAAGGACAAGGACCCCGATGTCGCCAACAAGTGGGTTTGCGTGCAGAGCATCACCGTCGACGACACCGGCGCGCTCTGGGTGCTCGACACCGGCAACCCCGGCATGAACGGCACGCTGCCCGGCGCGCCGAAGCTCGTCAAGTTCGACCTCGCCACGAAAAAGGAGACCCAGCGCATCCCCTTCAGCACGGACGTCTGCCCGGCCAAGAGCTACCTCAACGACGTGCGTTTCGACACCACCCGGCAGGTCGCCTACCTCACCGAGAGCGGCGTCGGCTCGATCATCGTGGTCGATCTGAAATCCGGCAAAACGCGCCGCCTGCTGGTCGAGGACGAATCCACTACCTTCGACAAGAACGTCGACCTGACCATCAACGGCAAGGAAGTCGTGACCGCCGAGAAACAGAAGCCCAAGTTCAACGCCGACGCCATCGCCCTCTCGCCCGACAACGCCTACCTCTATTATCAGGCGATCCTCAGCGGCAAGTTGTACCGCATCCTCACCGCCAAGCTGCTCGACGAAAACCTCGGCAAAAGCGATCTGAGCAAGGCGGTCGAAACGGTCGGCCTCAGCTTCCCGGTGGACGCCATCTGGATGACCAGGGACGGCAACCTTTACCTGAGCGACCTGCGCACGGGCGCGATCCAGCGCCGCCAGGTGCCGGACGGCAAGACCGAGATGGTCGCCGCCGACCCGCGCATCCAGTGGCCGGATTCCTTCGCGGAAGGCCCGGACGGCGCGATCTACTTCTCCTGCTCGCACATCCACCATTCGCCGCAGTACAACGGCGGCAAGAGCGCGCGCACGGAGCCGTACACGGTTTTCAAGGTGCTGCCGTAAAGGTGCCTTCCGCGCGCGCCCAGTCGAGAAACGACCCCCACCTCGGCTGCCAGCCCAACGCGCGCAGGCGACCGTTTTGCACGCGCTTGCTGGTCCAGCCGCGCTTGCGGTTCCGATCCTCGGGACCGTGAGGCGGCAGCTCCCGGCCAAACTCCGCCGCCAGCGCGCGGTAAAGCTCCGATTGCGTCAGCGGCGAGTCGTCCGCGACGTTGTAAACCCCCGGCGGCGCGTCAGCCTGCGCCAGCCGGAACAACGCCGCGGCGGCATCGTCGCGGTGGATCTGGTTGAGCCAGCGTCCGCCGTCCCCCTCGATCACCGCCTCACCCGCCAGAAACTTCCTGAGCAGGTTCGACCGTCCCGGTCCGTAAATTCCCGCCAGCCGCGCGACGCCGCCGCCCGGCGCGGCCAGGACCACCGCTTCGGTTTCCCGCAAAATGCGCCCGGTTTCGCGGTCCGGCTCGGCGGGACTTTCCTCGTCCACCGCCGACCCATCCGTCTGCGCGTAGACGCTGGTGCTGCCGGTGTAGACGAAACGCGCGGCCCGGAATGCCGCCCGCAGGTTCCGCGCGCCTTCCAGGTACACCTGCCGGTACGCTTCCGGCCCGCCGCCCCGGCCCGACGACACGCAATCCAGAAGCGCATTCAGTTCGCCGCCGCCCGGCAAGTTCCGCGCGGCCTCGCGGACGTGGTCGGGATCGGTAATGTCGTGCGCTGCCACCGGGTACGGCTTCACGCCCGCGAGCCGCGCCGCCGATTCCTCCGAGTGCGTCCAGCCCGTGACCGTCCACCCGGCGGCATGAAATAAATCCGCCGCCGCCTCGCCGACAAACCCGCAGCCGACCACCAGAACCTCGGGCATCGCATTTCCAGGGTGGGTCATTTCAGGGGACGGATGGATAGCGCGGCCTTCTCGAACTCCGTCTTGTGGGCGTCGATCATCACTTGCAACCCCGCCACGCCCACGGCGTAATATTTCCCGCCCGGCACCAGGCTGAACGCGTAGTACGTGTACGATCCCTCGCTGCCGTCGTGCTTGCCGGTCGCCGTGACCTTCGTAAAACTCCGTGCGCCCGGTCCGATATGCACCTCGGTCGCCGGAGAAACGGTCACGTTGTCCAGCCCCGCGCCGCTTACCCCGGCCTGCGTGATCCGCGCGAGGGTGGTGCTCAGGTCCTCCCGGTTGTTGACGTTGGGCACGCGGATCAGGCTGAGGATGTAGCTCGCGTCGCTGCCCGGCGTGCACAGGAGGAGTTGGGCCGCGCCGGCCCGCTCCGTGATCGTCCAACCGTCCGGCAGGGTGACGTTGAACGCCGGGTCGTCCTTCGGATATAAATATTCGCCTGCCCGGGCGGACGTCAACGTGGCGGCCAACCAGCACGCTGCGCCGAAAATGACCGCGCGAAGATTGAAAAACGGGAACACGCGGGAAAATGACACCTAGTCAGGCGCCTGGCAATGCCGGCCTACCGTGCTCGCCTCTGATAGTAAGCCGTCAGCCCGTCCGCCACGGCATCCGCATACTCGCGCACGAGGCACTTTCTCGGCACCTCGCCGAAGTCCCGCGTCCCCTCGTAATCCCCGGCCTGCGCGCGGGCGAAGATTTCCGGGCTGTTCATCACGTAAGGCTCGAGGTAGACGACCGGGCATGCGTAGAGCCGGTTGGCCAGGAGGTTGCGCGCCCAGAGGTAGGGGTTGCCGTCGATCCGCACGGCGTTCGCGCCGGTGTACTGGTACGGCGGCAGCCCCGTCGCGGCGGCCAGCGCGGGCGCGACACTCTCGGCCAGCGCGGCTTCCTCCGGCCCGGAACGGTCCAGCAGCTTGAGCAGCATCTCGAAGCGCACGTCGTCCCTGGCGATTTCGTCCGGGCCGTAGCAGCCGTTGACGAGTACGTGGAGATGGTTCTTCTGCACGAGCGTCGGGTTGGTCGGATCGCCCCAGGCCTCGGCGTTGAAGTGCAGGCACACGACGAGGTCGGGCCGGACCGACCCGTTGACCCGCTGGCCGCGCGCCCGGATATCGGCGCGGGTAAAGAGCATGTCGCTGGTCCAGGGGATCGAAAACTGGCGCTGGCCGTCCGCCGGGCCGTCGAACGTCGCCCGGGGATGCTCGACGCCTTGCTCGGTGAGTTGATGGAGCGCGACCCCGGCGAGGTCTGCCGGGCGTAGCGGAGTAGCGGGCTCGTCGCCGTCGCGCACGAGGGTCACCACGGCCCCGCGCGCCCGGAGCAGTCCGGCGAGCACGCGGGCGACGCGGAGGGTCATCTCGCCCTCCATGACCGGCGGGGCGTCGCCGATCTGGAACCAGCGTTCTTCCAGTTTGGCCCACCGTCCGCCGAGGTGTCCGGGGTCGAGCGCGATCCTGACCCCGTCGAGCGGCCGCGGCGCCGACGGCAGCGCCGCGCGCGGACGCCAATAGGCCGGGGGCAGCGGCTTCCGGGCGGCCTCGTCCGGGGCGAAACGCAGCGTGTAGAGGTCGTCGAGCGGCACGCTGGTCTTGCGGATCACGGCGGCGTCCGGGTCGAGGCGGATGAACGCCTCCCAGCCGCCGTGCGGGGCGTACACGCGGCGCAGGGCGTCGGCGAACGTCTCGCGCGTGACCGTCTGCTGGTACGGATCGAGCCGCCGGTAATCCGGCAGCCCCGCCAGCGCGCTGAGGTTTTGCGCCCGCGCCGGGCCGTTCCACCCCGTCAACAAACAAACGACGAAAATTGCAGGCGCGAATTTCATGGCATGGTCCGCAGATTACGCAGATTTCCGCAGATTGGCAGAAAGAAGAAGCAAACAAAACCTCTCTTCTTTTTCTTCATCTGCGGAAATCTGCGGACCCTTCTTCCCAGCCGGAATTTAGGTTTCAGCTTCCGGGTTTTTCGTTTAAGGTCTCCGATGGCGACGCTGAACATCCTTTTCCTGGGCGACATCGTCGGCGAGCCGGGCCGCCGGGCGGTCATCGAACTGCTGCCGGGCATCCGCGAGCGCGAGCGGATCGACTTTGTCATCGTCAACGGCGAGAACAGCGCCAACGGCCGGGGCATCACCCCGAAAATCTCCATCGACCTGCTGCGCGCCGGGGCGGCGGTCATCACCACGGGCGACCACGTCTGGGACCAGAAGGAAATCCTCCCTTACATCGACACGGAGCCGCGTCTGCTACGCCCGCTCAACTACCCGCCCGGCGCGCCGGGGCAGGGGAGCGTGGTGCTGGAAACGTCCAAGGGCAAGGTGGGCGTGATCAACGTCCAAGGGCGCACGTTCACCCAACCGAGCCTGGAAAACCCCTTCCTGGCGATGGACGCCGAGGTCGCCCGGATGCGCGAGGAGACCCCCATCATCTTCGTGGATGTCCACGCTGAGACCACCAGTGAAAAGGTCGCTATGGGGCGGTTTCTAGACGGCCGGGTCAGCGCGGTCGTGGGTACGCACACCCACGTCCAGACCGCCGACGAGCAGGTCTTCCCCGGCGGCACGGCGTTTCTGTGCGACGCCGGGTTTTGCGGTCCTTCCGAATCCTGCCTGGGCCGCGACATCGAGAGCATCATCCGGCGTTTCACCACCAGTCTGCCAGTGCCCTTTCCCATTGCGAGGGGGGAAGTGCGCCTGCACGGGGCGGTCATCGAGATTGACCCCGCCACCGGCCACGCCCGCTCGATCCGGCGGCTGGTGGAACGGTACGGGCCGTCGGTCGCCGCCGAACCGGCTCCGGTAGATCAACAAACGAGCCCTGCCGGGACGGCAGACGCCGCCGCGAATGTGCCGCTGGGACAAAGTGCCTGACTCTCAATACGCTCTCGAACTCCTCAGTCAGACGTAATTGCCACTTCTTCCCGACTTCGGTTCTTGCTCAGGCAAACCAATCCGTCAACACCACCTGCAAGCCCGGCACGCTGGCGCACACCAGCGTCTCGCCTGCAGCGTAGAGGCACTTCTCCTGATAAATTCCATTCTCCGGCTGGCGGTAAACTTCAATCTGGCGCTCGGCGCCCAAGACGATCCAATACTCCGGCACCCCGGCCTCAGCGTAGAGCGAGGCGTTTTCCCGGTCCAGTTCCACGCTGCTGACCGGCACTTCCACGACGAGCGCAGCGGTCGTGGGGTGTAGGGCTCTGAAATCACCATCCTCTCCGCGCACAATCATCACACCTGGTTCCGGCATGGAGTCCGCCAAGCGGAGCGGACGTTCTGAGAAGACCGCGAACCCGTCCCGCTGGAAGACCAACAAGCGGAGAAAGATACGTTTCGTCAGATCGCTGTGCAGTGGGGACTTGGACATTTTTTGGACGATGATGCCACGGATCAGCTCCGTCCTTTTGTCTACGAGACCTTTTTCCACCAGAGCTTCACAAGCCTCCACGCTCAAAGGAGCGATATGAGCACGCACTTCGGGCAAATCGAGGACTGCCGCCAAACGCGTGTGGAAATAGCTCGGATCGACAACTGTAAATTTGGCCTGCGTTTCCGGTGGCTCAAGAACGACGGACATGGGACGGAGCTTACCACCCGGGGCACGAAAGGAACAGGATGTTCCAATGCCTCAATTTTCCCTTTGACACCCGCCTCGCATCGGTTAGCTTGCCAACGCTTTTTCGGAATTTCAGGGAAGAAGATCCCGATCAACTCGGATGACTAAACGTCCGGTTGTGTCAGGACCTTTTTCCCTTTTTTCGCCGGGTGAAGACGGGCGGTGCGAGCCGCTCGAAAAGGAGTGGCCCGCATAGCTCAGTTGGCAGAGCACATCCTTGGTAAGGATGAGGTCATCGGTTCGATCCCGATTGCGGGCTCCACCCTTCGGAAAAAATTCAGAAAAGCGAGAACGAGATAGATTTACAGAAGCAGAGAAACCAACCAACCAGGCAGCAGCTTCCAAACGCCTCCTCCCTTGTAGGCGCCGCTGTTGTCTCCCAGATTGAAACGGAGTAAACCGCCATGGCTAAGGACAAATTTGAACGCACCAAACCGCACGTGAACGTTGGCACCATCGGCCACGTCGATCACGGCAAAACCACGCTGACGGCCGCCATCACCACCGTCTTGTCCAAGACGGGCAAGGCCAAGGCCATGGCCTACGACAGCATCGACGCCGCCCCCGAAGAAAAAGAGCGCGGGATCACCATCAACACCGCCCACGTCGAATACGAGAGCGACAAGCGCCATTACGCGCACGTCGACTGTCCCGGCCACGCCG
>CAXUHC010000005.1:34885-46356 GCA_964250705.1 uncultured Chthoniobacterales bacterium | reverse complement strand
TTATCGTCTCCGTTTCCGTTGCGCCGCTCGTTCCCACGGTGGAGGTCGGCTTCTCCAAACCGGTCCAGCCGGGATCTGCGGGGGCGGCCCACTACGTTTTCTCGACCGCGACGCCGGGTGGAATGCCGGGGGCCGGGGTGTCGATCCGATCCGTGCAGTTGTCCGCCGACGCCATGAAGGCCACGCTGCGTCTCGCGGCCCCTCTGCCGCAGACCGCCCCGCTCAAGCTCGGGGTGCGGGACATCGCCGAAGCCTCTCCGCGCGCGAACGTCCTGAGGTTTGCCGAAAAACCCGTGGACGGACTGCTGCCGGTCTACAGCGTCCCGTCGCTGCGGACCCCGCAGGAGTCGCGCTCGGAGGAAGTGGCGGGCTTACCGACCAGGCCGGATGAGCCGTGGACGCTCAATTTCTTCCTGCGTTGCGATGATGCCCCCAAGAGTTACACCCTGCTCGGTGGCTTCGGTGCGGCGGAAGACCGCAACGCCACTTCGGGCGCGGGGCGCTATTTCATCAATTTTGAGGATGGCATCGCGTTCTGGCTGGCAAATACCGACCTCAACACTCACGTCAAGATTGATCCGAAACGCTGGCAGATGCTGACCGCGACCTACGATGGCCAGACGGTGACCTTGTACAAAGACGGCAGCCGGATCGCCTCCGCCCAGCGGACCCTTGCGCCCGACGTGGCCAAGGTCGGCGTCGGGATCGTCGACCCGTGGGATCGAGGCAACCAATTTGCCGGGGAAATCCGCGACTTCAAAATCTGGAAATCGGCCCTGCCGCCCGAAGGGGTGAAGGCACTTCAACAGACCGGGCCGAAAGATTGAGGAACCGCTCGGTTAGGCGAGCACTGCGGGTGCGGCCCGGCCCCGGAGATCGATGATACTCGACCACCCGTCCTGCGCACCATGAATGGGTGCGCTTTCCTCAGACTGTTGAATCGCCGTTGGAAAGCGATGGCCACGGAGCCCTTACCGGGATTTGGAAGCCGCCGTGGTTCCTTGTTGGATCACTTCGGCAACCGCGGCGGCCTTGAGGGCGTAGCCCGCGTCAGTCAGGTGCGTCCCGTCGTCTGCCTGAAAGTAGGTGGCGTCCTTTTCGTCTCCGTTCCGTCCGAGGTGGACGATCCCGGTCAGGTCCACCACCCGGTCTGGTCGCGCACCTGCCCCCGCGGGCGGAGATTTGCGCAACGCGTTGAGCGCGTCGCGCCGTTGGTTGAAACCGGACGGCGACCCCAGGTTCCGCACGTACACAGGATGTCCCGCAGGCAGGTTGGTCACATCGAGCACCGTCACGTCGGCCCGGGCGGCGTGGCGCGCTCCCCAGTAGGTCTGCAAGCGGCCGTAAACGGTCTGGGCTGCCTGCGTGACCGACAGGGGCGGCTTGAGGGAGCCGTCGATACCGAAATCATTGGTGCCACCCTCGATCACGACCACCGGGGGCCGCTCGGCCGGGGCAATCAGCGCATCCACGCGGCGGGCGGCGTCATTGTTCATCGCGGTGACGGTCAAGCCGCTGCGCCCGAGGTTGAAAACGTGATAACGGTTGCCCAGGAGTTTCTGAAGTGCGCCGGGATAACTGGTGGCGAGCGGGCTGGCCGCGCCCTTGCCGACCGTGGCGTTCTCTCCGGCGGTCAGCGAATCACCGTCGCAGACGACTGCCGTCACCGGGTAACTTTGGACGCTGGCTACGGCGATGCTGCCGCTGCCTGCCGTGATCATCCAGGGCACCAGGCCGAAGCCGCCCACCGGCACCGCGCCGAAGTCCAGCGGCACGTTCAGGTATCCGAGAATCCGGCCGGTGGTCAGATCGGTGGCCATCAACGTCACAGCGGCGTCCGCGATCACCCGCGCCTCCAGCGCGACCGGGTGGGAGGGATCGTAGGGACTGTTCGGGTGGGCCTCGCCGTGCCGGGTCGCCGCGCCGCCGGCGACCGAGTACGCGATGAGTGACGGATCGGCGTCGGGGGCGAAGTTGAGCAGCAGCCCGCTCCCGTCCGCATGGAAACGCAGGAGCAGGCCAATCGTCGCTCCGCCGTTACGATAGTTGGCGGGTAGGACCACCCGACAACCCAGATCGCGCACCTGCTCGTGCTTGCCTGCCCTCAACACGAAGTCGCGCAAATAGGCGTCCGTGCCGTCGTTGGTGGCGTCCGGCGTGAGCAGAAGATTGCCGCCGCTCAAGGAAGCCACCCCGCCGTGCACGTCGGTAAAGCCGAGGTCGGCGAGGGTCCTGGTACCGCCAAAGTCGTTCCCGTAGGCCTGGCTATCGTAGAAATTGGCCGACGAAACCGTGTCCTTCGGGTCGACGGAGCGCAACGTCTGGCCGGGGAGCCGACCTGCGCCGAGGATCATTCCGGCGGCGAGCAAAACGAGGGAAAGAATGCTTGTTTTCATTTGTTCGGGAGGGGGCGGCAAGCGGGTAAAACGAAGCCGCAGTGTCGTTCTGAGGTGCCCTGAACTTTCGGTTTTTCGAGGTGGCATGGCAACCCTTTTCGCGGGCCGCTTCATCCATCTGGACCAGCGTTTCTTCATTTTACGGACCGCCGAGATAAATCGCTTGATTCGCGCTTCTCCAGCTTCCATTCTCTCTTTTTGCTCCCCCCTTAATGAAAGCTTCCGTTCTCATTGTTTCATCCGCCACGATGTTTTTGGCCGGTCTCGCTCCCTTGGCCGCCGCGGACGCCCCGCTACCGCCCGAAATTGAGACCACCGAGGTCCTCAACATCAACAAGGAACTGCCGCACGCGACGCTGATGCCTTACGCCAACGTCGCGCAGGCCGTCGCGGCAAAACGGCTCGAATCGCCCTTCGCGCGTTCGCTCAACGGCGCCTGGAGTTTTCACTGGGTGCCCAAACCCGAACAGCGCCCGGTCGATTTCTACAAACCCTCCTACGACGTCAGCAGCTGGAAAACCATTCCCGTGCCGTCATGCTGGCAATTACAGGGCTACGGCACCGCGGAATACACCAACTTCACCTTTCCCTTCAAGAACGATCAGCCGCGCGTGACGAGCGAGCCTCCGCAAGATTGGACGGCCTACGAGGAGCGCGATCCCGTGGGCAGCTACCGGCGCGATTTCGAGGTGCCCGCCGATTGGAACGGACGCCGGATTTTCATCACCTTCGACGGGGTTGATTCCAACCTCTACCTGTGGATCAACGGCGAACGGGTTGGCTACAGCACCAACAGCCGCGCGCCCGCCGAGTTCGACATCACCAAATACCTCAAGCCGGGCAAAAACGTCCTCGCCGCCGAGGTGTACCGCTTCTGCGCGGGCAGTTATCTGGAGGATCAGGACATGTGGCGGCTCAGCGGCATCTTCCGCAACGTGACGCTCTGGAGCACGCCCGCCGTCCACGTCCGCGACTTCACCGTCCAGCCCGACCTCGACGCGCAATACCGCGACGGCAAGCTGCACGTGAGCGCCAAGGTCAAAAACTACGGCGACCGGCCCGCGCCGACCCGCGCCCTGCAGTTTCAACTCCTCGACCGCGCCGGGCAACCGGTGGCGGGCGGCCTGGCGTCGGCCAACGTGCCCGCGCTCGGTGCCGGCGAGGAAAAGGCCGTCACCTTGGAGGTCGCCGTAGCCAACCCGCTCAAGTGGTCCGCCGAGATCCCCAACCTTTACACCAGCGTCCTGTCGCTGGCCAACCCGGCGGGAGGCGTGCCGGAAATCCTCTCCTGTCGGACCGGCTTCCGCAAGATCGAGATCAAGGACAGCGTTTTTTGCATCAACGGGACGCCCGTCAAGATGCTGGGTTTCAACCGGCATGAGAACGAGGCGGAAACGGGCCACACCGTCTCGGAAGCGGAGATGTTGCGCGACGTGCGGTTGCTCAAGGGATGCAACTCCAACCATGTGCGCACCTGCCATTATCAGGACGACCCGCACTGGTACGAACTCTGCGACGAGTACGGGCTGTACCTCGTGGCCGAGTCCAACCTGGAGTCGCACGGCTCCGGTTACGGCCCGAAGGAATCCCTCTCCTACAAACCGGAGTGGAAAGCGGCGCACATCCAGCGGCAGGTGGACAACGTCGAGACTCACAAGAACCACGCCGCCGTCGTGATCTGGAGCCTGGGTAACGAAGCGGGCAACGGGCCGAACTTCGCCGCCGCCGCCAAGGCCATCACCGCGTTGGACTCCACCCGCCTGATTCACTACCAGGGCAATTCCGACGATGCCGACATGGAAAGCCAGATGTACACGTCGCCCTCCGAGAGCGCCGGCTGGATCAAGAACCACCAAGGCAAGAAGCCTTTCTACCTGTGCGAATTCGCCCACGCCATGAACAATTCCCTGGGTGGGTTGAAGGAGTATCTGGCGATGTTCGACCAGAACCCGCAGGCAATGGGCGGTGCGATCTGGGAATGGCAGGACCAGGCGCTCTGGAACCGGCGCGATCCGGCGCACCCGTTTCTGGCCTACGGGGGCGGGTTCGGGGACAAGCCCAACGATGCGACGTTCATCCTCAAGGGCGGTGGCGTGTTCACCGACCGCACGCGCAATCCGAAGTACACCGAGGTCAAGCATGGCTACCAGTGGATCAAAACGACCGCGCGCGATCTCGCCAAGGGCGGGCTGATCGTCCAGAATAAGTATGCGTTCCTGCCGTTGAGCGAGTTCCTGGCGGCCTGGAGTATCACCCGCGACGGCGACGAGGTCGCGCACGGCGACCTGCCGCTGCCGGAAGTCGCCCCGGGCGCGAGCGCGGCGCTGGACGTGCCGCTGCCGCCGGGTCTGCTCGCGGCGCCAGGCGAATATTTCCTGCACGTCGGCTACCGTTTCAAGCAACGGCCCACCTGGGCCGGACCGGACACGGAAGCCGAAATCGCCACCGAGCAGTTCCCGCTGCCTGCGGTAGCGGTGGCGGCGGTCGGCGCGGCCCCCGCCGGGGGGGCTCCGCTCCAGGTGGCCAGCGACGCCGCACGGATCACGATCAGCGGCGGTGCCGGGGCCACACGGTTCCGCGCGGTTTTCGACCGGGCGGGCGGCGTCCTCTCCGAACTGGCGTACGGCGACACGCCGATGTTCGTTCCCGGGACGGGCGGACTGGCGCTGTATGCCTACCGCGCGCCGCACTACAAGGATGACTTCTGGACCGACTCCGCTTGGAGATCGGCCGGGCTGGATCATCTGACGATGCGTCCAACGTCGGTGGAAGCCCTCGCGCCGCAGGCCGATGGGTCCGTGCAGGTTCAAATCAGCGGCATGGCGGAAGGGAGCGCCGGTTTCGGCCTCGGGCAGGTGGTAAATTACACGGTAAACCACGACGGGTCCATCGACGTGCGGGTCTCCGTGCTGCCCAAAGGACGGCGCATTGTCCTGCCCCGCCTGGGCATGCGTGCACAACTCAACCCGGCTCTGGACCAGTTGACCTACGTGGCGCGCGGGCCGCAGGAGAATTATCCCGACCGTCAACTCGGCTCGGAAATCGCGCGCTACACCAGCACCGTCAAGGAACAGTTGACGCCCTACGTGCGCCCGATGGAATGCGGCAACCACGGGGACGCCCGTTGGTGTGCGCTGACGCACGGCCCGCAAGGGGCTGGACTGCGGTTTGATTTCGCCCGTTCGGACGACGCCACGATTGGAGGATTCGCTTTTTCGGCGCTGCCGTTCGCGGATGAAGCCCTGGAAAAAGCGCCCTATGCCAAGGACCTGCCGCCCAGCACCTCCACGGTGCTGTGCTTGGCGGCCAAGACCCTCGGGGTGGGCAGCGCCAGTTGCGGCCCGGCCCCGTTTGCCCCCTACCGCATCTACGCCGACCCGGCGGTGTTCTCCTTCCGGCTGACCCCGCTGGCCGGTGGCGCGGCCATTCCCGCCCGCGTCCCGACCGGCGCGCCGGCGGTCCCGCCCCTGCTCGTCAAGCAAGACAAGATCGGGTTGGTGACGCTCGGTAACGCACCGGCGGGCACGACGGTCGCTTACGCCGTGGCGGGCGGGCCATTCCAGGCTTACGCCAATCCGTTCACAGCGCCTAGCGGCAGCCGCCTGCGGGTTCAGGCCACGCGCGCGGGAGCGGCACCGTTCGTCGGTGAGTTCACGCTCAACAAGATCGTGGACCGGACGCGCTGGAAGGTAACGGCGAGCAGCTTCCAGCCCGGCGAGGGCGACCCGGAACATGTGCTCGACGGCGAAGCCGACACCTTCTGGCACACGCGCTACTCGCCGGAAGCCTCACGCCCGCATTTCTTGGTGATCGACACTGGCGCCACGTCAAAGATTGCCGGGCTGACGTACACCGGCCGCGGAGACGGTGAGAATGGCCGCGTGGAAAAATACGAAATCTCGCTCAGCGCCGATGGCCAGAACTGGGGCAAGCCGGTTGCGAGCGGTCGTTTCAGAAACAATTCGGACGGGCAAACGGTCACTTGGCCGACGCCGGTCGCGGCGCGCTACGTCAAGTTCATGCCGGTCAGCGAAGTGCACGGAAGGGATTTTGCGTCGGTGGCGGAACTCGATCTCCTGTTCGCCGACTAGCGCAAACCAGCGACGGGAAACCTACGGTCGCGGGCGCAAGCCCAAGGCATCTCGGCGGCGTGGCTCCGGTACCGCCCGGTGCCGGTAATCCCCATCATCGGCGCGCGCAAGCTTGCTCAGGTCGAGGAAACCTGCGCAGCCTCGACGTGAAGCTTTCGCCGCAACAGCTTGCCCGCTTGGACAAAGCCAGCGCCGTGTCCGTGGAATTCCCGCACGATTTCCTGGCGCTGGGTCCGGTCGATGCCATCGTCTTTGGCGGCTTGCGGAATCGCATCAAAGCGTGATTCCGGCGTGCGTCTCAGCACGCGGGGAGACGCACGAACCGCTCAAGCCGTTGTCTCACGGCGGCGTTCGTCCATGTCGGCGGCGGACCGGGTCGCGGAAGATTCGACGAAGAGTGGGGTCGGGCCGTGGGCAGAATCGTCCGTGTCCGCTCAAGCGTTGACTGCCCGCAACAGGGCGCCGAGCGGCAACGCGCCGCCGAAGATGGGAAGGCCGTGGTGCGTCGGGCGTTGCACGCGTGCTCAAAAGTCGTATTTCACCCCCGTGTAGAAGTTGCGCGGGATGCGCGGTCCGTAGATGTAGTTGGAGTCGCGGTAAGCGCCGCGGTCGAAATCGCGCTGGTAGGTGTCGAGCACGTTGCGGATGCCGGCGGAGGCGGTCAGCCGGCCACCACCAGCGCGGTCTCGTAGCGCACGCGTTGCTCGACGTAGCCCAGATCAATCTTCAAGGCGTGGAAGTCCAGGTCGAGGTTCAATTCGACGCCGTAGATGTCGGATTTACCGGCGTTAACCTTGGTGATTTCCAACACATCGGGCGTGGCGGGGTTATCGGTTGGCGTGAAGCGAAAGCTGTCGCTCAGGATGGTGTAGAGCAGGTTGCCCTCAAGCCGGACGAAGGAATTGATCTCCCACTCGGGGGCCAGAGAAAAGCTCAGTGCGCGTTCCGTTTTCAAGCCCGGAGCGTTGGCGACGCGCCGCAACTGGTTGCCCGCGAGGGGCTGGTCAAAATCCTCGTTGTATAGCTCTGGGGCGATGAAGCCCGTGCTCACCGAGCCGCGCAGGCGGAAGTTCTGCGTGGGCGCGTACTTGACCGCGAGACGCGGGGAGACGACCAGATCGTCGATCAGGCTGTGGTCGTCGATGCGCAAGCCGTAAACAATGTTCTACTGCCGCGAGAGCGTCCAGTCGTGCTGCGCGATGAAGCCGAAGTTCTCGAAAGTGTAGCGCAGGGCTTCCGGGTCCAGGCGCGTGGCGCCGCCGGGGTTGAGCACGAGCGCGTTCTGCGTGTTGACGATGTGCTCTTGGCGGAGGAAAAGCCCAGGGTGATGATGTGGCCTTCCGCCGGACGGACGTTCACCGCCAGGTCGTAGAGGTAGAGTTTGTCGTCCGTGTCGCCGTAGCCCAGATCCGGGTGGGCGTCGGGTGCGAAGAACCGGCTGGCCGGGTCCCGGTTGCCGTAGGCACCGGTGCCGCCGTAGTAGTAATCGCGCGCGGAGTCGGAGAAAGTCAGCGACGTGCTATAGTCCACCAGCGGCGAGACAAAGTGGTCGAGCGTGAGCGTGGCGACGTTGCGGATGCTGTAGATTTCCTCGGCGATGGCCGACACGGTGGGTGAGGCCGCGATGTCGTCGCTGCCGCCGCGCCGGTCCTCGATGCTGGCAGCATAGTCCAGGTGCAGGACCATGCTCTTGGCAGGCTTGTAAAAGAGTCGCGTGCCGCCGGCCCAGAGGTCGCGCTTGGAGACTTCGGTGAAGCCGTCGTTGTCGGGATCGGTCGGGGAAACGAACTGACGCACGCCGTAGACCGTCCCGCCGAAGGTCTGCGCCGGGTTCGCGTAGGTTAGCACGAAGTTGCCTTCCGGGGGAACGCCGTGGTCTTTTTCCTGGTTGACGATGTGCTCGTAGTTCAACTCCAGCGTCCCTCCGAAGACCACCAGTTCTTTGTAGATGATATTGATAGCTCCGGCCACCGCGCCCGGCCCGTAGAGCGCGGAGCCGCCGCCCTTGACGATCTCGATGAGCGCCGTCGGGAGCTGGTCGATGCCGTAGATGCTGGCCAAGCCGCTGAGGACCGGGTGGCCGTTGGTGAGAATACCGACGTAACGCTGGCCGAGGCCGAGCATCTGGATCTGGCCCGCGTTGCAGTTCTGGCAGGTCACGTCCACGCGCACGCCGGTCTGGTACTGCATCGCGTCCGAGAAGGTGCGGGAAGCCGTCTTGGTGATGGTCTCGCTGGAGAGAATTTCGGTGCGCACCGCCGTGTCCTCGATGGGGCACGGCACCCCGGTGCCGGTGACGACGACCCGCTCGGCGGTGCCGTCCTGGCCGGCGGCGGCAGGATTCTGACCCACCGCGGCGGGTTCCCCGACCGTTGCCAGCAAGAAGTCTCCGGGTTCTTTTCCGCGCAGCAGGTCCTGCGCGGACACGCAAAAGGGCAGCAGCAGTCCCCCGGCTGCAATCAGCGTGGAGAAGGGACGGAAGCTCGGGAATGAGTGCGCGAGTGCAAACATCTTCCGCCAAGGGTGGACACAGGCATGAGACGAAGGAAACAAAGGGTAGGGCATGGGATAAGGTGTAGGGCAGGTGAAGCCGATGGTAATAAAAAGTGTTAATAATATACAATGTATTGTACGCTACATTTCTTGGCGCGGTACGCCCGGTGGGGATTCCGGGTTGCGCATGGATCGACCGTTGGCATACGGCCGGCGCTCCTGGTCGGGCTAGGCCGTGGGCAGGTGCAGGCAGCTGTAGAGCGCCTTGCTGGCCGCCTCAGGCAGGAAGGTATCCAGGAGCAGCTTCACGTTGAGCACGATGATGACGACTGCCGTGGTCCAGCCTAAGACCTTGATCCAAACCGGGTTGACGAACTCGCCCATCTTGGCCTGCTCGCCCGTGAAGCGCATCAGCGGCCACACCGCGAAGCCGAGCTGCATGCTGAGCACAACCTGGCTGGCCACGAGCAACTGGGTGGTTTTGCTCTCCCCGTAGAATCCGATGATGGCCACCGCCGGCACGATGGCGATGCCACGGGTGAGCAGCCGCCGCAGCCACGGGCGCAGCCGGAAGTTGAGAAAGCCTTCCATCACAATCTGGCCGGCCAGCGTGCCGGTGAGCGTTGAGTTCTGCCCGGAGGCGAGCAACGCCACGGCAAAGAGCGTGCTGGCGACGCCGACGCCCATACTCGGACTCAACAGCTTGTAGGCATCCTGAATTTCCCCCACGTCCCGGTGCCCCGACCAATGAAACACCGCCGCCGCGAGGATCAGGATGGCCGCGTTGATGAAGAGCGCCAGCATGAGCGCGGCGCTGGAGTCGATGGTGGCAAACTTGATGGCCTCGCGCTTGCCAGAAGGTGAGCGCTCGAAGTCCCGCGTTTGCACGATGGAAGAGTGCAAATACAAGTTATGCGGCATGACGGTCGCCCCCAAAATGCCGATGGCCACATAGAGCATGGCCGGGTTCTTGACGATGTCAGCGCGCGGCACGAAACCGAGCATTACTCCCGGAAGACTGGGTCTGGCGAAGAACAGCTCCACAGCGAAACAAGCGCCAATGGTGCCAATGAGCACGATGACGAGCGCCTCGACGTAACGAAACCCCTTGTTCTGCAAGAAGAGTACGGCGAGAACGTCCAGGCAGGTAATCACGCAACCCCACACCAGCGGGATGCCGAAAAGCAGTTGCAGGCCGATGGCCGAACCGACGACCTCCGCCAGGTCGCACGCCGCGATGGCCAGTTCGCAGATGATCCACAGGAACCACACCGTCGGCGTGGAGTAATGGTCGCGGCAGGCCTGCGCGAGGTCGCGTCCGGTGGCAATCCCCAGTTTGACGCAGAGGTGCTGGAGCAGGATCGCCATGAAGTTGGAGATCAGCACGACCGAGAGCAGCGTGTAGCCGAACTGTGCGCCGCCTGCTAGGTCGGTCGCCCAGTTGCCCGGGTCCATGTAGCCGACCGCCACCAGGAAACCCGGGCCCGCGAAGGCCAGCAGCTTGCGCCAGAAACCACCTTGACCCGGCACCCGGATGCTGCGGTGAACCTCCGGCAATGAGAACTCGCCGGCGGCTTTCCGCCAGGCCGTTTCGGGAGTTTGTTCGAGAGGGCTGGCGAGTTGGCTCATGAAGCGGGCTTAGAAAGGCAAAACGAGAATGAAGTATTTGATAGACGGTATTGCCGCGTATTAAAAATGTAACAACAGCTACATTATTGTTGGGAGTTGTCAAAACAATCTTTTTCGGCTTTGCTCGTCTCCGTGACCCAAGCGGCTTCCGACCCACCCCAGCCCCGCCCACCGCGCACCGCCACGGCCGTGGCCCGACGCCGTACCCGCGAGGAGCATTCCCAAGAGACCGCGCAGGACTACGTCGAGTTGATCGCCCAGTTGATCACCGAGACCGGCGAGGCCAGGGCCATTGACTTGGCGGCGCGCCTCGGCGTGACGCATGTCACCGTGGGCCGCACGGTGCAGCGCCTGCAACGCGACGGCTTCGTTACCGCCCAGCCTTACCGGGCGATCTTCCTGACCGACGCGGGCCGCCGTCTCGCCAAGGAGTCGCGCCGCCGGCATGATCTCGTCGTCGAATTCCTGCGCAGTCTCGGCATCCCCGAGAAGGTCGTCCAATCCGACGCCGAAGGCATCGAGCACCACGTCAGCCCCGAAACGCTGACCGCTTTCCGCAGGCATCTGGACGCCAAGACGACGCACGAACCCTGACCGGTGAGGGTAGGTTTCCCCTTAGTGCCTATCTGGATCACCTCCGGCTGTAGGGACGGCGCTCTGTCGCCGTGTCCGTTCCAGAGCAGACACGGCGACAGAGCGCCGTCCCTACAGCGGAAGCAATCCAATATCCGAATAGGCACTTAGAACCTGTGTGGTGAAAAGGTCTGTCGCACGAATGGTGAAGCTGGCAGGATGCCAGCCTGAGCTATCCGAGTGACCTGAGCGATGGACAGTGGCAGAAGATCGCGCCGTTCTTTGCACG
>CAXUHC010000005.1:29453-34875 GCA_964250705.1 uncultured Chthoniobacterales bacterium | reverse complement strand
CGGCGACAGAGCGCCGTCCCTACAGCCGGAACTTGCGGCTCATTCGTTCGGGACGCGCGCTAGCTTCCCTGGTTGAAGGGCAACGCGGTGCGGGCGAGAATCGGTCGGATGGTCGTCATTCTCGCTGGTGTGGACCGGTCGTGTCCAAGTCCGGGGAAGTTTTGCCGGGAGACTGACGCGGGCCGATGGTTTCGGGAATGGGCAAGACGGGATCGGATGCCGGATCATCGTCGCGGCCCGAGGGAGCCGCGATGTCGGATGCCAGCTCACGGAAAACCGGTACGGAGGAAGCGTTCCTGGGGCTCATGCCCGCATCCTGCGCACATTCAGCGGTGCGAGACAAGTCTGGTTGCGTGTCAGCGGCCTGGTTCTAAGCATTGGTGTGGAAACCGATGCTTCCAAAGCCGTCAGGGGAAATGACGTTGCGGCAGCTACTTGGCCCCGCTGGAGGCCTTGGCCTTCAAACGCTCCCAGGCGTCGCGCGTGGCTGCTTTCGCCTTCTCCCATTCGAGCCGCGACCCGCCCCGGGCCTGCGAGTAGTCACGCTGCAAATCCGGTTCGGCTTCCTCGAAGCTCCGGCCCTCCGTGCCATATCGGCCAAATCCTTCGTAACCCGCGCGGTAGGCCGGAGCATAGTCCGCGTACTCGTAGTCATTCTCGAAGTAAGCGGCGTCGCGGTGTTTAGACTGCCAGTGGGCATCTTCCTCGCTCGGGTTGATCGACTCGGCGATCCCCCTGCCGACAAACGCGCCGCCCACGGCCCCGACGATGCCGCCGATGGCCGCCCCGACCGGACCGCCCACCGCGCCCACCGCCATCCCGGCCGCGCCCGCCCCGAGTGCGCCCGCACTCGTGCCGAGAGGATGCGAACCCGGCTCGCCCGTGATCGGGTCAGGATTCGTTCCTGTGGCGGTCGAACCGCTCGTGGTGGAACCGGTGGCGACACCGCTGCTGCTGCCCAGCGAGTCCTCGGCCACGGGCGTCACGTCGCCCGTCGAGCCGTAAAGATTGGCCGTGCCGTAGGAACCGGCGGTCGCTCCGGTCGGGCTGCCGACGCCGGAGGTGTCGCCGGCCACCATGTCGCCCAGCGCGTTGCGCACCGGGTTGCCCTTATCCACGACCTGACCCGAGACGGCATCGTTCACCAATGAACTCTTGATTCGCCGCCAGCGCGCCGCCTCGTCGCCACCTGTTATGGAAGCATCCGCCGGAGGCGCAAATTCCGTGTCGTCGCTGCCCGCGCCTGCCACCGCCGCCGTGCTCGCGCTGCCCGCGGCGGGGAGCGTGGCGGTTTCGATGCTGGGGCCGGTGCGGTCCAGGCCGTAATATTGGTAAATGTTCGCCTCCTCGGCTTCGGAGATTTCGGCGTCCGCGGAGATGGAGGGAGCTTCCTTGATGAACATCGCCGTGTAAGGCAGGCGCACGACGTTCTCCGTCTCGTCGAGTTCCGCTTTCACGGCGGGCACGACGTGGTTGTGACCGAAAAGCCAGCCGGTCTTCACCCCGAGGAATTCCACCGCGCCCGTGTCCGGCTCCGACCACAGGCTGTGCAGGCTGCCGATCTCGTCGCCATTTTGGTCGACCACCTGGTAGTCGATGAGTTGTTCGAGCGAATCTCCCGTCAGGTTTTTCAGCGATTTCATAAGGGGTCTCTGGTTACCAATAGAGACGTGGCCCACCGGGCAGATGGACGTGTGTACCCCGGCGTGAGTTCAAGGCCCAAACCACGAGAATGGTCCGCAGACGACGCAGATTTTCGCAGATTGAAGAAAACTCCGGGAAATTTCTCTCCTTCAATCTGCGAAAATCTGCGTCGTCTGCGGACATTAATTCCGCAGCGGCTTGCCCGTCTTGAGCATGTGCCGGATGCGCTCGTGCGTTTGTGGCTTGGCACAAAGCTCCACGAACACTTCGCGCTCCAGTTGCAGCAGCCGTGTTTCCGGCACGACCCCCGCGCGGGTCCCCGGCCCGCCGCCGGTCAGAATCCGCGCCAGCGCCCCGGCCATTTCCACGTCGTAGTGGCTCCAGTCGCCCGCCGCGCGCCGCTCTTGCGCGGCGTCCATCAGCCGCTCGTAACCGCTCTCGCCCAGCACCGCGATTTCGCGCGGCACCGGCGGTTCGTAGCCCCCCGCGGCCAGCGCCAGGAGCTTCTCCTTCGCGTCGCCGAGCAACCGCCGCTTGTTCATCGTGATCCCGTCGCCGGCGCGCAAAAATCCCCGCCGCCGCGCCTCCAGCGCCGAGCCGGTCACCCGGCCCGAGGTGATCAGCTCGAACACGCTTTCTACCGCCGTGAATTTCGGCTCCCCCGGCTCCAGGCGGGCGGCCGCGCGAAAGAGCATCTCCGTGGTACCCCCGGCCGAGGGCATCAGACCGACCTTCAACTCGACCAGGCCAGTGGTCAGTTCCGCGTCGGCCTGCACGGCGTCGCTGTAAAGCATGGTCTCGCAGCCGCCGCCCAGCGTCATGCCGAAGGGCGCGGCCACCACCGGAAACGGCGCGGTCCGCAGGCTGGTCGTCATCCGCTGGAACCCGTTGATCATCGCCTCGACCGCCGCGCGGTTGCCCGCCTCGGCGTCGGCCAGCAGCGCCGAGAGGTCCGCTCCCGCCGAAAACCACCGCCCCTGGTTGCCGATCACGAGGCCCGCGAATCCGCCCGGCACGGTTTCCCGGATCGCGGTGCGCACCGCTTCGAACGCGTCCGTGCCGAGCGCATTGGCCTTGCTCGTGAATTCCAGCAACAGCGCGCCGTCGCCGAGATCGACCAGGCTTGCCCCCGGCCACGCGCGCACCGTTTTTCCGGCGTCGCGCTTCCAGTTTTTCAGGACGATGATCCCGGGCTCCGCCCCGCTCACCGCCGCTTCTTCCGGGTAAAACCGGCGGCCCTCGCGCAGCAGCGGCGGCGCTTCCAACCCCAGCCGCGCGAACCCGGCCAGCACAAAATCCAGCCCCAGCGCGTCGATCAACCGAAACGGCCCCAGTTCCCAGCCGAAGCCCCATTCCAACGCGTGGTCGATGTCTTCCACGGTGTCGGCAACCTCCGGGAAACGCGCGGCGGCGAAGCGCAGCATTTCAAAAATCGTCTGCCGCGAGAAATCACCTTCCGGGGTTTCCAGCGTCAGCAGCGAGCGCGTCCGCTCGGCGGCGGACTTCCCCTTCCCGATCTCCGCGAGTTCCGGCACGCGGGCGGTCCTTGGCTCGTATTCCAGCGTCGCAAGGTTCAGGGCGAGGATGGTCGAAACGCCGTCCGCGTCCTTGACCCGCCGGTAGTACCCGCCCCCGGATTTTTCCCCCCGGTCGCCCCGGTCGAGGAGGGTTCGCAGCGACTTCGGCAGCGAGAAATCCTCGCGTCCGCCGAGCGCGGTGGTCAGGTCGGCGGAGATGAACGCCAGCACGTCCAGGCCGACCGTGTCCGCGAGCCGCAGCGTGCCGCTTTTCGGGCGTCCCAGGACCGGCCCGGTCAGCGCATCGACGACCTCGGGTGCCAGGCCGAATCGCTCCATCGCCCGCGCCGTTTGCAACAGCGAGTAGATCCCGATGCGGTTGCCGATGAATCCCGGCACGTCGTTGGCGAGGACGATCCCCTTGCCCAGCACGCGGTCGCCGAACGCGCGCACCGTGGCCAGCACCTCGGGCGCGGTGTCCGCCGTGGGGATCAGTTCGAGTAGGTACAGGTAGCGCGGCGGGTTGTAGAAGTGCGCGCCCAGGAACCGCCGCCGGAACGACTCGGAGCGTCCCGCGCTCTGCACGCTCATGGGGATGCCGCTGGAGTTGCTGCTGAAGATGGTGTTCGGCCCGGCCACCGCTTCCACGCGCGCCCAGAGGTCCCGCTTGGCGTCGGGCTTTTCGACGATGGCTTCGACGACCCAGTCCACGTCGGCGAGCTGCCCGAGGGAATCCGCCGTGTTGCCCAGGGTGAGCAGTCCGCTCATGTGCTCCGCGTGGTCCATGAAGGCGGGCGGGCGGGCCTTGAGCGCGCGTTCCAGCCCGGCCAAGACGACGGCGTCACGTTCGGCGAAATCCGCGCCGCCGGTGGCGGGCACGTCGAGGAGCAGCGTGGGGATGCCGGCGTTGGTCAGGTGGGCGGCGATGGCCGCGCCCATGGTGCCCGCGCCGATGACGGCGGCTCGTCGGATCGTGGAAGGAGCAGCGGAGAGAACGACGGGGGACATCTTCCCTATTCTGCCCGGAACCGGGGAAGAATACAAGCAATGCAGAAATCAGAATGCAGAATGCAGAAGTCCGAAAATCAGAGAAAACGTCGGACCAAACCTTCTGACTTTTGCATTCTGCATTCTGACTTCTGCATTCGCCTTCACGCCTTTACCATGAACCCCAACTCCGCGAAACACCCCCAGAGCCGGTGTTCGGTCTGCTCGGGGATGGCGATGCCGCCCTCGTCGTGCCGGTAGGTTTTCGAGACGAAATCGGTGAACGCGGCGTTCATGTTCACGTCGTGCGACACCAGCAGGCCGCCGCGCCGCAGCCGGGGCCAGAACTGCTCGAATTCCCACGTCATGTGGGCGTAGCGATGGGTCGAGTCGTGCAGGAACATGTCGATCTCGCCGGGGAGGCGGTCGTCCGCGAGCAGGTCTTCCACCGCGCCTTGCAGCGGCACGTAGGGGCCTTTGATCTCCTCGGGAATGATGGACCCCGGCACGATTTTTTTGGAGCGTTCGATGCTGTAGAGCTTGCCGCCGGTCGTCCCGTTGTCGTGCATGGCTTTGAGGATGAAGGAGGAGGCCATGCCCAAATTGCCCCCGGTTTCGACGATGATGCGCGGCTGGTAGTGGCTGACCAGTCCGTAGAGCATCGCGCGGCCCGCGATGCCCATGAGACTCTTGATCCCGGCGGCCTGCTCGCGCGCGGTCATGAGCGCGTTGAACTCACCGTGGCGCGTCTCCACGAGCGCCTTGGCGATGTTGAAATATCCGGGCCTGATCCTGACCTCGCCTGGGGGTTCGATCATGGAAGGCACGTTAGAGCCGAGGCGAGGAAGTGCCAAGATTCAAGATTTTGAGGCTACCAGAAGAACGGTCGTGGAGCAGTCATGCCAGAAGCGATATCTCGCAGCACTCGCCTGCTAATACGCTCGTCGGCGACGGTCCGAAGAATACGCTCGCTCTCCGCATTGGCAACGACAGAGAGCATGGCCAGTGCATGTACCAATGCGCGAGTACAACGCCACTGTTGAGGTTGAGTCTGCCACACTTCGACTAGCATGGCGACGAGTGGCGCAATGCTGCCAGCCCCGATTGGGTAGGCTGCCTGAAAGAGAAGGAACAATGCCTCAGAACGGCTGGCAGGAGGCTCCGCACGACGGGCGAAGTCAACAGCACGTGCAAGAGCGACCTGTGCTGGTGCAATCAACTCTCGCTCGATCAACGCACGCACCTGCCAAGCGAGCACCGCACCGCGCCGGTAG
>CAXUHC010000005.1:21255-29443 GCA_964250705.1 uncultured Chthoniobacterales bacterium | reverse complement strand
GACTGGAAATTTCTGCGCTGATCTGGGTAACCATAGATGCGGGGCCGTAACGCAGGACGGACGCCAGAGCCTGGCAAGCAAACCATGGCTCGACAATCGAGCGCGCCAATGAGATGGCGCTCTCGAAATCGGTCTTGGCTAAAATTCCAACCTGATCGCGCGAAATGGTATCGCTCATCGGAGCGCATCACTACATCCCGCCACAAGTCTCGAATCTTGGTTCTTGGCACTACGCGCTCAGGCGCGCTGCTTGTTCTTCAACTCCAGCTTGCGGTACAGCGTCGCCATGCTGATGCCCAACATGCTCGCCGTCTTCTCGCGCGAACCGTTGTTGTGCCGCAAGGTCTGCTCGATGTAAGCCCTCTCCTCGTTGGCGATAAACTCTTCCAGACGCAACCCGATGGGCATTTCGATGATGTTGCTCTCGCCGCCGGCCCCACCCGCGCGCCCTTGCACATGGGGCGGCATGTCGGCGGCCTTGATGACGTTCTCGTCGCACAGCGCGCACGCCCGCTCGATGGAATTCTCCAACTCACGCACGTTGCCCGGCCAGGCGTACCGGCCCAGAAGTTCCAGCGCGTCAGCGTCGATCTTCTTGACCTCCGTGCTCGTCTGCGCGGCATTCTTGGCCAGAAAATAATTGACCAGGAGCGGAATGTCTTCCGTGCGTTCGCGCAGGGAAGGCAGGTCAATCGGGATGACCGCCAGCCGGTAAAACAAATCCTCGCGGAACGACCCGTTGCGCATCTTCGCCTGGAGCTGCTCGTTCGACGCCGCCACCACGCGCACGTTGATCGGCACCGTCTTCGTGTCGCCCACCCGCCGGATGTGCCGCTCCTGCAACACGCGCAAGAGCTTCGTCTGCAACGACAGCGCCATCGAATTCACCTCGTCCAGAAAGATCGTGCCGCCCTCGGCTTCCTCGAACAAACCGATCTTGTCCTGGAACGCCCCGGTAAACGCGCCTTTCTTGTGGCCGAAAAGCTCGGATTCCAGCAGGTTTTCCGGCAGCGCCGAACAGTTCACCGCCACGAACGGCGCGTTCTGCCGCTTGGAATTGAAATGCAGCGCCCGGGCGACCAGCTCTTTGCCCGTGCCGCTCTCGCCCTGGATGAGAATCGTGCTGTCGGTATCGGCGACCTTGTTGATGAGATTGTAAACCTCGGACATCGCCCGGCTCGTGCCCACGATGTTCTCGAAACGATACCGGTTCTTGACCTCTTTCTTGAGGTAGACGTTTTCCCGCACCGCGCTCTGGTAGTCCAGCGCCCGCTGCACGGTGAACTTCAGTTCGTCGATTTTGAAAGGCTTGGTGATGAAATCGTACGCGCCGAGCTTCATCGCCTCGACGGCTTTCTCAACCGACGCATACGCCGTGATGAGAATCACCGCCGTTTGCGGCAGGGTGCGGCGGCACTCCTGCAACACGTCGAAGCCCGTCACCTTCTCCATTTTGATGTCCGCGATCACCACCTGGGGGTTGATCCCCGGCAACTCCTCCAGCGCGCGCTCGGCGGAATTGAAGGGCGAAACCTGGTGCCCGTTCTCGCGGCAAAGCGTGGAGATGACTTCGACCATTGCTGGTTCGTCGTCGATGATGACAATTTTAGCCATGATAAGGAGGGAGAGAATGAAGGCTGAGACCCAAACGAATCCAGATGAGTCTTACCGTTATAATCGCAAATCTGAGAATAGGCTACAAATAAATTCGCGTTTTCGATTTTTTCCAGAGTGAATTTTTCTCAATTAACCCTTCCATGAACCATCGACCAGGCGGCCGGGGCATGGGAAGCGAGCAGTTCGGCATGGATGTTGCGTTTCTCAACGGCGGGGCAGCGCAGCGCGGTCAGGTCGGCCCAGGCTCCCGGCTGGATGCTGCCCAAGCGCGCCGATAACCCCAGCGCGCGGGCCGGGTTGAGCGTGATCATGGCGAAGAGTTCCGCCGGGTCGAGCGCGGGGGCCGCGACGACCAGGGCGCGCAGTTCATCGAGCAGGTTGAACGAGCCGTCGCTCGCCTGGCTGTCCGTGCCGACGCACAGGTTGACCGCCAGCCCCCGCAGCCGGTCCAGCGGGAAGCGCCGGTGGCCGAAATAGCGGTGGCTCAGCGGGCAGTGGACCACCGTCATCCCTGCCAGCGGCCCACCCGGCGCGACCAGCGAGAAATCTTCCGGCTCCCACTCGTTGAGATGCACGGCGAGGCACTCCGGCCCGAGGCACCCGGCGGCGGCGAGCGTCCACAGGGCCGAACGACCCTGCCCGCAGTCGGACATGGGCCGCCCGATGCCCGCCAGAAAGTCGTGCAGCGGCCCGCGTCCGCGCACGAACATCCCCTGCTCGTCGGCGGATTCGCCTAGGTGCGTGGTCCACGGCATCCCGTTGGCCAGCGCGCACTCCCGCGCGAGCCGGTACAATTCGGCGGACGCCGTGTAGGGGGCGTGCGGACTCAGCCCCGTGCCGCCCAGCCAGTCCGCCGGGGCATGCCCCTGCGCCGCCTGTTGGAAGAACAACAGCGCGCCCGCGACGAGTTCCTCCGTCGGGACGACCCGCCGCACGTCGATCATCTCGTAGAACCACCACGTCCGCAGCGGCGGCGCGGGCATCTTCCACATCAGTTCGGGAAACGACTCGATGTTGAGGATGGTCGTCGTGCCCCAGCGCGCCTGTTCGCGGAAGCCCCTGGCGATGGCGGCGAGGTAATCGTCGGCGTCCATGCAGCGCTTGAGCGCGTTGATGCGTCCGACCCATTCGGCGAAGTTTTTCGGCGGCAGGATGGCGTGGCGCAGGCCCGAGTAGTCCAAGTGGCAATGGGCGTTGATCAATCCCGGCAACAGCGCGACCTCGCCGAGATCGGTGACTTCCTCCAGCGGCAACTCGCGCCGCACGTCCGCCCACGGCCCCGCCGCCGTGATGAACTCGCCCCGCACGGCGACCGCGCCGTCCTCGACCGGCGGCGAGGACATGGGAACCAGGTGGCGGGCGCGGTAGATCATGACGGGTCGGACAGCGAAAAGTGGGGATTTTCGATGATTCCGAAGACGTTGCCGAACGGGTCCAGCACGGTGCCGACCTTGATGCCGCCGCCGACCTCGCGCACCGCGCCGTGTTCGGTTGCGCCGAGCGAGATCAACCGCCCCTGGGCGGTCCCGGCATCCGCAACGCCCCAGTAGACCGTCGCGCCGCCCGGCCCGGCGGGGCCGCTGGCGGGATCGGGGTCGAGACCGAGTTCGTACCCACCGACGTTGAAGCCGACGTAGAACGGCTCGTCAAAATACGGGTCGATGCCGAGCGCCTCGGAATACCAGGCTTTGGCCCGGGCGAGATCGGGCGCGTGGTAAATCACGGTGCGCAGGCCGAGGATGAACTTGGAGGCGGGTAGGCTCATGATCAGATTTGGTCGAAGCTTTTGGTGGACAGCACGATACGTCTTATATAACTCTTTACCTACAGTTTGCGAGCATCCGCATCGACCTTTCGACCACGACGCAGACCGTCAGCAGCCTGAGCACGACGTTCGCCAACAACGTGGGCGCGAACGACACCGGCGTTTCCAACGGCTCGCTGACAGGTTCCTCGGCAGGCACGCCGGCGGGTGCGACCAACGGCGCTTTCGACGTGGTGGTAAACCTGACCACGCCGTTCCTTTACATCCCGGGCTCCGGCACCCTGCTCGACCGGCGCCGTCCAAGCGGCCGGGATCGTCGCGCGCTTTTCGACCGTCCCGGAGCCGGCCGCCTGGGCGGAACTCGGCGTGGGCGCGGTCATCCTCGCCGGAGCCGGTTTGCGGACGCGGCGGCGACGCGGCTAGGCCATCAGGATTCGCCCGAGCCTTCCCCCGTAGGTTGCCCTTTGACCACCGCCCGCGCTTCGGCTACCAGTAAGTTGCACGCTTCCTGACAAAACAAAGGAACCTGGTCCACGCCGGGTTCCACCGGGCCGCCGCACTGGTCGTGCGCGGGATCGAACTTCTCCGGCGGCAGCTGATAAGATGGCATCGTGCCGCCCGCGTCGCGCCGCCACAGGATCGTGCGCAGGCAGCCGCCGTCCGAACGGCAAAACCGCCCGACCAGCGCGTCCGCCTGTTCGTCGGTGAGCTTGCCGCTCACCCGGTACATGCCGGTCTGCCGGTTGAGCGTGTCGCGCAGCGGCGTCACTGCCAGCGCGCCCTGCCGCCACTGCTCCCACGCCCCCAGCCGCGCGGGGTAAAACAACCCCAGCGCGAGCCGCAACGCCCGCGCGTCCGCCAGGACCAGCCGCCAGCCGTGCCGCAGATTGGGCGCGGTTTTGAGCGGACGATAAGCCCCGGCATCATCGTACAGCGCCAGCGCCATCGCGTCCTCCGGGTCGCGGTGCGGCGTCAGGAGTTCCGGCGCAAGCGCGGCGTCGTCGCGGTGGCGCAGCTCATAGCCCGTCTCCACCGGCAGGACACGGATCTGGCCGATCAAAGATTCACGCATCGGCCAGGGCAGGTTCGCGTGCGGTGGCGGCCTGATGGTCGAACGCCGCCGCTTGCTCGACCAGGATTTCCGCAAACTGCGGCTCCGTGCCGATGGCGCTCGCGTAATACAGGGCGCGCCCGCGCAGGTGACGCGGGTTTTGCATGAACACCTCACCCTGCCGCAGGCGTTCGCTGGCGGCGGCGGTCACCTGGCTTTCGATGCCCAGCAGCACGGGAATATCCTGATAGCTGTGCAGGCCGTCCGAGATGAAAAACGGCACGACGATGACGTTTTGCGCGCTGGTCAGCTCGGCCCAGTCCGCGATGAGCGGCGACTCCTCCATGTACGTGTTGAGCACGGCGGCGTAGCGGCCCAGGGCGCGGATGCGCGCGGCCTGTTCCTTGGCGGCGACGGCGCTGTTGTCGTTGAGCGCGGTGCCGTGGCCGACGATGAGCAGCGCGGTCTGCGCTTCGTCCACACCGGGAGAGATTTCGCGCGCCCGGCGCAGCAGCAGGCCGGTCATGGCCGGGTGGTTGCCCACGGGTTCGCAGTAGTGCCAGCGTTGGCCGGTGCCGGGGCGCACGGTGGTCGGCGCAGGCGTGCCGTCGGGTTGGCGGTCGAGTTCGAGTTCGCGCGGGATGACCGTGCGGGTGAAGTAGCCTTCGCTGATGAAGTTGGGCACGACGTACACGTCCGTAATTGCCGGGTCGAAAAGCAGCGGCCAGTCGCGCAGACCCGGTTCTTCCTTCCAGAACACGCAGGCCGCGTCCGCGAACACCCCGCGCCGACGGATCGCGGCGGCGTGCGCCAAGCTGGGCGCGCCGGAGTCCGGGTTGACCGTGGAACCGTGGCCGACGATGAGCAGGGCGGAGGAGGAAAATTCGGACATATCGGATGCTACGGATGACGAGAGCAGAAAGTTGTCCGCAGATTACGCAAATTTCCGCAGATTGGAAGAGGGGTGGCCGAAGAATTCCGCCCTTCATCCCCTCTGTCATCTGCGGACCGTTTGCTGATTCGCGGCGGCGGTGGATTAAAGCAAAGTCCCTTTCGCTTTTTTCAGTTCTCGTTAAAGTATCGCTTACTTATGCAATTCCGTACCTATCGGAACACGGACCTGACGGTCAGCGCGGTGGGCTTCGGCCTGTGGACGATCTCGACGGGCTGGTGGGGCCAGTTCACCGAGGGCGAGGCCATCGCGCTCATGCACCGCGCGCTCGACCTGGGCATCACCCTGTTCGACGCCGCCGACACCTACGGCAACGGCCTGAGCGAAGAACTCATCGCCAAGGCGTTCCCCACCCGGCGCGACGACATCGTGATCGCCACCAAGATCGGCTACGACGTGGCCAACCACGGCGGCGATGAACGTCGCGGTCAGCGCGCCATCCCGCACGACTTTTCCCCGGCGGCCCTGACTCTCGCCACCGAAAACGCGTTGCGCCGCCTCAAAACCGACCGCATCGACCTGCTCCAGCTTCACAACGTCAGCATGGACGAGGTCAACGACGACACCATCTGGGAAACATTGGACACCCTCGTCGCCAGCGGCAAGGTGCGCTACTCAGGCTTCGCGCTCGGCCCGGCCATCGGCTGGATGTACGAGGGCATTCGCGCCATCGAAAAGCGCCACGTCACCAGCGTCCAGCACATCTATAACATGCTGGAGCAGCATCCCGGCAAGGCCATGCACGAAACCGCCGAGCGCACCGGCAAAGACACGATGTTCCTGGTCCGCGTGCCGCATTCCAGCGGGATGCTCGAAGGCCATTACACGGAGGAGACGACCTTCCCGCCGACCGACCACCGCGTCCACCGGCCCCGCTCCTGGCTGCTCAACGGCATCAAAAAAGTAGACCAACTGCGCTTCCTCGAAGGCCCCGGCCGCACGCTCGGCCAGGCCGCGCTGCTCTGGCTGCTGGCCGACGAGCGCACGGCCTCCACCCTGCCGAATATCTACGACGAAAAGCAACTCACCGAGTTCGCCAGGACCACCGATGCGCCCGCGCTCCTTCCCGACGAACTCGCGCGGATCGCCGGGTTGGCGAAAGAAAACTTTGGCGTGACCGAGGAGCCGTCTAAATTCAAAGGCACGATGGAGCCGCCCGCCGAGTCCGAGGAAGAGCGCGAACTCGCCGGGGCCCACGCGTGATTTCGATTTCATGAGTCAAGACCTCAACGATTTACTGGACGGCTGGCCGCACGAGCCGGGCCAGATCAAAGTGCGCAAGATCATGGGCAGCGATGGCCAGGAAAAGGTGCAGTTGCGCCTCGATCTCGGCCTGATCCAGATGGAAATGAAGGGCCGCCCGGACGGCCAGCGTCCGAAGGGTTACGAGTCGCTGCTGACCTTTCACCAGCACCGCGCCCGCGCCGCCGAGGAAAGCGACGAGACGTATAAGCTCTCCGCAGAGGACTGCGGCGAGTTGCAGCAGGAGGGCATCCAGTATTACCACCGCTACCTGAGCCTGTTCCAACTGGAGGATTTTCCGGCGGTAGTGCGCGACACCCAGCGTAACCTCGACCTGTTCACCTTCGTGCGCGCGCACACCGAACGCGAGGACATCACCTGGGCGTTCGACCAGTTCATCCCCTACGTGCTGATGATGAACACGCGCGCCAAGGCCAGCATCGAACTGGAGAAGAAATCGCTCGACGCCGCGTTGCGGGAGATCGACCACGGGCGCGATTTGATCGTGGCGTTCTACACCGAGCACGAACAGAACGACTCCGCCGAAAAAAGCGCCGAACTGGCCTTTCTCGACGAGTGGCGCGAGGAACTGCGCGCGAAGCGCCCCATGAGCAAAATCGACAAGATGCGCCGCGAGATGGAAAGCGCCATCGAGCACGAGGCTTACGAGCGCGCCGCGCAGTTGCGCGACGAGATCAAGGCGCTCGACGCCAAGCGGCAGCGGAAGGTCAGCCAAGCGCGCGGCGCGGCGGACTCCGATGAGTAACGACACCCTCACCGAGCGCAAGGAACGCTGGGCGCGCAAACAGGCGGGCCAGGAGAAACCCAGCGTCCGCTCGCACGACCGGCTGCCGCCGGGCCAGCATCTCACGAGTGGTTTTCCGGTGCTCGACCTGGGCATCCAGCCGGTCATCCCGCTCGACAAGTGGAGCTTGGAAATCAAGGGGCTGGTGGCACGTCCCACCGTGCTGAACTGGGAGCGGTTTCACGCGCTGACGCCGTTCGAGGACACCAGCGATTTTCATTGCGTGACGACCTGGAGCAAATACGACTGCCGCTGGTCGGGCGTGGCGTTCTTCACGCTGGCCGACCTGGTCGGGGTAAAGCCCGAGGCGCAGTTCGTCTATTTCACCGGGTACGACGGGTATTCGACCAACGCGTCGCTGGCGCATTGCCTGGACGACGACGTGCTCGTGGCCACGCGGTTCGACGGCAAGCCGATCCCCAAGGAGCATGGCGGCCCGGCGCGGGTGATCGTGCCGAAACTCTACGCGTGGAAGGGATCAAAGTTCGTCCGCACCATCGAGTTTCTCGCCGAGGACAAGCTCGGGTTTTGGGAGGTGCGCGGGTACAGCAACACGGCGGACCCATGGACGGACGACCGGTTTGCGTGAGTCGCGGCGCAGTCTTGATAACTCTGTCATCCTGAGCGGAGTGTTTTCGCAGTCGAAGGACCTTCCGGCCGTCGGCAGACACCTTGCCTTGCCTACCGGCGGTCGGAAGGTTTGCCTGCGGCTGTCTCGCAGACTCGGCTTTCGGCTGCGAAAACACTCCGCTCAGG
>CAXUHC010000005.1:0-21245 GCA_964250705.1 uncultured Chthoniobacterales bacterium | reverse complement strand
CGCGGGTACAGCAACACGGCGGACCCGTGGACGGATGACCGGTTTGCGTGAGGTTCTTTTGCCGCCGCTTAAAATTTCTGTCATCCTGAGCGCAGCCGGAAGGTCCTTCGGCTGCGCTCAGGATGACGGATTTCGGCACCGGCGCGCTCGTCCTTTTAGCGGCCTCGGCCGTATATATATTGCATGTTTTCCGACCCGAAATCCCTCCTGCAAAAACTTGCCTCCTATCCCCTGGCCCGGGACTGCGAAGCGTTGCCCGACGGCTCATTCCGCATCACCACACCCCTGCTCTATCCGAACGGCTCGCGGGTCGAACTTTTCTACCAGCCCGAGTTGGACCTCTTTGCGTCCACCCGGCTCACCGACAAGGGGCAGACGGCGGCCATGCTCGCGGAGCTGCAAATTTACATCGAGGGCTACGAGAAACGGCAGCAAATCCTCGCCGACATTTGCCGCACCCTGCGCGTCGCCGACAACAACGGCGAACTGTGCGTCTCGGTCGAGGGCGACGACCACCTCGCCGACGCCGTGATGCGGCTGGCCCAGGCGTGCGTGCGTGCGGCGGACCTGCACTACACCCAGTCGTTCCGCGCGCAGTCGGACTTCCGCCAGATTTTCGGCGCATTTCTTCACCACGAACGGCCCGACAACATCGAGGATTACACCATTGAGGGCCGGTTCGGACGGCGCATCAAGGTGGACTTCTACACGCGCCAGAGCACCCGGCCGGATAATCTCGTCATCGCGCTGTTTTCGGCGAACGAAACTTCCTCGCATCCCGTGGCCAACGACGTGTTTTGCCGCTGGTACGACCTGGAACGATACAGGGAAAACTACCAGTTCCTGACCGTGATGGACTCCAGCAGCAAGGCGTTCCGGCAGGCGGACATCGGCCGGGTGGCGAGCGTGTCGCGCGTGCTGAGTTACCCGGCGGATTCCGAAACGTTGCGCGGTCTGCTGGCCGTGCCGTAGACTGGGGCACGATGGTTGACGTTCCTCCTTTGCTCGAAGTGCGCGGATTGACGATCCGTTTTTCCGAGGTGGGCGCACCGGCGGTGGACAGCGTCAGCTTCCAGATCGGCGCGGGCGAAACCCTCGCGGTGGTCGGCGAGAGCGGCAGCGGCAAGAGCGTCACCGCGCTGGCCATGACCCGGCTGCTGCCCGAGCCGCCGGCCCGCTACGAACACGGCGAGATTTTGCTCGAAGGGCGCGACCTGCTGCGGTTGTCCGACCGGGAAATGCGTGGCGTGCGCGGCGGCCAGATCGCCTACGTTTTCCAGGACCCGATGACCGCGCTCAACCCCGTGCTCACGGTGCGCCGCCAGATCAGCGAAGTCCTCGCCCTGCACCGGCCCGACGTGGCGCGCGGCCGCCGCGCGCAGGACGCCGAGATCGTCCGCGCGCTGACGGAGGTCGGCATCACGGAACCGGAAAAACGGCTCGGGGCGTACCCGCACCAACTCAGCGGCGGCATGGCCCAACGGGTCGTGATCGCGATGGCACTGGCGTGCCGTCCAAAATTGCTCGTCGCGGACGAACCGACCACCGCGCTAGACGCCACCGTGCAGCATCAGATCATCGACCTGCTCAAGGAATTGAAGGGCAAGTTCGGCATGAGCATCTTGCTCATCACGCATAATTTCAGCATCATCGGCGGACTGGCGGACCGGGTGGCAGTCATGTTTCGCGGGCGGTTGGTGGAGGAAGGCCCAGCGGACGAGGTGTTGCGCGCGCCGAAGCATCCGTACACGCGGGCGTTGATCGACTGCATCCCCCGGCTCGGCGCGCACCGGCACCGGTTGGCGACGATTGACCACGAGGCGCTGCTTGCGCAGGAGTAGCATCAATATGCCCAACCGCACACTTGCCATAATTGCGGGCATCTGCGCGTTGGTACTCACCATCGGCGCTTGGTGGCAGGTGATGATTTATAAAAATCCGCCCCCTGCGATCATCGCTTTATGGCTGCCGTTCATCGTATTATTCCGCAACCATAACGGCATTGGTCCCATTCTCGTTTTCCTACTGCAATTTCCGACTTTGGCAGCGATCTTCGTCTTCGTCAGCCGTTGGTGGAAACCCTTGCTGGTTCTAGGCATCCTAATTGTCATCTACGCCTTGTGCGTTTGGGCGGCGGCAGAAACCATGCTGAATGCAGGCCTCTGGCGCTAAAGCTCTTCCATCCATGCACACGGAAATCGAACAATTCATCCGCTACCTCGCCACCGAGCGCGGACTCTCCGACAACTACCAGCTTTCCGTGCGGCGTTCCCTCGAAGGTTTTTCCACGTGGCTGAAAACCACTCACGGCATCGCATCGGTGGACGGCATCACCCTGCCGCTCATCACCGAACACCTTGGTGCCCGCAAGCGCACCCGACTCGCCGCCGGGTCGATCAAACTGGTGCTCGTGGCAATCAAGATTTTCCTGCGCTACCTGCACGTCGCGCGGCGGCTGGAGACCGACGTGGGCGAGACCCTGACCCTCCCGCGCATCGAACAATACCTGCCCGAAACGCTCAACGAGGTCCAGGTCGAGCAGTTGCTCAACGCCTTGCCGCATGTCCCCGCCGATCCGCTCAACCTGCGCGACCGCGCCATGCTCGAACTCCTCTACGCGAGCGGTCTGCGCGTCTCCGAACTCACGGGCGCGCGACTGGAAAACTTGCACCTGCCCGAAGGCATGATCCGCGTCACCGGCAAAGGACAAAAAACCCGCCTCGTGCCCGTCGGGGCCAAAGCGCGCGAGGCCATCGGCGTTTACCTCGAACACGGCCGCCCGCAGATGGTCAAGAAACGCACCGGCAGCGAACTTTTCCTCTCCAACCGGGGCCGCAAGCTGACCACCCAGCGCGTCTACGACATCGTCAAACACATCGCCTCGCTTTCCGGGCTGACCATCAACATTTACCCGCACCTGTTGCGGCATTCCTTCGCCACGCACCTGCTCACCAACGGCGCGGACCTGCGCGTCATCCAGGAGATGCTCGGCCACGCGGACATCGCCACCACGCAGATTTATACGCACGTCGACCAACGCCGCCTCAAGGCCGTGCACCATCAATTCCATCCCCGGGCATGAAAGGGGTGTGAGACAAAATCTCTCATCCCGCGCCTCGCAACGTCTCCTTTAACGCCTGTAATTCGGCCTCCAGTTTTTTGACGCGTTCCAACAGTTTCGGCAGGCGGCGGACCCGCGCGATGCTTTCCTTGGCCTCGGCCAACGGTTCGGCGGGATAACCGAAAACCACCGTGTTTGCCGGGACATCCTTGCTGACGCCCGCCTTGGCCCCGGCCGTCGCCCCGTCGCCCATCTCGATGTGGCCGACCAACCCCGCCTGACCCGCCAGCGTCACGTTGCGGCCCAGGCGCGTGCTGCCGGAGACCCCCGCCTGCGCGCACAGGATGCCGTGCGGGCCGATGATGACGTTGTGCCCCACCTGCACGAGGTTGTCGATCTTCGTGCCCTCGCCGATGTGCGTGCGCCCGAAACGCGCGCGGTCCACCGTGCTGTTCGCCCCGATTTCCACGTCGTCGTCGATCTGCACGGTGCCGGTCTGGGGAATCTTGTGGTGCCGCCCCTCGCGGGTGTCGAATCCGAACCCGTCCCCCCCGACGACCACGCCCGGGTGCAGGATGATCCGCCGACCCAACCGGCAGCGTGCGAGCACCGTGACGCGCGGCCAAAGGCGGGTGTCGTCGCCGATCACCGTACCCGTGCCGATGAACGCATGGGCGCCGACGACCACGCGGTCGCCGAGTTCCACGTCGTCCTCGATGACCGCGTAAGGCCCCACCGATACGTCGCGGCCCAGGCGCACGCCCCGGCCCAGGAGTGCCGACCCCGCGACCCCGGGCACCACCGGCACGGGCGGCGGCGTGAAGCGTTCCACCAGTTGCGCGAACGCAGCGGAGGGGTTCTCCACGGCGATCAGCGCGCAGGCCAGCGGTACCGTCGCGACGGGGAACTCCCTGGGCACGAGCACCGCCGACGCCCGCGAGCGCCGCAACGTCGTCAGATACTTCGGGTTGGCGAAAAACGCGATGTCGCCCGCCTCCGCTTCCGCCAGCGACGCCACCCCGGAAATCGGGGTTTCTGGTGCACCGGCGAGCAACTCGCCCGCGAGAGATTGCGCGATCTCGGAGACGGTGGTCACTAGCCTGCGGTAAGGGGACGGATTCGACATGGGTGATATCGATGGTGGAACTTGCTGGACACGCGGCGCAAGCTGCCGGTCGTTTCAAGGTAGGGATGGCTCTCCGAGCCGGTCCCTGACTTTGCAGAGGAAGACGCTTGAAGTGAAGTCAGACCGTCCTCCCATCAGAGGAGCAAGGGAGCGGCTCGGAGAGCCGCCCCTACCTTGATTTGGAGGCCGCTGGCGCGGCCCGCCACCCAAGCGAAAAGGCAGGAGGGGAACCACTTCCCTCTCCCGCCTCTGGCGTGCTGAAACGTTGTCGGGTGAAAGTTACTTCTTCGGGGTCGCGGCAGGCGCGCTGGCCGCCGGACGGCTCTTGTTGAGCGCGGTGATCACATCGTCGCTGAACTCCATGCTATCCTTGGAGTGCAGCACGACCGCCACCCCGTTGACGCTCTGGCCGCTCTTGTCGAAGACCAGATCGTAGTTGTCGTTCTTGACCTTGGTGTTGATGATCGTCATGATCTCCTCGACGATCTGGTTGCGCATGCGCACCGCCTGCTCCTGGAGCTGTTTCTCGCGGCTGCCCTTGAACTCGTTGATCTCCTGCTCCAACTGGCGCGTCTGCTGGATCTTCTCGTCGCGCTTCTTCTGGCGGTCCGTCTTGGCCGCCGCGCTCAAAGCCGGGTTGTCGACTTCCTTGTTGAGCGCGTTGATCTCGTCGAGCATCTGCTTGTGGCTTTCCAGCCGGTCGTCGAGCTCCTTCTTGGCCGTCTCGCGCGCGTCGTTGATCTTGTTTTCAGCGTCCTTGGTCTTGTAGTAGCCGCCGAAGACCTTGTTCATGTCCACGACACCCACTTTGACCTGGGCTTGCGCGGCGTTGACACCGGCAAAGCAAAGGCCGACGGCGAGGAGACTGGAGAGGGTAAGTGATGTTTTCATAAGACTGGAAAGAGAGGCTTTAGACTGCGGGGTGGGGGTTTCGTTCAAAATTGGTAGCCGACGTTGAAGTTGAATTTCCCGCTGTGGCGCGTGTTGAGCGAATTGCTTTGCAACGGGTAGCCGTAATCGAGCCGCACCGGGCCAATCGGCAGGTCCAGACGCACGCCGATGCCGATGTCCTGGTTCAGGCCGCCGCCGAACTCGGTGTACTTGAGGTCGTTGGCGTTCGGATTGGGGCGGGGCGTCTTCGGGTCGTTATCGAGCTTGTTCGGGTCGAACCGGAAGTCGCCGCGTTCGTGCAGGTCGCGCGGGTTGAAGTCCCACGAACTCTGGTTCACGTAGCCGATGTCGTAGAAGAACGCGCCGCGCGCCCGGGCGATGATCGGGTAGGTGAACTCGGTGGTGAACCGTGCCAGCGTGCGCCCGCCGACCGGGTTGCCCTTGTAATCCAGCGGCCCGACCTTGCGGAAGCCGAAGCCGCGCAGGTTGGAGGGTCCGCCCAGGTAGAGGCGGTCGAAGACGGGCACGCGGTCGCCGCCGTTGTAGGCGTCGACGGTGGCCGCCTCGCCGTTGACGAGCAGGATCGTGTCGCCCGGCAGCGACCAGTAGTGCGCCGCCGTCAGGTCGAGGCCGTAGATCTGCGTCGTGCCGCCCAGGACCGAGCCGGTGATGTAGGGCGAGAAATCGACGCGCGTGCCCTTCCGGGTCAGGAACGTGGAGTCGCGCGTGTCGTAGCTCAGCGTCGCGCGAAGGGCGCTGCGCGTGCTGGTGCCGCTCTCATTCTGGAGAATGGTCGAATTGCTCTGGACGTTCGAGATGTTGACGCTCTCGATGCGGTATTCCAGGCTGGTGGACATGTAGCGGCCCAGCGGCCGGCGCACGTTGAGGTCGAAGCCGATGTTCTGCTGGTTGTAATCGTTGGAGATGTAGTTCGTGTCGTGGTAGAACGCCTCGCCGCCGACGGCCAGCCGGGTGTCGAGGAAGTATGGCTCCGTGAGCGAGAGCACGAAGTCCTTGCGCGTGACGCCGTATTCGAGCAGCAGGCGGAACCGCTGGCCGCCGCCGGTGAAGCCGTGGATGTTCGTGATGTCGAAGTTCGCCTGGGTCAGCTCGATCTGGCCGACGAGGCTGTCGATGGACGAAAAGCCCGCGCCGAAGGAAAGGCTGCCCGTGCGTTTTTCCTGCACCTGCACGTCGAGGTCCTTGCGGTCGGCGATGGCGGTGTCGGTCGTGTTGGTGTCGACCTTCTCGAAGTAGCCGAGGTTTTCCAGGCGCTTCTTGGCCGACTCGATGAGCACGGTGTTGTAGATGTCGCCGGGGGCCACGGGGATTTCGCGGCGGATCACCTTGTCCTTGGTCTGGGTGTTGCCCGAGATGTTGACGCGCTCGACGAAGGACTGCCCGCCCTCCTCGATCTTGTAGCGCAGGTCGACCCGGCCGGGACCGGCGGGGCTGCCCTCCGGGAGCACGCGCGTTTCCACGTAGCCGCGCGAGCCGTAGTAGTCGTTGATGGTCTTGACGTCGTCCTTGAGCCCCTTGGGCGAGTAAACCGCGCCCTCCTTCATCTTGAGGAAGCGGCGGATTTCCACGTCGGTGAACACCTGCGTGCCCTCGAACTTGAGGCTGCCGACGTGGTACTGGCTGCCCTCGCGCACCGTGATGATCAGGTTGATGTTGCCGTTGGTCAGGCGGTCGATGCGGGGCTCGGGAATGTCGATGTCGACGTAGCCTTTGGTCTGGTAGAGGTCGCGGATGCTGTCGAGGTCTTCCCTGAGCTTGGTCTGGTCGAGCCGCCCGCTCTTGTCGATGAACGAATAGAACGTCTTGCCGCGCGTGCCCTTCATGGTCTTGCGCAGTTCCCTCGACCCGATGGCGCGGTTGCCCTCGAAAATCACCTTTTGCAGGTTGCTGCGGCCATTCTCGGTGACGGAAAAAGTGATCGTGCCCGAATTGTTGGCCTCGTCCATGCCGATGTTGGCCTTGACCTGCGCGTCGTTATAGCCCTTGTCGTGGTAATAATCGAGGAGCTTCTGGCGGTCCTGTTCGACGATTTCCTCGTCGAGCGTGCCGCCCTTCTTGGAGGTGATTTCTTTCTGGAGTCGCCGGGCCTTGAGGCGTTCGTTGCCCTGGAAAACGATGTCCTTGATGATCGACTTGGTGGCGACGATGACGATGACTTTCACCCCGCTGGCCGCCGGTTCGCTGAAGATGCGCACGTTGGCAATGTCGCCCGTGCCGTAGAGATTGCGGATGTCTTCCTCGACGTTGGCCTGGTTGAAGGGCTGGCCGACGGCGGTGCGCATGTTGGCGAGGATGCGTTCCCGGGTGACGGTGGCGCGGCCCACGTACTGCACCTCGATCTGGCGGACGACGGGACCCGAGGGAGCGACGAGCGCCTGGCCGTGGGCGCTGGGGACCAGGCCGGGACCGGCCAGCCGGAAACAGAGCGCCAGCAGCAGGAGGCTGAGGAGGCGGCGCGGACGAAGGGCGAATTTCATAAAAACGGGGTTCTGCGGCCAAAGGGGCGGCGGAGTGGCGTCCAAACTCGAAAATCCGGGCGCAAACGTCAAGAAGCGATTTTGGCCGGAGTTTCCGGGGGGCGGCGGCCACCGGCGGGCCGGAACTTCGCGCCACACCCGCACTGGGTAAGGCCAATCGGTTGAATAGAACCGAAACGATGGGCGTCAACCGTTAAACCCCGAACCCAACCATCAAAGCCATTTCCCGATCCTCATGAATTCACTTCGCTCCTCCTTCGCTGCCGTCGCCGCCTGCGGCCTGTTGTTTTCCGCCACGGTCTCGGCCTTCGCCGCGCCGAAGGACTATCAGATCACGGGTACCGTGTCCACGCTGACCGATTCGACCATGACGCTGGTGACCAACCAGAAGCAAAACTGGGATTTTGCCCGCGACACCTCCACGAAGCTCCCTGACGGCGTGAAGCCCGGCGACAAGGTCACGGTGCATTACACGATGACGGCGGGCACCGTGGATGCGAAGGCGACCGACGCCCCGAAGGGCGGTAAGAAAGCGGACAAGGCTCCGAAGAAAGCCAAGGCTGACACGGCGGCAACCGTGCCCGCCGCGTCGGGTTCGCCGAGCAAGCCCGCCGCCGAGGCCGCCAGCCCGACGCCGTAACGGCACCCGGCGCTCAGTTTTCGCAGTTTTCAAGGCGTGACCGGGGAATTCCTCGGTCACGCCTTCTGTTTTTGTTTCAGGCACGCTTATCCTCGGCACTATCAACGCTACTTTTTAAAACTTTGTCATCCTGAGCGAAGTGTAACGGAGCCGAAGGATGACAGAATTATTTGAACGACGCTCACTTAACGGACCATTGCTCACACCAGTCGATACCAGTTATCCCGCCGCTTCGGCTGGTACCCGGCATCCCGGATCAGCCGTTCGATCTCCTCGGAATTGAGCCGGAAACTCGTGCCCGCTTTGGACACGACGTTTTCCTCCATCATCACGCTGCCGAAATCGTTCGCGCCGTACTTGAGCGCCACCTGCCCGATCTTCGGCCCCTGCGTGACCCACGAACTCTGCACGTTCTCGAAATTATCCAGAAACACCCGGCTCAGCGCCTGCATCCGCAGATATTCCGTCGTGCCCACCGGCGTTGCCTTGAGCTTGGTGTTGTCGGGTTGGAACGTCCAGCAGATGAACGCCGAAAACCCCTTCGTCGCGTCCTGCTGATCGCGTAGCCGCTGCAAATGCTCGATGCGTTCCTCCACGGTCTCGACGTGGCCGAACATCATCGTCGCGCTGGAGTTCAGCCCCAACTCGTGCGCAATCGCCATCGCTTCGAGCCATTGGTCGCTATTGCACTTGAGTGGCGCGATGCGGTTGCGCACCCGGTCCACCAGGATCTCGCCGCCGCCGCCGGGGATCGAGCCGAGGCCCGCGTCCTTGAACCGGGCGATCACCTCGCGCATCGGCATCTTGAACACCTCCGCGAAGTGGTTGAACTCCGGCGGGCTGAACGCGTGGATGTTGATGTGCGGATACTTGCTCTTGATGTGGTTGAGCAGGTTGAGATACCAGTCGATGCCGAGGCTCGGGTGATGGCCGCCCTGCATGAGGATCTGGATGCCGCCGACCGCCGTCAACTCATCGAGTTTCTGGTCGATCTGGTCGAGCGTCAGGACGTAATGATCGGCGTCGCGCTCGGTGCGGTAAAACGCGCAGAACTTGCAGTAAACGTTGCAAACGTTCGTGTAGTTGATGTTGCGATCAATGATGTACGTGACGACCTCGTTGCCCTGCCCGTCGTACGAAGCGGCCTTGGCCTGGTTGCGGCGGGCGTCGGCGAGCGCGGCGAGATCGGCGGGCCGGGCGTGGTGATAGATTTCGAGCGCCTCGGTTTGGGAAATCCGCTCGCCTCCGAGCACTTTTGGGATGATGACATTTTCCAGCGTCGCGCTCATATTGTTCGCCTCCAGCTTTCTAGAGGAATATACGCCGGAACGGGGCGGACGGCAACGCGCGTTTACCGGGCGGCAGCCGGGCTCTACGGCGCTCCTGCGCGCCATCCACAATTCGCGTTTGCGTTTTTCGCGGTCAGGTGGCACGCTAGAACCCTTTCCTCACCGGGCCGTTCGGTTCGGGTGGCGAGATGGTGGTCGTAGCTCAATGGTAGAGTCCCAGATTGTGATTCTGGTTGTTGCGGGTTCGAATCCCGTCGATCACCCCACTCCCTTTTGTTTGGAGCGCGCCATCGGTGGGAAACTGCGATAAACACGGTGCATGGAAATCCGCAGCGTTGAAAGCATCGTCAGCGCCCTCAACGCCGCGCAGGTGGAATACCTCATCGTGGGCGGTCTGGCGGTCAACGCGCACGGATTTGTCCGTCTCACTCGCGACGTGGATATCGTGATCCGCCTGACGCCCGAAAATGCGGCTGGAGGATTGCACGCTTTGCTGGCTATCGGTTACCAAATGTCGATCCCGGAAAGTCCCGAGGCTTTTGCGGACGCCGAAACGCGTGCACGTTGGCGGGAGGAGAAGGGGATGATCGTGCTCAAGCTCTGGAGCGACGTGCACCGCCGGACGCCAATTGACATCTTCGTGTACGAGCCGTTTCCTTTTGCACGGGAATTCGCTCGCGCACTCCGCCTGGAACTTTCGCCGGGCGTTTCGGCTCCGGTGGTGACACTGGACACTTTGTTGGAGATGAAACGCGTGGCCGGGCGGCCACAGGATTTGATCGACATCGCGGAATTGGAGCGCATGCGATGAAATCCGACGATCTTCCCATCGTGCCCGACTGGAAGTGGAGCACCGCCGAAGGCAGCCGCGATCTGGACCGGTTGCTGGACCGTCGGCTCACCTTCCGCGAGAAGCTGGAATGGCTGGAGGAAGCCGAGACGCTCTCGCTGCATTTCCAGGCGATCCGGGAAAAGGCGCCTCGTCAGCCCGGCGAAAGCACAAAAAGATGATACTGTGGCGATTGATCTCCCGCCGCCGTCCCTTACGATACCGAAGATACCGCTCGACGGACAATTTCTGACGTTCCCGCGAAAGAATGAACGTCTGAGCAGCGGAGGCCGTCCGATTCCCTTAGTGCCTATCCAAATAACCTCCGGCTGTAGCGACGGCGCTCCGTCGCTACAGCGGAAGCAATCCAATATTCGGCTAGGCATTTAGCAACCCACCTCTCCCATCATATCATGCGTTCTACCTTTTCTCGTCTTGCTCCCGTGTTGTTCTGCGGTCTCGCTTTGCTGGTTGCCCCGCTCGCCGGTCGCGCGGCCCCGCTCTCCGATGGAGACGCCAAATTCATGACGATCTACGAGCAGGTGCTCAAGGCACTGGTCACCGACAACCTCAACGCCGCCAAGGACGCCGCCCACGCGTTGCCGGGCGGCGCGGGGCAGGCAATCCTCGACGCCAAAGATCTCAAGGCCGGGCGCGAAGCCTTTTCCGCCCTGAGCCAGACGGCGGAAAAGAAGGTCGCGGGCAACCCGGAATTCCACGTTTTCCAGTGTCCGATGGTCAAAAAGGACTGGGTGCAGCGCACGACCACCATCGCCAATCCCTACATGGGCAAGGATATGCTGGACTGCGGCGTGGAGAAGAAAAACTCTTGAGCGGCTTCCTCGAAGCCCTCCGCCAGCCGGAGTATCTCCACGTCCTGCTCAACCCGCTGCCGGTCTACGGGCTGGCGACCGGGGCGCTGGCGCTGGCGGCGGCGCTGGCCAGCCGCAACCGGGCGGCGGTCCTGATCGCGCTGGGCATCGTCGCTCTGATGGCAGCCAGCGCGTGGCCGGTCTACGGGCTGGGCCAGCAGGCCTACCAGACCGTGAACACCACGGTCGACCCGGCGGGCCAGGAATGGCTCGACGCGCACAAACATCGGGCCGAAAGCCTGATCTGGATGTTTTACGCGCTGGCCGCGCTGGCCGCCGTGGGCATCGGCGCGCCGTGCAAATGGCCGAAGACCCTGTTCCCGCTCGCGGCGGCGGCGCTGCTTGGCGCGTTCGCGGTGTTGGGAACGGGTGGTTACATCGCCCACGCCGGAGGCAAGGTGCGGCACCTAGAATTCAGGAAAGGGCAGTCGTCGGTGGACGAGTGACCCCCAAGTCCCGACGGAGCCACCGCCTTTTGGGGTCGATTCCCCACTTTTTCGTTGACTTGCCGCGATTAATCCTTACTATCCGCCCCAATAGTTACGAAATTACGTGGGTTGGGGCAATAAATTAGCGGGACGCAATTGATCATGAAAAAATTGGCACTCGGGTTACAAACGTTGGCGGCAGGCGCGGTTTTGTTCGGCTTGACGTGCTCGGCGTCCGCCGGCCTGGTCCCGACTTTCCTCGCGGAAACGACGAACGGCACCAGCTCCACCTTCATCTACAGCCTCAATTTTTCGAGCAACGGGAGCACCGAATCGCTGACTTCCGGGGATTTCTTCACGCTTTACGATCTCGGCAGCGTCGGCGCCAGCACCGGAAACTTCACCATCTCGCAGGCGTTCACGGGTGCGACCGCTCCCTTCACCGCGCCCCCGGACTCGGCAACGGTTCTGAACGCGACGGGCACTTACACCGGCATGACCATTACGGCGGACACGTCGTATAGCGTCACGCTTACCTTCCCCGGCACGCTCGGCACCACGTTGGGATACTATTCTTCGACCGACACCATTTCCATCGGCAAGAACTCCCAGGCGGGCCGCGTCACCGTGCCTCTTTTCGTCGTGCCCGAGCCGACGACCTACGCCACCCTCGCGTTGGGTGCTGCCGGGTTGGCAGCTTCGGTGCTGCGCCGTCGCCGGTCGGCCTGAAAAGGACGGTCGGATGATAACCGACTTGCGCGGCCTCAGTACCTGAGCAGCGCGGTCACCGGGGTCGGCTCCAGCTTGGCGCGGCCTCCGAGGAACTCCAGTTCGATCAGGAACAGCACCGCCAGCGGTTCGCCGCCGAGTTTTTCGATCAGTCGCAAAGCCGCTGCCGCCGTGCCGCCGGTCGCCAGCAAATCGTCGATCAGCACGACCCGATCTCCCGGTGCCAGCGCGTCGGCCTGCATCTCCACGACCGCCTCGCCGTATTCGAGCGTGTACGCGTGAAACTCGGTCGGACCCGGCAGCTTGCCCTTTTTGCGCACCGGGATGACCCCCAGCCCCATCGCGTAGGCCACCGCCGCGCCGAAGAGAAAGCCGCGCGCGTCGATGCCAACGATCCTGGTAGGCGGACCACCCGGCAGGTCGCGGCAAATGGCGGCAAAACTGTCGATGGCCAGCTTGAAGCACGCGGGGTCCGCCAGCAGCGGCATGATGTCTTTGAACAGGATGCCCGGCTTGGGAAAATCCGGCACGTCGCGGACCGCCTCGTGCAGCGGCGTCAGGTCAAAGGCGGTCAGGGGAAAGGTTTCCATCGCGTCGGCAAGGTTAGCGGGTCCGTGGCAAAAGTAAAAAGGAAGAAGCGGCGGGCGCTAAAAAGCGGCGGGCACGGTCTCCATCGAGACGAAACTCACTTCCCGACGAACCTTACTTTTTGTTTGGCCGGGGCGACTTCTGCCGTAGATTGGCCACCACCCGCGATGGACCTTCACCCCCTCTTGCTCTTCAGCGCGGCCCACCTGCGCGATCGCCAGTACCTGGGTGCCTCGACGTTCTGCTTCCTGCTGAGCTTTGCCTACACCGCCGGGACGCTCGGCGACCGGCGGCATTATTCGACGTGGTGGAACCTGGGGGTCGTCGCCGTCGGCTTCGCCCTGCAAACTGTTTTCCTCTGGCAGCGCGGCGCGGCGGTGGGCCGGTGTCCGCTGACCAACCATTTTGAGGTCGTGGCGTTCCTGAGCTGGGGCATGGTGCTGTTTTATCTCGCCATCGGCAACACCTATCGGCTCTCGCCGCTGGGATTGTTCACCGCGCCGCTGGCCTGCGGATTACAAACCTTTGCCCTGCTCGCGCTGGACGACTGGCTTCCCGGCAGCGGGCGTGCCCGGCACCCGGGCATCAACCCGTGGCTGGAGTTTCACGCGGCGTTTTCGGTCCTGTCCTTCGGGGCGTTTGCCCTGGCGGGATTGGCCGGGGGAATGTATCTGTGGCAAGAACGACAACTCAAGAGCCACCGCTTGAAGGTCCTCTTTTTCCAGTTGCCGCCCATTTCCGACCTGAGCCAGCTCAACGCGCGCCTGCTGGCGATGGGCCTCGCCTTGCTGACTTTCGGCCTCGCTGCCGGGTTCAACATGGGCACGCCCAGCACCCGGCCACACCTGGTCTGGGCCATCGTGATCTGGATGCTGTACGCTTTTCTGGTGCAGGCGCGCTGGGGCCGGTGGCGGCTCGCGCCCCGGCGGGTGGCGTCGCTTTCGGTGGCGGCGTTCACGGTCGCTTTACTCACCCTCGGAGGCCTGTCGTTCGTGCGAATCTGAAGCTCACCTTGTCTTCCCGCATGAACATCGTTTGCTTTGGCTTGAGCCACCAGACCGCCGAGGTTGACGTGAGGGAACGTTATGCCTTCGCGGACAAGGAGTTGCCTGCCGCCACCCGCCGCCTCGCCGCGCTCGACGGGGTGTGCGAGGCGCTCATCCTCTCGACCTGCAACCGCGTGGAACACTACGCCGTCATCGAAGGCGGCGAGGAACCGGCCCGGCGCGCGGAGGACCTTTTCTGGCGCTACTGCGAAACCGAGGGACGCAGCCAGCCGGCGACGGACCAGTTTTTCCACCACGACGCCCCGCGCAGCGTGGAACATCTCTTCCGCGTGGCCTGCGGCCTGGAGTCGATGGTCATCGGTGAAACCGAAATTCTCGGCCAGGTGAAACGCGCCTACCTCGTGGCCGCCGGGGCGGGGACCACCTCCCGCCTGCTCAACCCGCTGTTCCAGCGCGCGTTCCGGGTGGCCAAGCAGGTGCGTTCGCGCACGAACATCGGGCGGGGCGCCGTGTCGGTGGCAACGGCGGCGGTCGACCTGGCGGAACGGCTTTTCGGCGACCTGTCGCGCTGCAAGGCGCTGATCCTCGGCGTGGGCGAGACGGGCGAGCGCACGGCGCGCAACCTCGTTTCGCGCGGGGTGCGCCCCGGCAATTTGCGCGTGGCCAACCGTTCGTCCGACCGCGCCGTCGCGCTGGCGGCGTCGCTCGGGGGGCTGGCCGTGCCGTCGTTCGAGGCGTGGACGCGCGAGGCGGTGGACGTGGACATTCTCATCACGTCCACCTCCGCGCCGGGCTTCGTCGTGACGAAGGACCGGCTCGCCGCGCTCATGGCCGGACGCAGCGACCGGCCGCTCTTCGTGATCGACATCGCCGTGCCCCGCGATGTGGAGCCCTCGGCCAACGACGTGGAGGGCGTGTACCTCTACGACATCGACTCGCTCCAGGAAATCGCCCGGCTGGCGATGGAATCGCGGCGGCAGGAACTGGCCGCCTGCGAGCGGATCATCCAGGGGCACGTCGAGGAATTTGCCCGGAGCATCGAAAGCCGGGTACAACCCCCTTCCCAGGTAGGGATCGCTCTCCGGGCCGGTCCCTAGAATGGCCTGGATGAGCGCATCACCGGAACCAGAGAAGCAAGGGAGTGCCTCGGAGAGACATCCCTACCTCATTCTCGGTACGCGCGGCAGCGCGCTCGCGCTGGCGCAAACGACGCTCGTGCAAGAAGCCCTGCGCGCGGAGTGGCCGGGAGGGCGGTTCGAGGTCAGCGAGATCAGGACGACCGGCGACAAACGCCAGGACCTCAGCCTGACGCACCTCGCCCCCGGCGGGCACGGTTACGTGGCGTCGGCCACGGTGGACGGCAGCGCGGCGGTCACGTCGCCGCCGATGGTGGGCAAGGTCGATCCGGGCCTGTTCACGAAGGAACTGGAAACCGAACTGCTGGCCGGGACGATCCACGCCGCCGTCCATAGCTTGAAAGACCTGCCCACGATCCTGCCCGAGGGCTTGACCCTGGCCGCCGTGCTGCCCCGCGCGAACACGGAAGACGTGCTGATTTTCAAGGAGGGGTTCTCCCGTTTCGACGCCCTGCCGCACGGCGCGACGCTGGCAACGAGCAGCCTGCGGCGGCAGCGTCAACTCCAGTGGCGGCGGCCCGACCTGCGGGTGAGCGAGATCCGCGGCAACGTCGGCACGCGGTTGCGCAAGCTGACCGAGCACCCGGACTGGGCGGGGCTCGTGCTGGCCCGCGCCGGGCTGGAACGGCTCGGGTACGCGGCTGCCTTCGAGACCGGCGTGCTGGAAACGGAGGACGCCCGGTTCGCGGTGGAGATTCTCGGCCCGGCCCGCATGATGCCCGCCGTCGGGCAGGGAGCCATCGGGTTGCAATGCCGCGCGGATGATGCGGAAACGTTGCGCGCGCTGGCGGCAGTCAATCATACGCAGACCTGGGCCGCCGTGACCGCCGAGCGCCGGTTGCTCAGTTTGCTGGGCGGCGGCTGCCAGATGCCGCTGGGCGTGAACACGGTGTTTTATCCCGAGCGCGGGCAGATGCAGCTCCAGGCGGTGTTGTTCGGGATCGACGGCGCGGCGATGCCGGTGTTCGGCGAGTCGGTGTGGTCGATGGACGACCCGGAAGGCTTGGCCGCCAAGGTCGCGCCGCAGCTTCTTTGAAAACAGGCAAGGACGGCTCTCCGAGCCGGTCCCTGACTTCTCTGTTGAGCCAGCATGTGGTCGGTAAATCGACATTCCTGTAAATAGGAACCGGCTCGGAGAGCCGTCAGGACCTTTGCACGACCGCGCGCGCGGCTTTCACGCCAGAGACAAGCTGACGCAGATCATCAATACCCAACGTATGGACCGGCAGCACTGCCGAGCGCCCTCGCAGTAGCAAGTCGTGCGCGGGCAGATCAACTGCCAAGCCCGCCGCTTCGATGGTGTCCCGCGACACGACCACCGGAGCGTGCAAGTCCTTGGTCGCGCTTTCCAGCCGGGCCGCCGTGTTGACCACGTCGCCCAACGCGGAAAGGACCGGCGTCTTCGGCGGCCCCATCAACCCGACGACCACCGGCCCGGTGTGGATGCCGATGCCGATGGAGAACGGCTCCGTCAGTTCGGACGACATCTGCTGGTTGAGACCGCCGATCTTTTCGAGCATGTGCCGGGCGCAGAGCAACGCCGCGCCCGCCCCGTGGTCCGCCGAGGAACGCCCCAACCCAAAGAGCGCCATCAACCCGTCCCCCGTGAAGTTCGAATAATGACCTCCCGACTCTTCGACCGCGTCCGCCATCTCGGCAAAATAATGGTTCAGGAGGAAAACCACGTCGTAGGGCATGCGCGATTCCGCCAGCCGGGTCGAGCCGCGCAGGTCAATGAAGAGGATGGTGAGATGACGCTCCTGGCCGAAGTCCTTGCCCCGCGCCGTGCGCCGGTTGGTCGAGCGCGTCAGCCTCGGGTGAAGCAGCGGCGAGACCGAAAGGCCGCACGTGGGCCGCAGTTGGCACGCCAGCCGCAGCCCGGCGGGCGCGCCGATGCGGGCCAGCGCGTCGGACTCCAGTCCGTTGGGCGGCGGGAGTTCGCCGTCCGTTTTTTCGATGCGGACCCGGCAGGTCGTGCAGCGCGCCCGCCCCCCGCAGACGGAAACGTGAGGCCGGTGCGCCATGCGGCTGACTTCCAGGATCGACATGCCGCAGGGCGCACTGACGGAAAAGTCGCCCGGGAACGTCACGCGGAAACGGTGACGCCGCCCGCGCCATTGGCTGACCTGCGCCACGACGAAAACCACGCCGACCAAACCGAGCCAAGCCGGTCCCACCCAGTTTTTGAACGCCAGGCGTCTGGCGGCGCGCCGGGGGTCGGAGGGCACGCCCAGCGTCTTCATGGTCTTGAACCAGGCGGGATCGCGGCGGGCCTGGGCGGTCACGGTCATGCCGACTTCCGCGAAGCCGAGCAGCGCGCCCGTCGGCACCAGCACGTAGAAAATCAGCGCCAGCGGGAAGGCGCGTTGGTACCAGGGACGCAGGCGCAGCCAGAAATGCAGTCCGAGGACGAAATGGCCCCAGACCAGCGCGACGAGCAAAATCTGGCGCGCCCGCGTCCACGGGTCGACCCACAAGTTGGCGATCTCGTAAGGATAAGTGATGTCGATGCCGGTCAGCAGGCGGGTGCCGCGCGTGTTGACGACATGCACGAGCAGCAGGTACGGAATGGCGAGGCCGACGAGCAGTTGCATCGCTTCCCAGAGCGGCAGGCGGAACGTTTGCCGCCGCGACAACGCGGCGAGCGCGATGGCGGAGTGCACGTAGAGACTGCCGTAGAGGAGCACCTGGCCGGGGGGTGAATGCCAGAGCGCCAGCACGTACGGGCGCGCGGCTTCCTGCGCGTCAATCGAGATCAGACCGAGCGCGTGGTTGGAGAGGTGCATCGTGACGTAAAGTCCGATGATCACGCCGGAGACCGAGCGCAGCCGGGCGGGATTCAGGTGTCGCGAGAGTTGCATGTCTGGAGCGAACAGTTCGCAAGCCGGGAAGGAGGGCGCGCTCCAGAGCAGTTTAGCGTCTCCAGACGGATGGAGAGAAGCTTAATCGCCGGGATGAAAACGGGCGTTTCCGCCACGATCCTGGTTGTCCTTCCGGCCCAAGTGCACGATGTTGCCGCTCCCATGAGCAAGAAGGACAAATCTGCCCCCAAACCCGTCGGCATCTGCTACCTCGTCGGGGCGGGGCCGGGTGATTTGGGGCTGGTCACGCTGCGGGCGAAGGAATGCATCGAACTGGCGGAAATCCTCGTCTACGATTACCTGTGCAACCCGGACATGCTCGCGTGGGCACCGGTGGGCGTGGAGGTCATTTACGCGGGCAAGAAGGCGGGCGCGCACACGTTGAAGCAGGAGGAGATCAATGCCCTGCTCGTCGAGAAAACCAGGGGCGGCAAGCGTGTGGTCAGGTTGAAAGGTGGTGATCCGTTCGTGTTCGGGCGAGGGGGCGAAGAGGCCCTCGCGCTCGCGCAGGCGGGCGTGAAGTTCGAGGTCGTGCCGGGGGTGTCGTCTACCGTGGCGGGACCGGCGTACGCGGGGATTCCCGTGACGCAACGCGGGCACGTCTCGCAGTTGACCATCTTCACCGGCCACGAGGATCCGGAGAAGGGCGGCAGCGCCGTGGATTTCGCGCAGATCGCCAAGGCTCCCGGCACCAAGGTCATGCTCATGGGCGTGGAACGGTTGGAATCGATCAGCCGGCAGTTGCTCGACGCGGGCGCGGATAAAGCCCTGCCCGTCGCGCTCGTGCGCTGGGCGACGACGGGGCGGCAGCAGACCTTGACCGGGACTTTGGGAGACATCGCGCAAAAGGCGGCGGCGGCGAAGTTCGAGGCCCCGGCGGTCGCGGTGTTCGGCGAGGTCGTCAACCTGCGCAAAGACCTCAATTGGTTCGAGAAAAGGCCGCTCTTCGGCAAGCGCGTCGTCGTCACGCGCACCCGCCAGCAGGCCGGGGCGTTGTCGGTGAAGCTCCGCGCGCTCGGGGCCGACGTGCTCGAGATCCCCACGATCCGCATCGAGCCGCCCAAGGAATTGCGCGAGTTCGCCGAACTGGTGAAGGACGCCCATACCTACGAGTGGATCGTCTTCACCAGCCCCAACGGGGTCCAAGCGTTTTTCGAGTGGTTTTACCGCCTGTTTTCCGACGCCCGCGACATCGGCGGCGCGCGGATCGCCGCAGTGGGTCCGGCGACCGCCGCGCGCTTGCGCGAGTTCCATCTCAAGGTGGACGTGCAACCGGAAACCGCCGTCGCCGAGGCCCTCCTCGAAGCGCTTCAAAGGGAAACCAGCGTGGAAAACGTGAAAATTCTCCTGGTCCGCCCGGAGTCCACGCGCGACGTGCTGGCCCGCGAGTTGACCAGGCTCGGCGCCATCGTGGATGAAGCCATCGCCTACCGGACGGTCCCGGACACCGGCGACACCGCCAATGCCAACCCCGACCGCCCCTCCCCGCTGGAACGCTTCCGGCGCGAGGGCGCGGACGTCATCACGTTTGCCAGCGGATCGAGCGTGGAGAACTTTCTCGCGCTCAAGCTCCCACGGCCGCCGGGGATGCTGGCGGCCAGCCTCGGGCCGATCACGTCGCTGGCGTTGAAAGAGGCCGGTTGGACGGTCGATATCGAGTCGCCCAACGCGGATTTGGACCAGTTCGCGCAGGCGATCGCGCGGCATTTTGCGGCGTAAGGACGGAAGATCGTCCGCAGATTCCGCAGACTTTCGCAGATGGAAGAGAAGGAGAGAAAAGACTCCCTACTTCCGTTCCGCAATCTGCGGAAATCTGCGGAATCTGCGGACGAGTTCCGCAGGTCGGCGGCGGTGAAATTGCCCGCATTGGAGAAAATCGTCCGGCTTGGCCTGAAACTCGCTACCAGAGTAAAAAGCCATGCCAGACCCGCTCCGATCCCACCTGGACGATTTTGACTTCGCCGGGGAAATGAAAAACCTGGCCAGTCAGGCGGAAGCCAAGGCGTCGGGCGCCGTGCGGATGGACCGCAACGATCTGCTCCTCGCCCTCGGCCAGATGCTCCGGCCCCTGGCGTTCGAGATGGAATCGGTCAAACGCCAGAACGCGGAGATGGCCGCGGCGCTCACCGCGCTCGGTAAATCCGCCGCCGCCCAGCCTGCCGCCTCGCCGGTCATCGACAACATCAACCAACAGCTCCAACGCATCGGCTCGGTCGAGTCCGCCAACCAGAAGCTTTTCGATGCGCTGCACGCCGAACTCAAAGGCTACAAGGACGGCTTCCTTTTCGACGCGCTCCAAAAGCCGTTCATCCGCGACCTCGTCTCGCTGTTCGACGATTTCACCGCCGTCCACGAACAGACCCTCGCCCGTCTGGAAACCCTGCGCACCGCCGTCGAGAAACCGGACAAATCTCCCGGCAAAGGCGACGACAAAAAACGCGCGGGGGTGCCGGGCGGCAGCGAGGAGACCGAAAGCGAACAGGCATTCCTGCAAAATCTCGCGGGCAACGTCGAGAACCAGCTCCACCACATGATTGAGGTATTTCTGCGCATGGACGTGGTCCTTTCCCGCACCACGGCCGGCGCGCCCGTGGACAAGAAATCCCACCGCATCGTTTCCTTCGAGCCGGCCGCCGCGCCCGAGGACGAGGGCCTCGTGGCCCGTTCGGTCAAACCCGGCTTTTCCTGGCGCGAACGGGCGATCCGACCCGAAGAAATCGTCGCCCGCCGCTGGAAACCCGCCACGCCTCCCGCCACCGATCCCGCGCCCTCCGACGCTCCCGCTGCTGTCATTTAATCCGATCTTTTCCCTATGACGACCACCCGCAAAGCCGTCGGCATCGACCTGGGCACGACCTTCTCGGCCATCGCGCACATCGACGCCTACGGCAAGCCGCAGATCATTCCCAACTCCGAGAGCGAGCGCATCACGCCCTCGGTCATCCTGTTCGACGGCGCGAATGCCGTCGTGGGCACGTACGCCAAGCAGAACTCCGTCGCCGAGCCGGAGAAGATCGTCGATTTCGTCAAGCGCGAGATGGGCAAGAGCAAGGACGAGTTTCACCGCGAGTTCGCCGACAAGGTGTTCTCCGCCGAGGAGTTGAGCGCGCTCATCGTCAAGAAACTCAAGAACGATGCCGAGCGTTACTTGGGCCAGGAGGTGACGGACGCCGTCATCACCGTGCCCGCGTATTTCAACGACTCCGAGCGCACGGCGACGATCCACGCCGGGCAGTTGGCCGGGTTCAATGTCCTGAGCATCATCAACGAGCCGACCGCCGCCGCGCTGA
>CAXUHC010000004.1:41369-49044 GCA_964250705.1 uncultured Chthoniobacterales bacterium | reverse complement strand
ACCATGTCGATGCCGCTTTCCTCTTTCGTCGCTCCTGTCAGCCGGACGCTGACGTTCATCCGCTTTTCGCACACGGTCTTCGCCCTGCCGTTCGCGCTGGGGTCGATGCTGGCGGCGGCGCGGGGCTGGCCCTCGGCGCGGACGTTCGGCTTGATCCTGTTGTGCATGGTGTTCGCGCGCACGGCGGCGATGGTGTTCAACCGCCTGGCGGACTGGGAAATCGACCAGCGCAACCCGCGCACCGCCGGGCGGCATCGACTGGTGTCCCGGCCCGTGGCGACGGCGTTGCTGGTGGGTAGCGCGGGGGCGTTCGTCGTCACGACCGCCTTCATCAATTCGCTGTGTTTTGCCCTCGCGCCGGTGGCTTTGCTCATCGTGTTTTTCTATTCGCTGACCAAGCGGTTCACCGATTACACGCAGGCTTTTCTCGGGCTGGCGCTGGCCGTCTCGCCGGTGGGCGCGTGGCTGGCGGTGCGCGGGCATTTCGACTGGCCGCCGCTGGTGCTGGCCGGAGCGGTGCTGCTCTGGGTGGCGGGATTCGACCTGATTTACGCGACGATGGACTACGATTTCGACCGCTCGGCGGGGTTGCGCTCCCTCGTGGTGCGCCACGGCATCCCCGGCAGCCTGCGGCTGGCGCAGGCGCTCCATGCGGGGGCGTTTCTGGGCCTGTGCGCGTTTGGCTGGGCGTCCGGGCTGGGCTGGATTTACGTCGGCGCGATGGTGCTGGTGCTGGGAGCGTTTTTCTACGAACACCGCAGCGTGGCGGGTTCTGCGCCGCTGGACGTGGGCCGGGTCAACAGCGCCTTTTTCAACGCCAACGCGTTTGTCGGCCTGGTGTTCGTGCTGGCGGTGCTGGGCGACGAACTCCTGCGGAGGTAAATCCCATGCTCGTCTTGGCGCATCGCGGTTACCACGCCGAACTTCCCGAGAACACGTTGGCCGCCTTCGACGCGGCGCTCGGGCAGGGGGCGGACGGCGTCGAGACGGACGTGCAGGTCACCCGCGAGGGCACGCCGATTTTGTTTCACGACCGGCTGATCCGGGGACGGGAAATCTCCGCGCTCACCCGTGCGGAACTCGCGGCCTTGGCCGGGGTCGCCGTGCCCACGCTGGTCGAGGCGCTCGAAGCGTTCCCGGACATCTTCTGGAACCTGGAAATCAAAACACCCACGGACCTCGAAGCGATCCTGGCGGCGTTGCGCCCGTACCGGGAGCGGCGTGAAATGCTGGTCTCGTCGTTTTGGCACCCTTTGGCGGTGCGGTTCGGGCGGGAACTGGGGGTGGAGTGCGGCCTGCTCATGGCGCACCGGCCCCTGACCCTGTTCGGACTGCTGAACGCGGAGTTTCCGGTTCGCCCGGCGGCGATCTGGAATTGCGATTGCGTGGAAGAGAGGCTGATCGACGACGCCAGGGTGGCCGGGGCGTGGAGCTATGTGTACGGACCGCAAACCGCTGCCGATCACGACCGGCTCAAGGGCTGGAAAGTGGCCGGTGTGATCACGGATCATCCTGCATTGATCAAACGTATCAAAACATCATGATGCGATTATTTATGAATTGATTTTTCTGCTTTCCCAGTGTTCATTAACTAAATGGCTCATCCTCTCGAAACGCTTCTCCAGGAACGCATCGTCATCCTCGACGGTGCGATGGGTACCAATATCCAGCAGTACAAGCTCGATGAGGCGGCTTATCGCGGAGAGCGGTTTACCACCCATCACGTCGATCTCAAAGGCAACAACGACCTCCTCTGCCTCACCCGGCCGCAGGTGGTCGAAGACGTGCACGCCGCGTTTCTCGAAGCGGGCGCGGACATCATTGAGACGAACACTTTTAATTCCACGTCGCTCTCCCAGGCCGACTACAAGCTGGAATCGCTGGCCTACGAACTCAACCTCGCCGCCGCCGCCTGTGCCCGCCGGGCCGCCAAGCGCGTGGAGGCCCAGGATGGCCGTCGGCGGTTCGTCGCCGGAGCCATCGGCCCGTTGAGCAAAACGCTTTCCATGTCGCGCGAGGTCAACGACCCCGGCGCACGGGACGTGACGTTCGACCAGGTGCGCGCTGCCTACGCGGAACAGGTCGCCGCGTTGCTCGACGGCGGTGTCGATGTCCTGCTTGTCGAGACGATCTTCGACACGCTCAACGCCAAGGCCGCGCTCTTTGCCATCCAGCAGCATTTCGACGACCATCCGGCTAGCCGCGTGCCGATCATGATTTCGGGGACGATCACCGACCTTAGCGGGCGGACGCTCAGCGGCCAGACGGTCGAGGCGTTTTACACGAGCGTGTCGCACGCGCCGTTGCTGAGCATCGGCCTCAACTGCGCGCTCGGGCCGCAGGAGATGCGTCCGTACATCGAGGAACTCGCGCGCATCGCGCCGATCAACGTCTCCTGTTACCCTAATGCCGGGCTGCCCGACCCGCTCTCGCCGACGGGTTTTCCCGAAACGCCGGAATCGCTCGCCCCGCAGATCCGCGAGTGGGCGGCGCAGGGTTGGCTCAACATCGTCGGCGGCTGCTGCGGCACGACGCCCGCTCACATCCGCGCCATCGCCGAGGCGGTGCGCGATTGTCCGGCGCGGCGGTTGCCGGTGGTCGAGAAGCGGTTGCGTCTCAGCGGGCTGGAAGCGCTGGCCGTCTGATCGTCCCTACCCGTGGGCGGCGGGTTCCGATAACGAGCATCTGGTGAAAGGGACGACGGGGACCGGGATGGTCTTTCGCCGCCGGACGTACTGCCGGACCCCGCCGGCCGCGACCACCGCGAGGGTCGCCCAGCTCAACGCCAGCAGCAGGAACACCCACGGCGGCTGAAACCCCATCTCGATGAGATTTTCCCCCGCCGCGACCGGCACCAGCCGGAACAGGAAATCGCCCCCGTCCACCGGCACCGGCTGGCCGTTGACCCGGGCGGTCCAGGAGCGCGACCAACGGTCGGTCAACAACAGGAAACCCGCGCGCGGGCAGGTGACGCTCAGGGCGAGGTCGTTGGCGCGGTAGCGGACGACGTGTCCGCCCACGGGCACGGCGGGCATGGCGTTGGCGATGGCGGCGAGACCGTCGCCGTCGGGCGGCAGGGTCGCCGGATCGCGCAGCAGGTCGGCGCGAGCGTGGCGCAAGACGATGAGGCCGTCGACCTCGTGCGCCCGCCGTTGAAACGCAGCGAAAGCGGCCAGCGTCGGCGGGACGGTCGGGGCGGTCTCAGCAAACCAGACGCGCTGCGGTCCGACGGCCTTGCCGACCAACAGACCATCCTGCTCCCAGCACGAGCGGATCGGGCTCTTCATGGCCGAGTAGCTCAGAAACGCGGGCTGCTGGGCGTAGAGATTACGGTTGGAATGGGCGTTGATGGCGCGGGCGAACCCCGCCGATCCCAGGTCCAGCAGCGATCCCGTGGGCGCGGGCATGGCGACGAGGGGCGCGGCGAAAGGGCGGTAAACGACGCTGAAAGTCAGGGTAAACGCACCCACGAGATCGAGCACCGCCAGGAACACCAGCGCGCCCGGCAGCCAGCGGAGAGCCCCTTCCCGGCGCGCGGCGGCCAGGCACACCGCCGTCAGCCCGACCCAGGCAACCGCGAGGTGCAACGACGCCACGGGCAGCAGCGGCTCGCCCCGGACGCTCGGCAGGACGGACATCACCCAGACGTAGGCGGCCACGCTGAGCGTCGCGCCGATCCCGGCGGCCACGGCCAGCGGGCGCAAGGCCGCCGGCGCCCAACCCGCGCGGCGGTGTTCCTCGATGAGCCCGGTGCCCACGGCGGCAAGCATCGCCACCGCCAGGGTAAAGAATCCGCGAAACATCGGCGGATGGCGGATAAAGCGCGTGGGCGGCAACCCATCATAAAGCCAGCCCCGCAAGGGGAGGGTGCTGCCCAGGGCAAACCCGAGAAAGAGCAGGCCCGCCCCGGCGATTATCCAGGCTCCCGGGTCGCGCCGCCGCCGCCAGAGTGCGAACAACGCCAGCACTGGCAGGGCCGCGCCGAAATACAGCGGCAGGTAGGAAATGTCGGCTGTCGGCCACCCGGGACTCTGGTAGGTGCCGATGACGATCATCGGGCTGGCGATGTTGAGCAGCCAGTTGAAACCGAGTCCGTTCGGGGGATTCGCCAACTCGCGCGCAACGGGCAGGCTGCGTTCGCTGAACCCGGCGACCTCGTGCCGGAAGCTCAGGTAAGGCGGCGCGAGGACCACGACCCCGACGACCACCACCAGCGCCATCAACCTGGCGTAAGTTCGCGCCTGTCCGGACCACGAAACGCCCGGACCCGTCGGCGGCAGCCAGGCCAGCGCGACCGTCCCGACGAACAGCCCCGCCGGAATGACGATGGCCGGGTTGCCCGCCAGCGCCGACAATCCCCAGAGCGCCCCGGCCTCGACGGCTGGCCAGATGCGCCCGGTGGTCATCGCTGCACGGACCCTCCAGACGATCCAGGGCACGAACGCAAAGGAATACACCACGCTGGTGTGCTCGCTATGGCCCAGGGCAAAACCGGAAAACACCACGCCCAGGCCGGTAATCAACGCTCCCCAGGGCGGTGCGCCCAGCGCGCGGGCCAGCACGTGCATGCCCAGTCCGCCGAACAACCAGAGACCCAGCCAGTACAGATGAAAGGCCAGCGGACTGGACCCGGCCAGCAGTCCGAAAAGCAGCGTGATTGGCGACAGCGCGCCGAGCTGCGGTTCGGCGAAATCCGGCGAGCCGCCGCCGCTGAAAGGGTTCCAAAGCATGAGGTGGCCGTGGCGGGCCAGCCGGGCCACCAGGGTGAAGAACGGCGCGAAGAAATCCTCCGCGTCCCAATGTTCGGTGGAGCGGCCGGCGAGCACCGACCAGTTGGCCCCGAAGAAAATGACGACGAGCGCCCCCACCGCGCCGGGATCGCCCTTGCACAAGGCAGCAAACGAGATCCGGCGACGGGGAAGGGTGAGCATGGCCCCACCTGCCAAGCAGACTTTGTGCCTTCAGGTTTTGAGACGGCAGAACGCCGCTTTCCCGAAGCCTTTTTGAGTTCGCTATGATGGGAAGTCCGGCCGGGAAAAATTTCTGTCATCCCGAGCGGAGTGCATAGCACGTAGTCGAAAGATCGGTAATTATCCAGTTGGCACACATGGACTGCCTCCGGCTGTAGCCACGGCGCTCTGTCGCCGCGTCTGCGCTCGAGGCGCTCGCCCGCACGGCGACAGAGCGCCGTGGCTACAGCCGGAAAATCCGAAAGGTTGGGCTGTGCGTTACATGGATAATTACCGAAGGACCCTCCGACCGCCGGTAGGCACCCAGCGATGTCTGCCGACGACCGGAAGGTCCTTCGGCTCCGCTCAGGATGACAGAGAAGAGAGGCGAGATGCACCGGTCCTTGCAGACACGCGGTAAACGCTTCAGTGGCCGTTCTTGGCCAGCAGTGCCGCGACCTGTTTTTCCAGGGTCTTCATCCGCCGCACCATCTCGGGGAGTTGTTGCGTGGCGATGATCTGGCGCTTGGTCTGCTTGTCGGGCATCGCCGGGATGCCCCAGACCGTGCCGCCCGCTGGAACGTCGCGCATGACCCCGGACTTCGCGCCTACGGTCGCCTGCGAGCCGAGTTTCAGATGACCCGCGATCCCCGACTGCGAGGCAATGACCACGTAGTCCGATAAGTGCGTGCTCCCGGCGAATCCGACCTGTCCCATGATCAGGCAATGCTTCCCCATGACCACATTGTGCGCGACGTGCACGAGGTTGTCGATCTTCGTGCCCGCGCCGATCACCGTTGACCCCAGAGCGGCACGATCAATGCAGGTGTTCGCGCCGATCTCCACGTCGTCGTGAATGACCACGTTGCCGACCTGGGGCACCTTGCGATGCCGACCCTCGTCAAGCACGTAGCCGTAGCCGTCGGAGCCGATCACCGTCCCGGCGTGAATTCTCACCCGGTTGCCCACGGCCGTCTGCGCGTAGAGCACGGCGTTCGGGAACAGGCGCACGTCCTCGCCCAGGGTTGTCTCGTGGGCGAGATGGTTTCCACCCATCAGGACGCAACTTGCCCCCATCCGCACGTTCTCGCCGATCACGCAATGGGGGCCGATGTGCGCCGTCGGATCGATCTGCGCCGAGGCGGCGACCCTTGCGGTGGGGTCGGTGCCCACCGCGAATGGCCGCGCGGGAAAGAAGATCGGGAGCAGGTGCGCCACCGCGATCCTGGCGTTGGCGACGCGGATCAGCACCTTGGCTGTCGATGTGAAGTCTCCTGAAACCAGGATGGCCGCCGCCACAGAGTTTTCCGCGGCGTCGAAATGGGTCCGGGTGTCGGCGAACGTCAGATCGTTGCCGCCGGCGTTCTCCGCCGCCGCGATCCCGCGCAGGAGGGTCGATCCATCGCCGACGACTTCACCACGGACGCGTTGCGCGATTTCCTGCGCGGTGAAAGCCGGCGGGTTCATGCCGACGCCTTGGCGACCGTGGGCAGCCCGGTCATGCGTTGCGCCCCCACATCCCAGACCTTGAGACGCAGACAACGCACGATCTCCAACGGATGAAACGAGGTTGTCTTCGGGGATTGCAGCTCCGGCATCGCCGCCATGACCTCGGGCAGCCGGTAGAACGGAATCTTCGCGTTGAGATGATGAACGTGATGGTAACCGATGTTGCCGGTAAAATACGCCATGATCGGCCCCGTCCGCAGGTAGCTCGATGATTCCAGCGCGGCCTTCTCGTAGGTCCAACCCGCTTTTTCGTTGAAGGAAACCTCGGGAAAATTGTGCTGCGCGTAAAACAGGTAGGTGCCAATGCCGAACATCACGAAGTGTGGAATGGTCTGGGTCAACAAGACGCCGGTCCAACCGAGGCCGAAAAAGAGCGCCACGCCGATGGCCACATGCACCACGAGCGCGACCAGGCCGTCGGAATGTTCCCGGGGATCTTCCAAAAAGGGAGCGAGGCACATGCCGACGGCGAAGGTCGTCGCGTACCCGAAGAGAATCGTGAGCGGATGCCGCATCGCCAGGTAAACCAGACGGTCCTTGCGCGAGGACTTCTCGTACTGGGCCGACGTCATGATCGGGAAGGAGCCGATGTGCGAGCCGCGCAGCTTCGAGTTGTGGTTATGATGATGGTTGTGCGAATGACGCCAGACACTGCTCGGGCTCAACGCCAGCACGCCGAACACCCGCATCAGTCCTTCGACGATCCGCGAATGCGGGAAAATCGCATGGTGCTGCTGGTCATGGTAGATGACGAAAAGCCGGATCATCAACAATCCGCTGAGCACGCTGCAAAGGAGCTTGGCCGCCCAGTGAACGTTCCAGACGGTGCCTGCCAGGGCGGCGGTCAGCAGGAAAGCCGTCGAAAGTAGGGTCCACCAGCTTTTGGCGGAGACCTCCTCCGCGTAGGATCTCGTAGCCAGGATTAATTCGGGTCCGGTTCTCATAGAGCTTGCACCGCCCTGGGATTATCGGTAAAATTCCTGTTTTGTCCATCGGGGATTTGCTTAGAAATTTCAGCAGCGTTAACTAAATAGCTGCCATGAGCTTACGATGCCCGGCGTCCGTCAGACGACAGGGTGTGCCCCGCGGAAACGGCGGGGCCCGGGGAGGAGGGGTGGCTCTGGGCCTCTCCAGCGGCTGCAACTGCAACTTTCCTTTCGGGCCGTGATGTCATACCGTGCGGTCCTTCACCGCCATGCCCGACGAATCTTCCGCCG
>CAXUHC010000004.1:37984-41359 GCA_964250705.1 uncultured Chthoniobacterales bacterium | reverse complement strand
TTTGCTCATCGGCGAGCGCACCAACGTCACCGGTTCGCCCCGGTTCGCCAAGCTCATCCTCAACGGCGACTACGAAACGGCGCTCCAGGTGGCGCGCCAGCAGGTCGAGGGCGGCGCGAACGTCCTCGACGTGAACATGGACGAGGGGATGCTCGACGGCGAGAAGGCGATGGTGCGTTTTCTCAACCTGCTCGCCGCCGAGCCGGACATCTCGAAGGTGCCGATCATGGTCGATTCTTCCAAGTGGAGCGTGATCGAAGCCGGGCTCAAGTGCATCCAAGGCAAGGGGATCGTCAATTCAATCTCGCTCAAGGAAGGCGAGGAAAAGTTCCGGCATTCCGCCCGGCTGGTCCGGCGCTACGGCGCGGCGGCGGTCGTGATGGCGTTCGACGAGGAAGGGCAAGCGGCTTCCTACGAACGGCGGGTCGAAATCTGCACCCGGGCGTACCGGATTCTCACGGAGGAGGTCGGCTTTCCGGCGGAGGACATCATTTTCGACCCGAACATCCTGACCGTGGCCACCGGCATCGAGGAGCACAACAACTACGCGGTCGATTTCATCGAGGCGACGCGCTGGATTCGGCGGAACCTGCCCGGCGCGCACGTGTCGGGCGGCGTGTCGAACATCTCGTTCTCGTTCCGGGGCAACACCCCGGTGCGCGAGGCGATGCACTCGGCGTTTTTGTATCACGCGATCCGCGCCGGGATGGACATGGGCATCGTCAACGCGGGCGTGCTGGCGGTTTACGAGGACATTCCCAAGGATTTGCTCGAACGCGTGGAAGACGTGCTGCTCAACCGCCGCCCCGACGCCACGGAGCGGCTCGTCGAAACCGCCGAGGCCATCAAGCAGCAGAAGACCGGCGACAAGGCGAAAAAGGAAGACGACGCGTGGCGCGCCGGCACGGTGGAGGAGCGGCTTTCGCACGCGCTGGTCAAGGGCATCACGGATTTTATCGACACGGACACCGAGGAAGCGCGTCAACAAGCCGAGCGTCCGCTGCACGTCATCGAAGGCCCGCTGATGGCCGGGATGAGCGTGGTAGGCGACCTGTTCGGCGCGGGCAAGATGTTCCTGCCGCAAGTGGTCAAGAGCGCGCGGGTGATGAAAAAAGCCGTTGCTTACCTGATGCCGTTCATGGAGGCGGAAAAGGCCGCGCAGCCCGTGGCGGAACGCCGCAGCCAGGGGAAGGTGCTGATGGCCACCGTGAAGGGCGACGTGCACGACATCGGCAAGAACATCGTGGGCGTCGTGCTGGCGTGTAACAACTTCGAGATCATCGACCTGGGCGTGATGTGTTCCTGCGAGAAAATTCTCGACGCGGCCAAGATGCACGGCGTCGATGTCATCGGTTTGAGCGGGCTGATCACCCCGAGCCTCGACGAAATGACCCACGTCGCCAGCGAGATGCAGCGGCTCGGGTTCGACCTGCCGCTGCTCATCGGCGGGGCGACGACCAGCCGCGCGCACACGGCGGTCAAGATCGCGCCGTCTTACACGCACCCGGTGATTCACGTGCTGGACGCGTCGCGTTCGGTGGGCGTGGTCAATACCCTGCTCAACCCGGAGCAGCGGAAAGACTTCGCCGAGAAAACCCGGGTGGAATACGACCGCTTGCGCGAGGAACACGCCGGGCGAGGACGCGAGAAGAAGATGCTCACGCTCGAAGAAGCGCGCGCCAAGAAAACGCCGGTGGACTGGGCGGCGGCGCGCATCGACACGCCGGGCTTCCTTGGGCGGCGGGTCATCGACGATCAGTCTTTAGAAGAATTGGTGCCCTTCATCGATTGGTCGCCGTTTTTCCACACGTGGGAACTGCGCGGGCGGTTCCCGGGGATTTTCGACGATCCGTACGTCGGCAAGCAGGCGAAGGAGCTTTACGACGACGCGCGGCGTCTGCTGGACCAGATCGTCGAGAAGAAATTGCTCCGGGCGCGGGCGGTGCACGGGTTCTACCCGGCCAACTCGGTTGGCGACGATCTCGAACTTTACACGGGCGAGGACCGCCGGGAAGTGCTGACCCGGCTGCATCACCTCCGCCAGCAGCAGCAGAAACCGGCGGGGCAGTGCAACCAGTCGCTCGCAGATTTCATCGCTCCGAAGGAAAGCGGACGCGCGGACTACCTCGGCGCGTTTGCCGTGACGACCGGCCACGGCTCGGATGAGCTGGTCGCCAGGTTCCAGAGCGAGCACGACGATTACAACAAGATCATGACGCAGGCCCTGGCCGACCGGCTGGCGGAAGCGTTCGCCGAGTTCCTGCATTACCAGGCGCGCATCGAATGGGGCTACGGCCAGGAGGAAAGCGCGTTGTCCAAGGAAGATCTTATCCGTGAAAAATACCGGGGCATCCGGCCCGCGCCGGGGTATCCGGCGTGCCCCGACCACACGGAGAAGCCGACGTTGTTCCGCCTGCTGGACGTGGAGAAGGCGGTGGGCATCACGCTGACGGAGAGTTGCGCGATGCACCCGGCCAGCAGCGTGAGCGGGTGGTATTTCGGGCACCCGGATTCCAAGTACTTCGCGGTGGGCAAACTGGAGCGCGACCAGGTAGTGGACTACGCCGCGCGCAAGGGGTCGCCGCTGTCGGTCGTGGAACGGTGGCTGGCACCGTATTTGAATTACGATCCTGCGAAAACCACGGCTTGAAAAACCGGCAGGCGGCGGCCTCCCGGCCAATTTCTGCCGTGAATACCCCAATCGCCGATAGGGATACACCCGCTTTCGGCCCGGAAGGTGCGCTGGCTGCTCGGATGAGTCGGCATATGCAAACCATCGAGGTCTCGTTTCTCAACCGCCGCAAAGAAAAGATCACCGCTGACGCCATCAGCTTCACCGACGCGCCCGGCTGGGTGACGATGAAGGCCGACGGCTCAGTCGTCGAAATGATCCCGTCCGGGACCATCAAACGTCTCAAGTTCCTGACCAAGGCCACCAGCAAACCCACCGAGGCCCAGCCGCCAGAGGAGACGCGGGACACGTTCCCACCGCAGCTTCTGCGGCTGCCGAGCCGCCGGGAGATCACCCAGCAACAGCAGCGGCATCTCTATACCCCGTTGATCCGGGAGCGGGCCGCCGCCGAACGGCAGGTTGCCTGACCGGGCCCGGCATCAGAATCTGGCGATGACAGGCAGCGGAGCAATTTGGAACCCGGCCAAGCAGGCCGTCCGGTCACCGGCATACGAATCGGCTAAAAAGCCGCTCAAATCTTTATGCTGCCCACCGCTCTTTGCCTCGCCACTTCCCATGAACAAGCCGAACGGATCGTCGGCGCTCTGCCAGCGGCCAGCGTGCCTGTAGCGCACGTTTCCGTCCTGCTGCTGCCGTCAGACGCCGAGGCCAAGCCGGTGACGATCCGGGGCCTACAACCCACC
>CAXUHC010000004.1:31013-37974 GCA_964250705.1 uncultured Chthoniobacterales bacterium | reverse complement strand
AACCCACCGGCGCCGAGAGCACCGCCGCGAAGGCGGCGGGCGGCGCGGCGACCGGCGGCGTGGCGGGCGCGGCGGCGGGCGTGCTGACGATGGCCACCGTGGGGCTGACTCCTCTGCTGATGATCGCGCCAGCCGTGGTCGGCGCGGGCGCGCTGGTCGGGGCGGTCACCGGCGGCGCGGCGGCTGCCGGGTTGAGCGACTACGGGATTCCGCAGAGCCGGCTGGACCATTATCAAGAGAAGCTGGCCGTGGGCGGCTTTCTCATCGCCGTGCGCAGCGAAGACGAGACGGAACTCGAACGCGCGAAGACGGTTTTCCAGCAGGCGGGCGGCGCGGACATCGACGTGTTCCGCCTCACGAAGAAGCTGACCTGACTTTTGACAACGCCCGCGAACCGGGTAGCAGTGTCGGTAGTTTATGAAAAAGTTTCTCCTGCTCGGTGCTCTCGTCCTGTTGCAAGCCGCGTCGGTACGCGCGGGTTCGGTCTACGATGTGCCTGTCAAGGACATCGACGGCAAGGATACCTCGCTGAAAGCTTACAAGGGCAAGGTGATGCTGGTGGTCAACGTCGCCTCCAAATGCGGCAACACTCCGCAGTACACCCCGCTCGAAGCCAACTACGAGAAATACAAGGACCAGGGGTTCGTCGTCCTGGGTTTTCCGTGCAACCAGTTCATGTCGCAGGAACCCGGCAGCAACTCCGAAATCAAGACCTTCTGCACGGACACCTACCACACGACTTTCCCGCTTTTCGACAAGATCGCGGTCAACGGCGCAGAGCGGAATCCGCTCTACAACATTCTGGCGGGGCCGGCGTCGCCCTACCCGGGGGACATCAAATGGAACTTCACGAAGTTTCTAGTGGGGCGGGACGGAAAAATCCTGGCCCGCTTCGAGCCGAAAACCAGGCCGGATTCGCCGGAAGTGATCCAGGCGATTGAAACCGCGCTCGCGGCCAAGTAGCCAGCGCGAAATGCCCCCGGCAACCAAAGCCTACGCCAAGGCCGGCGTGGACATTGACCTCGGTAATCGGCTCAAGGGCGGGTTGAGCCGCCAGCTGAAATCCACCCACGGCCCGGAGGTGCTCGGCAAGGCGGGCGGCTTCGGCGGGCTGTTCAAGCCGAACTTCAAGGGCATGCGCGAGCCGGTGCTCGTGTCTTCCATCGACGGGGTTGGCACCAAGCTCAAGTTGGCCGTGGCGCTCGACAAGCACGACACCATCGGCCAGGACCTCGTCAACCACTGCGTCAACGACATCGCGGTGCTCGGGGCGGCGCCGTTGTTTTTCCTCGATTACATCGGCACGGGCAAGCTGGAACCGGCGGTGTTCGCGCAGATCTTGAAGGGCCTGGCCACGGCTTGCCGCGCGGCGGGTTGCGCGCTGGTCGGCGGCGAAACGGCGCAGATGCCGGGTATTTATCAGGGTGCGGACTATGATCTGGCCGGGTGCATCGTCGGGGTGGTGGATCGTAAAACGATCATCGACGGACGCCGCATCCGCCCCGGCGATGCCGTGTTGGGGCTGGCCGCCGATGGGCTGCACACCAACGGGTATTCGCTGGCGCGCCGCATTCTTTTCGACCAGATGGGCCTGGAGCCGGGGACGAAATTGCCGGGGTGGAAGAAAACGCTGGGCGAGGAGCTTCTCCGCGTGCATCCCAACTACCGGCCCGCGATGGCGAAGTTGCCGCTGGGCGTGCTCAAGGGTGCGGCGCACATCACTGGCGGCGGGCTGGTGGACAATTTGCCGCGCGTGCTGCCGGAAACCTGCGATGCCGTGATCGACACCGCGGCCTGGAAAATCCCGCGTCTGTGCGAGGTCATGCAGGACGGCGGCAAGGTGCCGACCGAAGAAATGTTCCAGGTGTTCAACATGGGGATCGGGATGGCGCTGGTCGTCGCGGCAAAAGATGCCGATGCCGCGTTGGAAACGTTGGGCCGGGGGGCCGTCCGCATCGGGAGGATCGAGCGCGGAGCGGGAAAAACGCGGTTGGTGTGACCATGCATTTGTGAGCGGATCAGACGTTCCAAGTGACTATCCAGATAACCTCCGGCTGTAGGGACGGCGCTCTGTCGCCGTGTCCGTCCCAGAGCAGAAACGGCGACAGAGCGCCGTCCCTACAGCGGAAGCAATCTAATATCCGGATAGGCACTAAAGCACGTCCCGATTGGGTAAGCCGCACGCTTGCTTCTGCGCTCAGGATGACAAAGTTTTTCGGCATGCAGTATTGAACGGCAACCAGAGTCCAAATGATCCGAGCAAAACCGGCGGGTTCTGCTAAGTTGCTGGCGGTTATACCCGCGCGAATGAGCAAAATCCTCGAACACCTGGAAGCCAGCGCGACCGTGGGTGAAATGCCTGGCGCGGGTCGCAGCCTGCTCGGCCTCGGCCTCGGCGCGGGATTGCTCGGCGCGGTGGCGCTGGGATTGCGCTACGCCGTCCGTCCGCCGACCAAGGAACGTATTCCCGAGACGCTGACTCCCGCCAGGTTCACGGCGCGCTCGTTCCAATCCAGCTGTGGGCAGATGATCTACCACGAAGGCGGCATGCCGGGAGCGGGGCCGACGCTGGTGTTCATCCACAATGTCGGGGTGGGGGCCTCGTCCTACGAGTGGTCGAAGGTGTACCCGGCATTGGCCGGGGAGCACCGCGTCCTGGCGGTCGATCTGCTCGGCTTCGGCGAAAGCGAGCGGCCCAAGGCCAAGCTGACCGCCGCCGACTACGCCGCCGCGCTGGCGGAATTCGTCGGCGCGCTCTGCGGCGAGGAAGCGCAGCGTCCGGTGATCGTGGCGCGGGGGCTGGGGGCAGGGTTTGCCGCGCTCATGTCCACACAAAATCCCGACGTCGCGGGCCGGCTCATCCTGTGGATGCCCTCGGGGCAGGCCCATGTGCCGGCGCTGCTCAACCTTGCCAGCCGGGTGCCGACGCTCAACAGTTTTATCTACCGCAACCGGCTGGCCCGCCGCGCCACGATCCGGGCGCGGTTCGCGGCGAACGGGGCGTTCGTGGACCCCAACGCGGTCAGCCACGAAGCGGTGGAGATGCACGCGATCTGCGCGCAGCAATACCAGGCGGATTACGCCATCTATCGCCTGCTCCAGGGCAAGATGAGCTTCGATCTCGACGCCCGCTGGCGCGAATTGCAAACGCCGGTGACCCTGTTGTGCCCGGTGCGGGCGTCGGCCAAATCCATGAAGGACGCCGAACGCCTGCAAACGCTCAACCGCCTGTGCGCGTTGCGGGTGGTGCCGGGCGTGGGGCCGTTCGCGCCGCTGGAAGCGCCGGGGGCGGTGGTCGAAGTGCTGCGCGAGGAACTGCAACCGGAATTGCGCGTGCTCAAGGCCGGTTGAACGACGAGCGAGCCAGCGATGGGCAAGTGGTCAAAATATGCGCGGGTCGGCTTGGGAGCGCTGGCGCTGCTTACGCTGTGTAGGGAGAGTGTCCACGCGGCCGAAGACAAGGACGATTGGCGAGCACTGGTGGCCAGCGGTCAACTGGTCGACATCGCCAAATACGACCGCACCATCAAGATCGAGCAACGTTACGCCACGTCACGCAACTGCATGGGTGCGCCGGTCTACGCGGCGGATTTCCCGTGCCTGACGCGCCCCGAAGCTGCCGTGCGTCTGCACATGGTCCAGCAGATGTTGCACGGCTGGGGGTACCGGCTCAAGATCTGGGATGCCTACCGCCCGCAGTCGGTGCAGAACGTGCTCTGGCAACGCTGGGCCAAGCAGGGATTCGTGGCCAACCCGGACGAGGGACCGGGTTCCCTGCACACCTGGGGGTTGGCGGTGGACGCGACGATGGTCGACCTTCTGGGAAGGGACGTGTCGATGCCGAGCGGTTTTGACGTGTTCAACACCGAAGCCAGCGCGATTTATTTGGGGCAAGACGGGAAAGCGGCGTTCCATTTACATCTGCTCCAAGCGGCGATGGGGGCAGCGGGTTTCGAGGGGCTGGCCTCGGAATGGTGGCATTTCGTGGTGAAGGATTGGCGCGAACGCAAGCCGCTGGTGACACCGGGCGAAAGCGTCAATGGCAAGCCGACGCCGAAGCCAGCGGATGCGCCGGATTTCGTCACGAAATCAAGGTCCTGACGGCTCTCCGAGCCGGTCCTACCTGGGAGATACCCGCTCGAAGATCCGTCCGACGGGGTACACGTTCAGACGTTCATCGAAGAACGGCGTGTGCCGGTAAAAGAATTCCAGCCGCGCCGCCGCGCTCCCGGCAAACGTCGGATCGGTTTGCAGCCTCGTTTGGAATTCTTCCTTCAGCTTCGGGTCACGCGCCGTCATCTCGCGCGCCAGCGGCTCCATCACGTATTCCTCGGCGTATTCCTTCGGCTCGAAAATGGCGTCGAAGTAGCCCCAGTGCAGCAGCGAATCCGGCGCGTCCGGCTCCAGCAAATGCACGACCACTTTCGCGGCGGGTTGGTCGAGATAAACGACCGCTGATCCGGCGGGAAACGTCATCTTGCGCCGCACCGGATGAAATTTTATTTCCTTGGTGGCGTGGTGATTCTCGAAGGGTCTTGCTTCCCATTCCGCCTGGTCGAAATGATAGGTTTCGACTTCGGTCGTCAGTGGCTGGGTCAAGGGGGTGAACGCGATGCCGTGCGCGCGCAGCCGTTCGATCACGACGGTCCACGCCGCCGGCACGAGGTAACCCAATGGCGGCACCACTTCCTTCGTGGTCACTACTTCGTTAAAGAACGGGACGGTGAACATCACCGGCTTGCTCGCGTCGTACTGGACCCACGGCATTCCCGACCAGCCGCTCAGTTCGTGCTTGTATTCCACGCCCAGGAACTCGAACGGCACGCTGCCGGGGCCGCTCTTGAAATCCAGCGGAACCTTGCGCGCCGGGTCGTATTTCTGCCCGGCGGCGACGGTTTCGCGGTCGGCCTGGGCGGTGGCGTGGCGCAGGCTGCCGGGGGCGCGCTGAATCTCCGCGAGGATGGCTTTGAGCAGGTCGCAGGTCGCCACGACCCGGCTGTGGTAATCCTTGAGCATGTGCGTCTCGACCAGCAGCGCCGAGCGGTTCCACAACGCACCGTAGCCCGTGGAAAAACGCGGCTTCGCCGCGCCGTCGTTGAACCCGGAGCGAGGTTCGAGCGGATTGTTGAGGGTGATGTACGGCGCGATCTTGTGCCCCTGCTTCGTCAGGGCCGGGAAGATGTGCCCGTCGAACGCCTCCTTTTGCCAGGCGACGACCGCCGGGTGCTGGTTGGCGAATTTTTCCAGCGAATACGTCAGGTCGTACTGGTAGTCCGCGCCGTCGGTGGTGTGAGTGTCGATGAGCAGGTCGGGCAGCCAGCGATGGAACAGGTCGAGTTCCGCGCGCATCTCGGGCGCGTCGGCCTTGAGCCAATCGCGGTTGAGATTATAATTCTGCGCGCTGGTGCGCCAGCCCATCTCGGAGGGGCCGTTTTGGTTGATGCGGTTGTAAGGGCCGAAGCGTTCGTGGCCGTCGACGCCGTGGATGGGCACGATGACCAGGATCGCGTGGTCCAGCAGGCCGGAAGTCCGGGCCTCGTGGTTGATCAGAAGATCGCGCACCAGCGCCAGGCAGGCATCCTTGCCTTCGCTCTCGCCGGGATGGATGCAGCAATTGACCAGGACGATCTCCTTGCCCGTGGCGCGCGCCGCTTCCGGGGTGAACGTCTGGTCGAGCGAGACGACCATCGCCAGGATGTCACGCCCCTCGGGGCTGCGGCCCATGGTTTCCAGGTGCACGCACTCCGAGGCCGCCGCCAACCGGCGGCAGTAGGCCATCGTTTCGTCGTAACGCGGGGTTTCCTTGTAGCCGGTGGCCTCGGCTTTGGTGCGCCAGTCTTCGGCGTGGGCGGTGGTCATGGCGCAACACAGGTAGCCGCAGAGCAGCAGGGACGCGAGCGGGATTCGGGTCTTCATAGGATCATCTGTTGCCGGATGCTGGCCGCGTGGATTTCGAGGCGGTGTTCATTGTACCAGGCGTGCGCGGCGGTCGCGACCGCTTGGAGACCGCCGAGCGAAGCATCGGCGACCCCTTCAACGTAGTGCACGCTTGCCGTCAGGCCGTCGCGGTTGGTACCGCGATTCCCGGCGAAGGTCACGGGCAGCATCCCGTGCGCGCAGTATCCTCCGAAGATGCTCGACTTTGCCAGAAACGGGATCGGGTAGGTGAAATAACCGGCCAGCGATTGCGAAAACAGCGCGCCCGCCTCGGTCGCAGGCAGGGGACCCGCAGCCTCCAACGGCATGGGCAGCCGGTCGGCGAGCGGCAGGTCGAGGGGAGAACCCACGTCGATCACGCGCTCGATTTGCAGACGGCGGCAGGTTTCCGAGAGGTCGTCCAACCGGCGGGTGTACGCTTCCACACGCCAGTGGCGGGTGCCGAACACCACGAGTTGCCGGCGGCGGTCGGCGAGCGGCGGCGGCGCGGCGGGCTCGCCGAGATTGGCGAACACGGGGCAAACCTCCAGATGCCCGCCGTGAGGGACGCCTTTGACGACGCGCAGTTCGTCGGCGGCCACGCTGGTGGTGATGCGCCGGACATCGGCGGCCCGGCCGATGCGCCCGGCGACGGATTTTTGCAGCGGGCTGGTCCAAAAAGCGCTCGACCAGACCGAATCGCCGCTGGCGTAGGTTTCGTGAAAAAGCACGAGCAGGCGGCGCGCGACGGAAGCGTCGCGTTTCCAGCGTTCGAGCGCTGAGGCCAGCCAGAACGGACAACCGCGCTTCGCGTAACCGTAGCCCACGTAATGCAGCAGGACGGGCGTGGGATCGTCGCCGGCGGGGAGGAGTTGCAGCAGCGCGTCGGGCGAGCGGTCGCGGACGGCGCTGGCGGGATGGCGGTCGCGCTCGGGCCGGGTGTCCTGCCACGCGGGGTCTCCGACGACAAAGCGCGTGGCGACGCCCTGCACGGCGCGGAGTTCGTCCGCGAGCAGGGCCGCGTTGTCGCCGACCCCGCTGATGA
>CAXUHC010000004.1:22940-31003 GCA_964250705.1 uncultured Chthoniobacterales bacterium | reverse complement strand
GATTTGCACGAGCGAGGTGGGCGCGGGAGTCATGGGAGGAACCGGAATGGTCCGCAGATTACGCGGATTTCCGCAGATTGGAAGAAGACGGCGGTGAAAGCCTCTCGCTTCTTTCTTTAATCTGCGGAAATCTGCGGAAATCTGCGGACCATTCCTTCGTTAAACCCACACGAACACCGTGCCTTCCACTACCTCCGTCCGGTGGGCGTCCAGCGTGCAGCGCGGATTGGCGACGTGCGCGCCCGTGCGCAAATCAAACCGCCAGCCGTGCCAGGGACACCGCACCATCCCCTCTTTAATAGAGCCTTCCGAAAGCGGCGCGCCCGCGTGCGGACAAAAGTCCCGGTACGCCCGGACCTCGCCCGCCACGAGATAGAGGCCGATCCCGACCCCGGCGACCTCGACCGCCTTGCACCGTCCCTCGGTCAACTCGTCCACCCTGGCCACGGGATGCTTGTTCATCTCCCAGCAGACCCCCTACGACGATCTCCCGCAAGCTTCCTTCCTCGAATCCTGGTTCTTGAACCTTGAAACTTCCCTCTCCCGTCCCCCATCATCCGAGCGTGCCTGCCCCCGTCGATCCTCCTTCCCGCCGCGCGGTGGTCGTGCTCGGGATGCACCGCAGCGGGACCTCCGCCGTCGCGGGTTGCCTCCAACGCCTGGGAGTCGACTTCGGCCCCCGCCTGATGCCCGCCACCGTGGACAACCCCCGGGGTTACTACGAACACGTCGACGTCGTCAACCTCCACGACCGCCTGCTGCTCGCGCTCGGCGGCAGTTGGGACGAGACCCGCCCGCTGCCGCCAGGTTGGTGGACCGACGACGCCTTCACCGGCTCCTACCGCGGAGAACTTCTCCATCTCTTGCAACGCGACCTGCCCACCGCGCCGCTCTGGGGGATTAAGGACCCTCGCCTCTGCCGTTTGCTGCCCTGGTGGGAGCCGGTCTGGACCGCGACCGATACCCGGCCTCTGTTCGTGATCGTGCGCCGCCCGCCCGCCGAGGTCGCCGCCTCGCTCGCCCGCCGCGAAGGATTTTCCGCCGCCAAGTCGCACCTGCTCTGGCTGCTGCACGCCGTGGAGGCCGAGCGCGCGACCCGCGCCCACCCGCGCGTGTTCGTCGATTTCAAGGACTTCCTCACCGATTGGCGGGCCGCCCTGGAGCCTGTGCGCGCCGCCCTGGGCCAGCCCTGGCCGATTCCGGCCTCTGCCGACCAGCCGTTCGTCGATCCCGCGCTGAGCCGATCCTCGGCGGATCGTCGCACGCCGCTCCCGCTCTGGCTGGAGCAGGCCGACGCCGCGCTCCGGCTGGGTCGGGCGGACGGGGACACCGGGGTCCACGCCGTTTTCGACCATCTCGCCGAGTCCCTGGCGGCGGCGCAAGCCTTGTACGGAGCCACCGACGCCGAACGTTCGACCGATCTGCGGCGGCAACTGGAAGCCACCCGCCGGCAGGCCCGCTGGTACGAAGGGGAGTGGCACAAGGCGCGCCGGCGTTCCGCCAAGCTGCAAACCAAGCTGGCCCGGGCCAAGGGGCAATCAGGTCAATAATGATTTTGAACTATCAATAATGAGAATAGTATAAATATCATTATTGAGAAATATTGGGATGATTATGGGGGGTTTTCCGGGTTACGTCACGAATTTTCATAGAGGGTTCTTATTTTTGTTAGACGGGGCTTGCGGATTTTTAGCCATAGCAATGGGTTCGCTCACTCTGTAGAGGGCTTCCGCCGCTGCTTGGGTTGCGGTTGCTGGGGGGAAATCCTGACGGCCGGAAGGGTGACGGCACCGGGCAGCGTGGCACCGAGGCTGCATTAGGAAGGTTCATCAGCCCGAACCCTTCCAATCATCCTTCCACTATGAGTGTCCGTTTCCGCCCGTTCTCGAAGTCGTTGCTTGCCGTCCTTTCGTTGTGCGCGGCCTTCGGTGCCCGCGCCACCGCCGCCCCGACCGCCGCCTACCCGCAGCCGCAGCCCTCCGCGCAGGAGCAGTATCTCCTCGAACTCATCAACGCCGCCCGCGCGAACCCCGCCGCCGAAGGCCGGATGCTCGCCGGTGTCACCGACCCGGAAATCGTGCGGTACTATAACTACTACAAGGTCAGCACGAGCCAGATCGTCGGCGACTTCAGCGCCTACGCCGCCAAGCCCCCCCTCGCTTTCAACGCCAGCCTGATGGCTTCCGCGCGCCAGCAGTCTCTCTACCTGGCCTCCGCCGGCGTGCAGAGCCACAACAGCGCGGATGGCTCCACGTTCGACAAGCGCATCAGCGCGACCGGCTACCCCTGGAGCGGCCTGGGCGAAAACATCTACGCCTACGCGGAGACCCCCTTCTTCGGCCACACCGGTCTCCTGGTGGACTGGGGCGTGCCCTCGCTCGACCACCGCGAGAACACGCTCAACACCAACGCCAGCATCCCGACCTTCCGCGAAATCGGCATCTCCTGCGTGAACAGCTCGCTCAAGAACTTCGGCCCCCTGGTCATCACCGAAGACTTCGGCACCCCCGCCGATAGCTCGGTGGCCTTTCTGACCGGCGTGGTTTACAGCGACGCCAACGGCGACGGGGTTTACGACGAAAGCGAAGGCTCCGCCAATGTGACCGTCACGCCCGGCAGCGGCACCTGGTACGCCGTCACCACCACCGGCGGCGGCTTCGTCATCCCGCTGCCCACGAGCGGCTCCGGCACGCTGACGGTCACCGCCTCGGGCGGCGCGCTGGGCAGCCCGCGCACCAAGACGATTGCCTACACGGCCGGCACGAACGTGAAGGTGGACTTCACCAACGCTGACGAGACCGGTCCCGCCCTGCCCACCGTGACGATCTCGGCTCCCGTCAAGATCGCGTCGGCCAACGGCTCGACGGCCCAGATCACCGTGGCCCGCGCCGGCGATACCAGCAAGGCGTTGCAGGTTTCCCTCGCTTTCGGCGGCAACGCGGTCAACGGGGTCGACTCCAACCCGCTGCCCGGCACGGTGACGATCCCTGCCGGTGCCGAATCGGTCAGCCTGCCGGTGCAATCGCTCAACAGCCAGCCGGCCACCGTGAAGAAACTCAAGGTCCGGGTGGTCGCGAACAACGCTTATGCGGTCAGCGCGAGCGCCACCGCCGCCAAGACCAAGGTGAAGCTCCTGCCTGAGAATTGACCCGCGCCCCGCGCTTTGCGCTTCCCCTCCCAACTCTCCCCAACGCGGCCAGCCTCCCTGCAAAGGGGCGCTGGCCGTCGTCAGTTTACGCGGGTGCGCCGGTTGTGGTCTCGATTCGTGGCGGACGCCGCGACAGGTGGAAATCAGGCTGGTAAAATTTTTTCGGGGCGGCGGGGGGATGCCCCGGAACGGCAAAGCTTTCACCCGCATTCTTTTGGGTAAGAAAAAGTGTGCCGATTGGGGTGGCGGCAGACCAATCCACGGGAGGGCAGGGCGCAAAATAATCTTGTCATTTCGTGGTAAAAATGAGTAAGTGGACGCCATGTCTTCGACCCCCCCTACGGGCGGACGTCTGCTGGTAGAGCCGCTCGAAGCACGTATTGCCCCCACTGGCCTCACCGCCATCTCCAACAATACCGCTTTCTCCACCGATCCGACTTACGTCACCTACACCACCCAGCCCTCGTCCACCCATCTCGGGTTCGTGCCGGCGTCCACTTACCTGGGCGCTTCGGCCCCGGCGAACGTTTACGCGATCAAGCTGACCGGCGACGGGTCGATCAACTCCGCCACGGGCCTTTCCAACGGCGACAAGCTGCTCGTCTTTAATCTCAACACGGGCTTCAACCCGAACTCGCCGTTTCTCCAGGCGACCAACAAGACGGTCCTCGCCTTCTTCCAGGACCTCAACGGCGACAACCAGGTGCAGGGCAACGAGATGGTCGGCCTCTCCCTGGCGAAAAAAGCTTCCGCCAGCGTCAACGGCAACGTCAACGGCGACATCGTGACCAACCTGTCCAAGGACGGTTCGATGGTCAACCTGGCGAGCGTCGGCAATTCCAAGACCTCGATTGCCGGGCTGAGCATCAACGGCAACGTCACCGGCAGCATCCTCGCAGGCGGCGACATCACCAACGTCTCCATCGTCGGCAACGCCAACAATATCTTCGCAGGCACGGCAACCGATGGGTCGACGTACCACTTCGGGGGCGTCAACGCCAACGGCGCCGCCAATCCGGCGACCGGCACGATTTCCGAGGGTGCGTTCCCCGACGCCAAAATCGGCGCGTCGATCATCGGGCTGTCCGTGACTTCGCTCACCAACGGCGCGAAGGTCTACGCTGGCGCCGGTGGCCTGGGCGCGACCGGCGGCAGCATCACGGGCCTGACGGTCCTGTCCGAGACGACCGGCTTTACCGCCCTCGCGGGCAACGGCGGCGTCGGCAATGCGGCGATCAAGGGCGGCACGGGTGGCGACATCGTCAACGCGACCATCGTGGGCGTGGCGGGCACGGCCCCCGGGGCGCTCATCACCCTGCACGCGGGCAACGGCGGCGAGAACGACGCCTTCAAGGGCGGCGCGGGCGGGGCGGTCACCGGCGTGGGCACCAATTTCAACCAGTTCGATGCCGTCACCAACACCGGCACGGTCTCGGCGGATTTCCTCCTCCAGAGCATCCTCGTGCACGGGGGCGACGGCGGCACTGGGCTCAAGGGCGGCCGGGGCGGCAACGTGACTTCCTCCAGCATCTTCAGCGCGGCGCCCGACGACGGCGTGGTGACCGCAGGGGGCGCCAACGCGGAGATCCAGGTGATCGCCGGCCACGGCGGCGTGGCGTTCGCCAACGACCGGGGTCACGGCGGCAATGGCGGCAGCATTTCGCAGGTGTTCGCCGAAAACTTCAACGCGGACGTCACCAATCCGGATCTGAGCGTCATTAACGTGACCGACTCCGTGCTCGTGCAGGCGGGCGACGGCGGCGCGGGCCGCGCGGGCGGCAACCTCGATGGGATCGGCATCCTCGGGGCGCAGATCATCGCCAACGCGGGCAACGGCACGGATGGCATCAACAAGGGCGGCCTCGGTGGCAACGTCAACACGCTCAACATCCTCAATCAGACCAACCTTTTCACCCATCAGCTGACGATCAACGCGGGCCGCGGCGGCGCGGCCTCCAACGGCGCGGGCGGCGCGGGCGGCAACGTCAGCGTCGTTTCGGTGCTCGATTCCGACCTGAACCTGCTCGTCATCAACGGCGGCACCCAGGCCAACGGCGGGGTGGGCAGCACGGGCCTGGGCGGCGCGGGTGGTTCGGTCACGAACGTGCAGATCAACGACAGCGACCTCAGCGGCACGTTTGCCGCCGTCACGGTGCGTGCGGGCGCGGGCGCCAACGGGTTTACCGGCGGCGGCAACGGCGGCGACATCGGCAACGCGACGAGTCCGGTGCAGATGTTCGGTTCCAACTTCGGCTACACGGCCACGGCGGGGGCGGGCGGCAGCGTGTTGGCCAACGGCTCGGGGAACGGCGGCAACGGCGGTTCCCTGGATACCGTCGGCTTCTCCAGCGTGACGAGCGTGAACCAGATCGAAGTCGGCCAGTCGGTTGCCAGCGTGGATGGGCTGGCGAACTACACGGCGCTCACCGGCACGGCGACCGCGGGCGCGGGCGGCTCCGGCCCGAACCAGGGCGGCCTGGGCGGCAGCCTGGCGGGCGTGAACCTGCGGGCAGGCTTTGATATCGCCCTCACCGCGGGCGCGGGCGGCGCGGGCGGCAGCGGTTCCGGCGGCGACGGCGGCTCGGTCCTCAGCAGCGCGGGCGTGTCGCTCGGCGGCGCGGTTTCCGTGTTCGCGGGCAACGCGGCGGGCGCGGGCAGCTTCGCGGCCAACGGCGGGCGGCTCCAGGCGGTCATCGCTTCCGCCCAGACCAGCATCACGATGGTGGCGGGCAGCGGCGGCATCGGCGGAGCGGGCGGCGACATCGTCAACGCGGGGACCACGGCCAATCCGCTCTACGTCGATCCGACGTTCGACGTCATCGGCAACTTCGTGGAGCAGACCGTGTCCAACTTCGGCAACGTGACGATCACGGCCGGAGCGGGTTCCAGCGCCAACGGCGTGGCGGGCCAGGGGGGGTCGATCACGAATTTCACCGGGTCCATCGGGCTCGGCGGCGCGGCTGATTTCAGCAATTTCGATACGCACACCACGACGATCACCGCCGGTGCGGGCGGCGGCGGCGAGGGCCAGACCGCCTCGGGCGCGGGCGGCAGCGTCACCGGCCTCAAGCTCACGGGCAACACCCTCCAGGATTACTTCGGCGGCCAGAACGTGACCGTCGACGCCGGCAATGCCGGTCAGGCCACCGGGGCCAAGAAGGGCGCGGCGGGCGGCGAGGTCAACGCCGCGACGATCTTCAACCTCGACTTTGCCACCAACGTGCAGCATGTTGCCGCGGGCGATGGCGGCGTGGCCGTCAAAAAAGGCGGCGCGGGCGGCAGCATCACGGAGATCCACGTGGGCCAGCCGGGCGATGCGACCGCCGACATCGGAGTCCGCTCCGGCGCGGCGTACGGTTACGGGCTGGGTTCGGCGGGCGGCATCTTCGCGGGCGTGGGCGGCACGGGCAAGAAGCTCGTGGGCGTCAACGGCGACGTGACCCACATCACCGCCAACGCGATCTCTTCCATCGTGGCCGGCAAGACGGGCACCGTCCATCTTGTCAACCTGGTGGACGACATCCAACTGGAAGGCAACGTCGCCGCGGCGGTCACCCCGGGCGGTTCGTATACCAACTTCAACGTCGCCAACATCGTCGGCAGCGTGCAGAACCCCAACCTGGCAGGCGACACGACCACCGGCGCGGGCGGCGCGAGCACTTACCATGCGGGCGACGGCCTCGTCGCCGCGCTCAACGTCACCATGACCCGCAACTTCTTCCTCGACGCGCTTCTGACCGTCGACCCCAATTCCGGCGCGCTGGTTTTCGTCGATTACCAGCTGCCCAAAACGACCCCTGTCACCACGACGACCATTCCCTTCTCCGCCTCTCTCTAAGCCACGCTCCGTATGATCCGCAAGCATCCCCCCACTGCCCCGCAGCGTCCCGCCGTCCTGATCGAAGCGCTCGAACCGCGCATTGCCCCCGCCGGTTTGCTCAACGAATCGAAATTCACCTCCGTGGCCGTGGGCGGCAGCCTGCTGCTCGACGCCAGCGGCACGGCCGGCACCTTCCAGGGACTGACCACCGGCAGCGGCGGCGGTTCCGGCTCCTACCTGCTCTACGTCACGTCGGGCCGCGCGCTGGTTTTCACCACCGACATCAACGGCAACGGGCGCCTCGATCCGGGCGAGATCACGGGCATTGCGCTGGGCCGGGATTCCCTGGGGCACGACCCGTCGATCACCCTGTTCAGCGACGTGAACGGCGACATCGTGACCAATCTCCAGGGCGCGAGTGGTTCGCAGTTGACCGACTCCGACCGAAACTCGACCAACGGACGCGACGGCCAGGTGCTCAACGACGTCAGCGTCGGGAGCATCACCCTGCGTACGCTGGCCGCGTCGGACCTCGATTCGACGATCCCCGGCAACACCGTCCTCAACCGCCTGGCGCTCACGAGCTTCTCCATCCACGGCAACGTGGAGGTCGGCGGCAACATCGGCGCGGTGACCATCGACACCTCGGGCAGCGGCCTGCTGTCGACAAAATTCAGCGGCAGCTTGGGCGACCAGCTTTTCCGGGGGGCCACGCCTCAGATCGACGGCCTCTACACCGGGACGGCCACCAACAACCTGGATTTCCATTTCACGCAGAACAACCCGTTCAGCCCGCAGGTTGAAGGGACGCTCCGGGGTTTCAAAGCGCCTGCGAACGAGCACGGCGGCGACATCAGCAACGTCAAGGCGGCCAACGCGGCCACGGTGTTTAGCATCGGCACGCTGGCGACCGGCGACGGCGGCACCGGTGCGCGCGGCGGTAACCTGAGCGGCGTCACCATGCACGGCGCGACCGGCGGCTACGAGTTGATCGCCGGCCGGGGCGGCGACGGCGCGGTCGGCGGCCAGGGTGGGTCCATCCTCGGCTTCAGCGACCTGGGCACGATCACCGGCGAGGTGATCCTACACACCGGC
>CAXUHC010000004.1:9218-22930 GCA_964250705.1 uncultured Chthoniobacterales bacterium | reverse complement strand
GGCACGGGTCTGCTCGGCGTGGGTGGCACGGGCGGGCTCGCCACCTTCGGCAGCACGCAGATCGCGGCGGGCGTCCAGGTGCTCATGGGCCGGGGCGGCGACGGCTTCACGAACGGCGGGACCGGCGCGAACTTCGCGTCGGGCACGTTCGCCACGCCGGAAACCCTGATCCCTATCGGCAGCAAGTTTTTCGGCACGTGGCACGACATCGGCGACGTGGGCAACACGCACCCGCTGCCGGGCGGCAACACCTATTCTCCCGAGGTGCTCAACTTCAACCCGACCGGTTCCTTCGCCAGCGCGGCGGACGCCGCGGCGCACGGCGACAACTTCGGCGACGGCGTGTTTACCTCCACCGCTCCGGATCAGGTTGTCGTGGTGTTCGGCGACGGGTTCGGCGGCCTGCTCGATAACAACGGCAACTTCAACGGCACGGCGACGGCGACGGTGAACCTGAAGGTTCCCGGCGTGGTCAACCCGGTCGTGACCTTCGGTGATTTCAACGGTGACGGGCGCGTGGACATCGCGGTGGCTTCGGGTGCCGTGAACAATTTCAGCGGCATCTACGTCTTCTTCAATCAGATCGGCACGGCGCTGGACCCGATCAACGCGCAAAACTATACCCGCAGCCTGGTGGGCGACCATCCGTTCAGCGCCGCACACCAGACCGCGTTGCCGACGCTTGCCGACCAGGGCCTCTACCAGACTTCCGGGGCAATCGTGAGTCTGGCTGCTGGGGATTATAACGGCGACGGGATCACGGACATCGCTTATGTGCAAAACGTCGTGGCGGAAGTGACGTTGGACCCCTTCCAGTCCATCGGAGTTCTGCTGGGGGATGCCAGGCGGGACCCTGCCACCGGGGCGCAACTGCACGACGCCAACACGGGCCGGCTGATCGGTAGCGGTTATTTCTACGCCAACACCGCCGCGCCCAAGGCGGCGACCCAGTTGCTGAACACGATCATCCAGCCCGGAACGGACTCCTTGATCGCCACTTCGCTGACCAACGGCAACCTGCCCGATGCGACGACCGGGTTGCCCGCCGGACCGGAAACGTTCTTCTTCGGAAAGCAGGGTGAGAAGAGTGCCTCGGAGTTCAACTTGATCATCACTGACGCGGCGACCCACACCGCGTCTGCACTCGCGCCTGGAATGGCCGTCGGTTTCGGGCAGGTCGATACGAATCGGAACCTGGGTGGTAACAACGTCTCGTCGACCGACTTCACTCTGCAGCAGCTCGTGGTTCAGGATTCCGACGGGGACGGTTCGGCCGACATCGTAGCGCTCAGCAAGGGACCCGTGAACTTTCTGGTCGCCCTGACAGGCAACGGCAACGGTGGCTTCACGATCCAATCGGGTGGCGGCGACAACGCCGGTATCTTCCTGGGCGGCAACACCACGGTTATTTCCATCACGTCGTCGGATACGAACGTGGACGGAGCGCACGTCGGAACCTTCGACACGATTGCGGCGTTGACTTTGCCGACGAACCCTGGCCCGTACATCCAGGAGTTCCTTTTGCAGGATGCCGCCGGCGTGCCGTCGTTTCATTTCAACGACGGGGACCCCCTGAGAGGGGACCTGTTTACGCTGAGCACCATCGTACAGGATATGACGGTGATGGGACTGGATGGGTTTTACACCATCGCCCCGACGTTCCTCCCCATCAAGTACCCCCAACTGACGGCTCCCAATCTCCATCCGACGACGGGTTACGGCGTCCTGGCGCCGGAAAGTTCGGACTACCGGTTTACCAATCTGAACCTGTTCGGCGGCGGATTTCTCTTCCCCACTCTGCGTTACCTGACGGCGAACGGCTATGTCGTCCGGGGCGGCGACGGCGGCAACGCGGTGACCGGAATCGGCGGCAACGCCGGGACCATTGGCGCTTTGGCGACGGGGGTGGGCGGTGGGACGGGCGCGATCACGATCACTTTCCCGCAAGCTGAATCCTTTCAGGGTCAGGCCTTCCTGCAAGGCGGCGACGGCGGCGATGGTTTCGGCGGTGGCGGCAGGGGCGGCGACATCACCGGCGTGGCGGCTCGCTATCCCGTCGGCATCCCGCTGTTGACCTCCAACGTGCAGATGGCCGCGGGCAACGGCGGCAACGGCGCTGCCGGTGACGGTGGCCGGGGCGGCAATATCAGCCAGGTATCCGTGCAAACAGGCCGTGTCTTTACCGGGGGCAACGGCGGCAACGGCTCGAACGGCGGCCTGGGTGGCTCCATCACCGGCAACCAGTCCGGCGTGTATGACACCTACTCTTCCCGGGTCACCCTCCTCACCGGCAACGGCGGGCAGGGCGCGCTCGCGGGCGGCGGCGGCGGCGCCATCAGCAACTGGGATTCGGTGTTTCCCCCCATCATCGGCACCGGTGGGCTCCTCGACTATGAGACTGGATCGGGCGGCGGGGCGGCGGGCGGCATCGGCGGCAACGGCGGGTCGATCACCAACAGCAGCCCCGATCAAAACCTGAATAATCTTTCCGGCCCGCTGACTCTGGTGACGGGGGCGGGCGGCAATGGTCTCGCCGGCGGCAACGGCGGCGCGGTAAACACCTTCAACAACAACCCGACCGGCCAGTCAGCCGTGGCCACGTCGTTGACGGTGCTGACGGGCCGGGGCGGCATCGGGGTGAACGCAGCGGGCGGCACGGGCGGCGCCATCACCAACTTCAGCTCCAGCGCCACCGGTCTGACTTTGACCCTGGATGGCTCGCTGAGCGGCATCGGCCGCATCATCGCGGGCGACGGCGGGGCCAGCTTTGGCGCGGCGGGCGGCATCGGCGGCACCATCACGCGGGTGACGGCGACAGCGGCCTCGACGCCGCTGGTCGTCGCGGGCGGCGCGGGCGGCGACGGTTTGACGGCCGGCGGCGACGGCGGCGCGGTGACGAACTCCTCCATCAATTCCGCCGCGCTGCAGATCGGCAAAATGCTCGTCGTGGCGGGCAAGGGCGGCGACGCGTATGCCGCCCAGCCGCAGGACATCATCCTGCTGGACGATCCGAACACCGGAGACCTCGCGCACGCCGTGCTGGCATTTGGTGGCACGCGTGGCACGGCGGGCAACGGCGGCAGCATCTCCAACATCACCCAACCGGTCGGCGCGCAGACCGCCGTCGACCTGATCGCGGGCAACGGCGGCAGCACGCCGAATGCGAGCACGTCTCTGACGGTAAACTCCGGCGTGGGCCGGGGTGGTTCGGTGACCAACGTGACGCTGACCGGCACGGTGGGCGCGGTCAGCCGCGACACGACCCTCGGTGCTTCGACCAATCCGCCGATCCAAGCCTACAGCTTCGTCAATGCTAACACCGGCGTGGTCGATTCGACGATCTCGGGATTTGTCAACTTCATCGGGGCCGTGAGAAACGTGAATGACCCGCAGTATCTCAGCAGCCTGAGTTTCGTGCTCGATGACACGGTCGGCAACGTCGGCATCGTGGCGGGCGCGGCTGGCACGGTGCGTCCGGTGAACGGGGTCGCGCAGCCCGCGCAGAACGGCGTCAACGGAGACGTCACGGGGATCACCGCGCAGAGCATCCTGTCCATCGTGGCGGGTTCGGTGAACAGCGTCTCGCCGGTGCGGGTCCTTTCGGGGTTGAACCTGACCAGCCGGGACGGGGTGTTGGGCGCGGACCGGAGTCCGGGCACGCCCGGCGGCCCGAATGGGCGGCTCGATTACTACGATCCGACCACTGGCCAAGTGGTGACCAATCTGCGCCCCGGTGATGCGCTGATCGACGGTGCGCTCTACGCGTCGACGATCACGCAGAGTGCGGGTGGCACGCAGATCCGCGGACCGCGGGTGTTCCCGGTGAGTGCGTAGACGAATCGTGGTCCCGGTAGGGAGGAGCGTCCTGCTCCTCCCAAAACTACCCGGTGTGCGTGGGGCGTAGAGGGTAAGCCGCGTGTGCAGTGTATGCCCACGAAAGGCGTTTGCCCGCTCGCGCGGTTGGCGGCTTGATCTCCAAGCGCGACCGCGCAAACTGGGGAGGAGCAGGGACGCTCCTCCCTACCGGGATTTGTGTGGAGATTACTTCAACTCCGCGAACAGGTTCGGGTGCGCGTCGGCTGCCACGAGGTAGTTTTCGCGGGAGTCCCGGCGTTCCATGATGTACTTGTCGAGCGCGGGATCGACCGGCACGGGGTAGTCTCCCGTGAAGCAGGCGAGGCAGAAGTTCTTCTCCGGCAGCCCGGTGGCGCGGACCATCCCCTGTACGTCGAGGTACCCGACGCTGTCGGCCCCGAGGTATTCGCAAATCTGCGCGTGCGTGAGCTGGTTGGCGAGGAGGTTGTTCGGATCGGGGAAATCGATGCCGTAGTGGCACGCAAACCGGTGCGGCGGACAACTCACGCGCATGTGCACTTCCTTCGCCCCGGCCTCGCGCAGACTGACCACCCGGGCGCGCGCCGTCGTGCCGCGCACGATGGAATCGTCCACCACCACGACCCGCTTGCCCTTCACGGCTCCTTTGATCAGGTTGAGCTTGATGCGGACGTTGAAATCACGGATGAGCTGGCTGGGAGCCAGGAACGTCCGGCCGATGTAGTGATTGCGCACGAAGGCATGCTCGAAGGGGATGCCGAGCGCCTCCGCGTAACCGAGCGCGGCGTAGTTGCCGGAATCGGGCACGGGCACGACGAGGTCGGCCTCGACGGGGTGCAGCCGGGCCAGTTCGCGGCCCATGTTGGTGCGGGCGGCGGCCACGTTCACGTCGTCGATCAGGCTGTCGGGCCGCGCGAAATACACGTATTCGAACATGCAGAACGCTTTCTTCTCCTGCCGGAACGGCCACTCGCTGCGAATGCCGCTCTCGTCGATGATGACGACCTCGCCGGGTTCGATTTCGCGGATGAACTCGGCGTGGATCAGGTCGAACGCGCAGGTTTCCGAGGCCAGGACGTAGGCGCCGTCGAGTCTGCCGAGCGCCAGCGGGCGAAAACCGAAAGGATCGCGCACGCCGATCACCTCGTGCTCGCTCATGATGACCAGTGAAAACGCGCCGCGCGCCCGGGCCAGCGACGAAAGCGCGCTGCCGCCCCGCATGGGCTGGCAGAGCAGGTGCAGCATGATCTCGCTGTCGTTGGTCGTCTGAAAGATCGAGCCGTTGGCTTCGAGTTCGTCGCGCAACGTCTCGGCGTTGATGAGGTTGCCATTGTGCGCGAGGGCGATCTGGCCCCGCGCGCCGTGGCCGATCATGGGCTGGGCGTTGACGAGGTTGCTGGAGCCGGTCGTCGAATAACGCGTGTGGCCGATGGCGCGCGTGCCCGTGAGGCGTTCGATGTCGCCTTCCTTGAACACCTGGCCGACCAGGCCCATCGCCTTGTGCAGGTTGAAGAGTTCGCCCGGCCCCTTGGCGCTGACGATCCCGGCGCTTTCCTGCCCCCGGTGCTGAAGGGCAAAGAGGCCGTAGTAGGTCAACGCGGCGGCGTTGGGATGGTTGAAGATTCCGAACACCCCGCACTCGTGGCGCGGGTAGGGGGAGGAGGGAGTAATATCCACGAAAGGCGGGGGAGCCGGCGGTCAGACTTCGAACAAATCGTCTACCGGCATCTTCCATCCAGGTACTGCGGGTTCGGCGTCAGCCGATTGCCCACGGGAATAAGTGATGGCTGGCCGGTCGGCATTGCCATCGCGAAAGACGCGCACGACGTTTTCAGCCAGCAAGTCCACGTCCCAGACGACCCGCGTGCCAGCCGCGAAATAATCGGCGCGTTTGGCAGCCATTGCCCGCTCGGCAGCAGGGCCATAGTCGTTTTCGCTCCGAACCTCGGCGGCAAAATCCGGTGCGCCATCGACAAACTTCATGCCCGGTGACGGCTGGGTGAAGTAGACCGCGTCGGGAGCAAAAGACATCCGATGGGGCAAATCTACGATGAAAAACAGTCCGTCGCTTGCAGCGCGACCTGTAAAAGTCCGCTTCACATGGGAGCGCAGTGAGACGTAAATTTCATCGGCAGCGAAATTAGGATCGTATCCGGGCATCTCTAAGGGGACGATTTTTCCGCCGATGATTTCCGCCTTGCCCTCGACGCGGTACAGGGCCTCGACCAACTCGTGCTCGGTGGTGGTCATAAAATTGAGTTGGACCATCGCAGAAGAGAGACCGGAAAGCGAGCGCTGTCTTGTGATCAAACCCCCCCCATGCACTCGGCGATGGAGTCGTGCCAGGCGTGGTGCAAGTCGGCAACGGGCCAGGCCGACCGCGCCGCGCCGACATCGATGACCAGTTCCGGGCCGCCCACGGCGCCGAGCTTCCGGGCGGGCACGCCGCGCCAGGAAAGCAGCGCCAGCGCGGCGGCGGCATTGCCCGCCGTGACCGAGACGACGATCCGCGATTGGCTCTCGTTAAAGAGGGCCACGTCGGCGCGCTGGCCGTCAGTGCCGAGCACTATCTGCGCGCCGAGGCGTTCGGTGCCCGACACGCAGCTTTCCGCCAGGGCCACGGCGAGGCCGCCTTCCGAGCAGTCGTGCGCGCTGCGGAGCAAGCCCATGCGCCCGAGGGCACGCACGGCGTCGTGCAGGGCGATCTCTCGCGCGACATCCAACCGGGGCGGCAGCCCTTCCTTGCGGCCGTGGACGACCGCGACGTATTGCGAGCCGCCGAGTTCGTCGCCCGGTTCGCCGAGCAGGAGGATGATGTCGCCCGCCTTTTTAAAGGATTGGGTCGTGATGTGGCGCTCGTCTGCGATGATGCCGACCATCCCGACGGTCGGCGTCGGGTCGACCGAACCGGCGGGGTTCTGGTTGTAAAGGCTGACGTTGCCGCCGGTGACGGGGGTATCGAAGGCGCGGCACATTTCGGCCAGGCCCTCGACGCATTCGCGCAGTTGCCAGAAGTTCTCCGGGCGGTGCGGGTTGCCGAAGTTGAGGTTGTCCGTCACGGCCAGGGGCACCGCGCCCGAGCAGGCCAGGTTGCGCGCGGCCTCGGCCACGGCGATCCGCGCGCCTTCGCGGGGATCGAGACGGCAGTAGAGCGAATTACAATCGCTGGTGGCGGCGAGGATTTTGTCCGCCTCGCGGACGTAGAACACGGCGGCGTCCGAGCCGGGCGCGACCATCGTGCCCGTGCGGACCATGTGGTCGTATTGCCGCCAGACCCAGTGTTTGCTGGCAATGGTGGGATGGGCGAGCAGTTGGAGCAGCGCGGCCTGCGGATCAGCCTCCGGGACGGTGGCAAGGTCGAGCACCGGCTCGGGCGGACGGGCCCTGGCCTCGCGCTGGTAGAGGGGGGCTTCGTCCGCGAGCATCCGGGCGGGGATCTCGGCGGCCACGCGGTCGCCGACCTTCACGCGCATCATGCCGTCGTCGTTGACCACGCCGATCCGCGCGCAGGGCAGATCCCACTTGTCGAAAATCGCCTGCACCTCGGCCTCGCGGCCCTTTTTCACGATGATAAGCATCCTTTCCTGCGATTCGCTGAGCAGGATTTCGTAGGGCGTCATGCCCGGTTCGCGCTGGGGGACGAGATTCAGGTCGATCTCGACGCCGCTGCCGCCGCGGCTGGCGGTCTCGCAGGTGGAACAGGTCAAGCCCGCCGCGCCCATGTCCTGGATGCCCGCGACGGCGTCGGTCTGGAGCAGTTCGAGGCAAGCTTCGAGCAGGAGTTTTTCCTTGAAGGGGTCGCCGACCTGCACCGCCGGGCGGTCTTCCTTTGATTCCTCGGTCAGGTCGCGCGAGGCGAACGCCGCGCCCGCCAAGCCGTCGCGCCCGGTCTCCGCACCGACGTAAAACACCGGGTTGCCGACGCCTTTGGCCGCGCCGCGCGCGATCTGTGCGTGGCGCAGCACGCCCAGGCAGAACACGTTGACCAGCGGGTTGCCCTCGTAGCTTTCGTCGAAGTAAATCTCGCCGCCGATGGTCGGGATGCCGATGCAATTGCCGTAGTGAGCGATGCCCTCGACGACGCCGTTGAACAGACGGCGGTTGGCGCGGATCGCTGCGGTGTCGCCGTGGATCGGGCCAAAACGCAGGGAATTGAGACTGAACACGGGCCGCGCGCCCATCGTGAAAATATCGCGGATGATGCCGCCGACCCCGGTGGCCGCGCCCTGGAAGGGCTCGATGGCGCTCGGGTGGTTGTGGCTCTCCATCTTGAAGGCCACGCCCCAGCCGTCGCCCACGTCGATGACCCCGGCGTTTTCCTCGCCCGCCTTGACAAGGACGCGGGGGCCTTCAGTGGGGAATTTACGCAGTTCGAGGCGCGAGTTTTTGTAGGAACAATGCTCGCTCCACATCACGGAAAAGACGCCGAGTTCGGTGAAGTTGGGGGCGCGCTTGAGGATGGTTTCGATGCGTTGATATTCCTCGGGGGTCAGGCCGTGCTTGGCAATGACTTCGGGGGTGATGGCTGGATCTTGGGACATGGTGGCCGGAGATTTAACGCAGAGGACGCAGAGAAAAGACAGGAGGTACGCAGAGAAGAGAGGAGGGGTTTAGAGAAGGGGGGTGGAGGCGTGCATGTCGGGAAGGTTGTCGGGCAAAGGAGGGAGTTCTTTGAGGCGGTTGGCCACCCGGTGGATTCCGTCTTTCAAAACGATGACGTGAAAATTGAGCAGCAGGCCAAGCCGCAAATCGCAGAGGCGTAGGTAGGTCAGCAACTGCGATTTGTCGATGGGTGTCACGGATTCCTTCGCCTTGAGATCGACGATCACCTGATTAGCAATGAGCAAGTCGAGGCGTAAATCGGTGGATAGTTTGATTCCTTTGTAGGCGATGGGAACACGCTGCTGTCTTGTAAAAGGGATGTGGCGGGAATGCAGTTCGTGGCAGAGCGCCTCTTCGTAAACTGCTTCGAGCAGACCGGGACCCAAACAACGGTGGACTTCGATGGCCGCTCCGATGATCCCTTGGGTCAGTTCGTTCTCCTGCATGAACTTCTCCTCTTCTCTGCGAATCTCCTGCCTTTTCTCCGCGTCCTCTGCGTTAAAATCTCCGGCCACCACGTCTCAGACGCCCACCACGTCGCCGCCGGTGCGGATGTTGGCAACCGCGTCCGCCGAGACGCGCGGCATTTCCCCGGTTTTGGCGACGGGGGCTTTCGGCTTGGCGGGTTCCTTGACCGACAGCGTATCGATCATGGATTTGAAGATGCGCTTGCCGTCGATGCTGCCGAGGCGCTGGTGGCAAGCGCGGTCAGGATGGGGCATGAGGCCGAAGACGTTGCGCGTGCGGTTGCAAATCCCGGCGATGTCGGAGCGCGAGCCGTTCGGGTTCGCGGCGACGGCGGGCGCGCCGGTCCTGGCGTCCACGTAGCGCAGGAGCACCTGGCGGTGGATTTCGAGGTCGCGCAGGGTCCCGTCGTCGGCGTAGTAACACCCTTCCCCGTGGGCCACCGGGAGACGCAGGATCGTGCCGGTCGGCGTGGCGCTGGTGAACGGCGAATCGCTCGTTTCCACCCGCAGCGCCACTTCCTCGCAGACGAAACGCAACGACCGGTTGCGGATCAACGCGCCGGGCAGCAGCCCGCTTTCGCAGAGAATCTGGAAGCCGTTGCACACGCCGATCACGAGTTTACCCGTGTCGGCAGCCTGCTGAACGGCACCCATCACCGGCGAAAAGCGCGCGATGGCCCCGGTGCGCAGGTAGTCTCCGTAGGAGAAACCACCGGGAACGACGATGGCGTCGTAGCCATCCAGCGAGGTTTCCTTGTGCCAGACGTAGTCGGTCTCCACCCCCATGTCGTCGCGCAGGGCGTGGAAGCAATCCTGGTCGCAGTTCGAGCCGGGAAAACGGATGACGGCGAATTTCATGGCGGAAGGAAAGGTTATTCGCCGAGTTCGAGCCGATAATCCTCGATCACCGGGTTGGAAAGCAGGTCGCGGCAGAGGGTGTGGAGCTTTTCCTCCAGGGCAGCGCGTTCCCCGGCGGAAGCGGGGTCGAGGTCGATTTCCATGAATTTGCCCACCCGCACGGCGCTCGCCGCCGGGAGGCCCAGGTGGTGAATGGCGTCGCGCACGGCGTTGCCTTGGGGATCGAGAACGGCTTGCTTGGGCATCACGGTCACACGCGCTTTCATAGGCTCCCAGCATGGCCGCAAGCACCGCCGGGCGCAAGCCGACTTGTGCCCGGCAACCTCTGTGAAATCAACGCTGGCACGGGGCGGACGCGTTCGCTATAGTCGCCGGAGTTATGTTCGATTCGCGCCGGCAGATGCCCTCCCTCAGCACCGCGTTGACGGCTTTTCTCTGCGTGGTCGCCCTGGCTGCGGCGGTAGCCGCGCCCAAATCGAAGAAGGATAAAAAGGAAGTCCCGGCCCCGGCTCCTTCCGAGGCCCCGGCAGCCCCGGCACCGTCCGCGCCGCCGACGCCCGCCGCGCCCGCTGCTCCCGAAGCGATGCCCCTGACCGCCGAGCAGATGAGCGCCGCCATCTCGCTCGACGCGATGACCGTGCCGACGCCCGGTGAGCTGTTTGCCGCGCTCAACAAGCAGTGCAAGCCCAACTGGATTTCCGAGTACCGCGGGCCGGTCGGCACCGCCTACACCGACCGTCCGCAGGCGGCGCTCAACCTCGGCGGGCTGATCGCCGACGGCTACATCGCCGTCGAAGCGCAAGACGGCCAGCAGGTCAAAAACCTGGGACGCGACATCCTGGCGCTCTCCAAGACCCTCGGGATCAGCAAGGACATCCTCGCCCGGGGCAGCAGCATCCAGCAGTTTGCCGACGGCAACGATTGGAATTCGCTCAAGGAAACGCTCGAAGCCCTCCAGAACGAGGTGAAGCTGGAAATGGACAACCTGCACGACGACGAACTGGTGACGCTGCTCAACCTGGGCGGGTGGATTCGCGGCACGCAGGTCGTCAGCGACGTGGTGCTCAAGAATTTCAGCCAGGAAACGTCGTGCATCCTGCGCCAGCCCGCGCTGGTGGCTTATCTGCGCGGCAAGCTGGACAAGCTCTCGCCAAAGGTGAAGGATGCGCCGCTGGTCAAGACGGTCTCGGCGGGGCTGGACAGCCTGGGCAAGCTCGTGTCGTTCCCGCTCGGGGCAACGGCTTCCAAGGAGGACGTGCAGAAACTCCACGAGCAGGCCGCTGCCCTGATGAAGACCATCGCCAAACGGGAATCCTGAGAGTTACACCGCATGAAATTTCTGCCGATTTGTCTTTTTGCCGCCGTGGGGTTGCTGCTGGGCGGTGAGCGCGGCGTGGTCCGGGCGGCCCCCGCCGAGAGCGATGGCCAGGTGGCCGCGCGCGAGGTTGCGCTGGAACTGGCCGGAGGGTTCACCAACGACGGTTACAAAATCCGCGACGGCCACTGGAGCGGCCAGTTGAAGCTGCGCACGCCGCAAATCGTCACGGTCAACCTGTACGCCGGGAACCAGTATTACTTTTCGCTCGGCTCGACCGACAAGGCGAAGAAGGTCAACGTGATCGTCTACGACGAGGCGGGCAAGCAGGTCGGTGAGGAGCAGTTTTTTCAGGATCGCTGGCGGGCGGCGGCAGGGGTGTCGCCGGTGGCCAGCGGGCCGCACTACGTCAGCATCGAACTCTTGGAAGGCGAGCCGACGGACTTTTGTTTGTTGTACTCGTATAAGTAGGGGTGCGGGGGGAGTGACGTGGCGGCAGGGCAGCGAGCACGGCGACAAGTTTTTCCGACAAAGAATCATTATGGCTTTGGAAACGATCAATCTCGAAACCGCGCAGAAATTCGACGGGCCGCGCGTGAAGCAATTCTCCGTGTTCCTGAAAAACAAAACCGGCGCGCTGCTGGAAGTGGTGCGCTTGTTGCGAGTGCACACGGTCGACGTGATCGGGCTGAGCGTGCAGGATTCGACGGATTCGTCGATTGTGCGGTTGATCGTGAGCGACCCGGAGATCGTCGAGACGCTGTTCAAGGAGAACGAGATTCCGTTCGGGGTGTGCGAGATGGTGGTGGTCGAGATGGAGGAGGTCGAGACGGACCTGGGGCGGTTACTGGCGTCGCTCCTTGCGGCGGAGGTGAACATTTTCTTCAGCTATCCGCTGTTGACCCGGCCCAACCGCCGGGCGGCGCTGGCGATGCACGTCGAGGATCACGAGTGCGCGTCGTCCGTGCTGATGGGCGACGGGTTCATGCTGCTGAGCCAGGCGGATATTTCGCGGTGAGGCCAGCCCGTGCGAGGCAACAAAGAGGACTAGAAAGCGATGGAGTGGGTCTGGGCCACGCCGTCGTAAACAAACAAACACGAGCGCAGAAAATCCCGGCCAAGCAGGCCGTCTATCGGCTGACCGGAAAAATCTGCAGCACAGACAGGCATCACACTCAAAAGTTTAGGGCTTTCGTCGTGATGAATATATATGGACACATCATACAAAAATTGTTCGACAGGGTTTGCACCCGTCGAAGGCGTGTGTACCGAAACTGATCCAGTCGGTATCAAACTCAAAGGGGCGATGGAATTCTGATCGACACAGGTATGGGAAGCACCGGTGTCGATCAAAAAGCGCATCATTATTGGCGGCGGCGGCGCAATACCAGACTGCTGCAAAGCTTTGATTTTGGGGACACTAGGACCGACGAGAACACTCAACAGTGGCCCTACGCCCGGCTCCGTTGCCAGAGTGAAATGAGGCATCAGGCGGCAGCTTTATGCATGCGGCTGGAAAAATTCACCGGCTCAAAAGCTGCTACTTTTTTCACCAAAAATGGTTCCAGCTTGTAGGCCTTGTATCCTGCTGCCAAAGCGTCCTCGTACGCTGTGTAAGTTCCAAGGATCTCATCACCTCGGATCACCACGAACTTACCGCTTTCCTTGAGCAATTCTGGTAAACGCGTCCGATAGGTCACAAGTTCGGCTTGAAGTGGTTCCATATGGAAAAACGTAGAGGTCATGGGGTAAGGAATCTACACCCGAGAAATTGCCCCGTCCATCGCATCTGTGTAGCAGCAAGTTCGCCAACCGCCAATAGGAAGCGCAAAATTCTTTTCGTAGGCCTGCCGCGTTAACGAGCGTGCGAGGTTCGCACGGAATCATTTGCTGGCAAGAGCTTGCTTGCGCAGTTTGCTATGCAGACGGGTCATCCAGGGTGAGACCAAGGTGCCGAAGGAGGCGGAGGCCATCAGCGATTTGACCGAACCGCGTGAGATTTTCAGGCGTTCGTCGGTTTCCAAGGGCGAGGTTTTTGCCAGCAGGCCGAGCGTTTCCAGGCCGATGAGCACCGGCAGGGCACAGGCGTAACGCAGCTTGCGCGGGGTGAGCGCCTGCACGTAGTCCCAGGCGGCGTCGAGGTGAGCCAGTGCTTGCTGGCGTAGTTGGTCGATCAACGGGCGGGCGCGCTGCGGGGATGTTGCCAGATCGGCGACTTCCAGGCCGTGTTGCGCGAGCAGATCGGTGGGGAGATAGCAGCGTCCGTTGGACAGGTCTTCAGGCAGGTCGCGCAGGATGTTGACGGTCTGCAAGCCCTGGCCGAAACGCTTGCCGAGCGCGAGCATCGTGCTTTCGTCGCGCTTCGACCACCCGGTGGGCAGGTGCCGCTGGCAAAGGCGCGTCCAGAGTTCGCCCACGCAGCCGGCCACGAAGTACGTGTATTCGTCGAGTTCCGCTTCGGTGGCGAGGGGCTTGGGCTCGGCCTCGGTGCCCTCGCCGAAACGCAGGAGGTCCAATTCCTGGCCGCGGCCGATACGGGCCAACGTGCGGCGCAAATCCCAGCGGTCCTCGGCGGGCTGGGCTTCGAGCCATGCCAGGCAACGGTCGAGATTTTTGAGGAGATCGCGCTCGCCCTC
>CAXUHC010000004.1:1307-9208 GCA_964250705.1 uncultured Chthoniobacterales bacterium | reverse complement strand
GAGGTCGCGCTGGAGCGGCTTGAGGATTTCGGGGTCCGGGCCGTACTTGATCATGTCCAGCAGGGCGCGCAGGTGTTCGAGCCGAGTGCCGGGGACCACGCCCGGCGTGTCGGCAACGGTATCCATCGCCCGGGCGAGCAGGTAGCCCAGGGTGATCGGTTCGCGCAACGGATCAGGGAGCAGGTGGATCGTGATCGAGAAGGAACGCGACACCGACGCCAGGAAATCACCGCCCAACGCTTCCAGCGGCGAACCGGAACCGGTGGCTGGGGGAGCCGCCGCGGGTCTGGGAGCGGGTTTCTCGTCGTCCCGTCTCGGACCGGACCGAGGACCGTCCCGCCGGTCGCCCCGGCCACCGCCGCGTTCGCTTCGCTCGCCGCCGCCATTGCTGCCGCTGCGACGCCGGTCATTCCCACCTCGCCGGTCGTCGGAACTTCCTCTCGGCCCGCGTTCGCCACCGCCGCCGCCGCCGCTACGGCCTGCGGGCCGGTCGCCGTCGCCGGAACGTCCGCCAGTACGGGCGCGGCGCGGGGGACGTGAGGAAGACGCGTCTCCCGGTGAGAAACTTTCCCCGCCTCCGGGCGGCTTGGGTTGGGAATTCGAGTCGTCTATCTCCATAATGCAAAGGGGTCCTCTATCGCTCAGGGTTCGAGCGCGCGCAGGTCGATTTTTTCCGCCGCGTAGTTCCCGAGGCCGATGTCGGCGGCGGTTTTGACGTGCGCGGCGGCTTCCGTCAAGGCAGGCAGATGCGATTGGGCACGCCACCCTTCCAGCAAACGCAGGGCCACGGCGTCGAGAGCGACGGCGTCGCGGCTGGCGTAAAGCGTCGCGAGGTGCCGGGTGTAGAGCGGCTGGAAATCGGGGCCGCCGGCGATCTGCGCGATCAGGCCGTCGGTGATGTTGAGGACGATCTTGCCGCCGAGCTGCGGGTCGCTGTAAAGCTCGGGAATCGCCGAGACGCCGTAACGCGGCGGGCCGACGAGCCGCCGCCAATTGTCGACGTTGGGGATGGTCACGTTGTAAAGCGCGCCGCCGATCCCCGCATAGTAACTGTCGCAGAACACCGGCACGTTGACGATCTTGGTGACCTTGCGCGAAAGAATCGTGCAGTAGTGGCTCGTGCTGCTGAGGTTTTCCTTGGCCAGCGCGGCGGCGTTGCGGGAGCGCGCGCTGTCTTCGACGACCGGCGAGGGCTGGGCCTGCAAGGAGTTGTACGCGAAGGCCGGAGTGTCGGCATGCAGGGACAGGTCGGCGTCGATGGGGTTGCCGCGAAAAAGAAGGTCGCCCCAGATGAGTTTTCCGAGCACGGGCGCGGTGTAGACCTCCTTCGAGTCGTAGCCGTAGCGCGGCGCGATGGCGAGGACCTGGCACGGCAGCGTCGGGCGGCCATCCCTGGTGAGGTACCCGGCGGCGCGCAGGTCGTCGGCGTCGCGGTCCCAGACGATGATGTTGTTGGCAGGCACCCCGGCGGCGCGCAGGCCGTCGATGATCGCCTCGATCACCGCGCGATGGGTCGCGCCGGACCCCTGGCCCGCCGCGCTGATCTTGATGCCGACCACGTCGCGCGGTTCCACGAGGCTGCGCCAACCGGCGGCGACGCTTTCCTTGCCGGTCACGCCCAGGACCAGGCGGTCAACCATCCCGCGCACCCGGCCCGCATTGACGGTGAATTCCGAGATGGCCGAAGGTTCGTGGACCGACCAAACCGTCGAACGCGCAGGGGCCTGGGGGGTCTGGAGAGCGGGCGTGGGTTCCGGTCTAGCCTGCGCCGCGGCGGCGGCGTTGGCCAGGGGGGTGCCGGGGTCGGCGGATTGGGCGGGGAGCGTCCCGGCGAACATGAGAAGCAGAAGGTGTCCGCAGATTCCGCAGATTTTCGCAGATCGGGAAAGGGACCAGAACCGGGTGGTTTCCTCCGTCCCCAATCTGCGAAAATCTGCGGAATCTGCGGACAATTCCGCCTTTTGGCGTATGTCTTTCCAAAGTGACACACGGAGTATGTAACGGCGAAGCAGCCTTCGCACTAGAGGGAAACTGTCAAAACTTGTCATCGGTCGAGGCGCCAAGGGCGTTGGACGAGGTGTCGCACCTTTACGTTCACATCCCGTTTTGCCCGAAGATTTGTCCCTACTGCTCGTTCTACAAGGAAACGTCGGACCGCAACAAGACGGCCCGGTTTCTCGACGCCCTGCTGCGCGAACTCGATGCGCAACAGCGCGTGCTGCCGCCGCTGCGTCCGCGGACGATCTTCTTCGGCGGGGGCACGCCCAGCGCGCTGTCCACCCCGCAGCTCGCATACCTGCTCACCGGCCTGCGCGACCGGCTGGACCTGAGCGCGCTCACCGAATGGACCCTCGAAATGAACCCGGCGACCGTTTCGCTGGAAAAGGCGAGCCTGTTGCGGTCGCTCGGGGTCAACCGGATCAGCATGGGCGTGCAGTCGTGGGAGCCGCAGCTCCTGGCGGTGCTGGGACGGGTCCACAGCGCGGAGCAGGCGCGGCGGTCGTACGAGATCTTGCGCGAGGCGGGTTTTACCAACGTGAATCTCGACCTGATTTTCGGGGTCCCGACGCAGACGCCCGGGCAGTGGCAGCGGTCGATGGCGGCGACGGTGGCGCTCGGGCCGGAACATATCAGCGCATACAATCTCACCTACGAGGAGGACACCGAGTTCTTCCGGCGGTTCGTGTCGGGCGAACTGCGGCAGGACAACGAGGCCGACGCCCGGTTGTTCGAGCAGACGGCGGACACGTTCGCAACGGCGGGGTACGAGCCCTACGAGATTTCCAACTTCGCGCGGCCCGGGCGCGAGTGCGCGCACAACCTCGCGTACTGGCAGGGAGCGGATTACCTCGGATTGGGGCCGAGCGCATTTTCGACGGTGGGCGAGCGGCGGTGGGCGAACGTGCGGGACACGGCGGCCTACAACGAACGCATCCACCACGGCGAATCGGCGGCGGATTTTCAGGAAAACGTGCCGCCGACGATGCGGCGCGCGGAGAGCATCGCGTTCGGCCTGCGGACCAACCGGGGCGTCGCCGCGGAAACGCTCCGAGCATGGCCCGAGCAGGTGGCGGAATTCGAGGCGTTGGGTTTACTGGAAACGACGGCAGCCGCGCGGGTATTGCTCACGCGCAAGGGGCGGTTGCTGGCGGACACGGTGGCCGAGGCGTTCGTGTGACTCGCTCGCACTGGCCGGGAATGGCGTGCGTGGTTTTTCGTCGGCGGCGGGCGGCCTAACCGCCGTAAAATTCCGGCACCTCGACCAGCAGGCGGCCTTTGGCTACGGGCAGGAGGAACGTGCCGTCGGCGGCGCGTTCCAAGGCGGGGCCGTTGAAGAGGCGGGCGCTCGTCACGCGGGCGGGGAGCCGGAGTTGCTCGCCCGCGAAGCCGGAGCGTTCTTCGATCAGGTCGATCTCCCGGGCTTTGCGCGTAGGGATGTAGTGCAGCAAGGTCAGGATGAGATCGTCGCCACGCCGCCGGGGGACGCTCAGAATCGTCTTGGGCAGCCCGTCGCCGTAGGGCGGCGCGTCGATGAGCGCGTTCATCGCCAAGTGCCAGGCGTCGCGCATCATCAGGTTGCCCGCCTGCCGGAACTCGCGGAAGATCGGGTCGGCGAAATAGACGAAGCGTTCGCCTCTGACGATGGCCGGGGAAGGGTCGGATACGGCCTGGGCCGGAACCTGGGAATGCGAGGAAAAACGCTCCGGCGTGCGCTGAAAATACGGCAGCACCCGCTCGACGAGCACGCGCGCGCCGACGCCTGCCTCCACCTCGACGCCCGCCATGTAACAGACGCGGTCCGTGTCGCCTACCGCCGGGTACAGTTCGGAGTCCGCGCTGGTGCGCCAGTAGGTCGGGAACCGCCGCACGTCCGCGCCGTGGTCGCGGATGCTGAGCGGCAGAAAATCCAGCGCCCAATCCCCGGCGGCGTCGAAACCGGAACGGTAGGAGAGCAGGAGCCGTCCGCCCCGCAGGTAATAATCGCGCAGCTTCGCCCGCAGCAACGGGGTGACGACCACCGTGTCCGGGAGCTGGACCAGTTCAAACGCGGAAAGGTCGGCGCGTTCGTCGATCATGGCGACCTCGCGGTGCTGGTCGGCAGCCATGAGCATGGCGCCCTCGTCGCTGGCGGCGGTCTCGTGCGGGTCGAGGCCAGGATAGCCCGCGCACAGGCTGCCGAACTGCGGGCTCGCCACGCTGCCGGCGTAAAACGACTCGGCGGCGGCGCATTGGGCGTAGACCTGCCCGATGAGGCGGTAGGCGTCGGGTTCCAGCGCGCCGCGCGGCGGGAGCTGGTCGCCGACCGAGTTGGCGCCGCCGAGCGCCTGAGAACGGAAACACTCGTATTCCAGCGCGGCGAGCGGCTTGAGGCCGCCGAAGTCGCCCCAGCCCCGTTGGAAGCGGCCCGTCATGCCCAGCCACGGTTTGCCCCAGTTGCCAATCGCCCGCGCCACGCGGGGGAAGTGCTGGTAACCCCATTTGCCGGAAGGCAGGGATTCGATCTCGGCGTGGGTCATCAGCCCGTAACGCCGCCGGGGGCCGACGGTGCTGTCCACGGAAAGTTCGGACGCCGCGTTGTAGAAAACGGTCGCCGCGGGCGGCGCGATGTCGTGCAGGAGCGTGGTGAAGCGCCGCGCGAACGCCTCTTGCGCGGCGGCCTGGAAACGCGCGGGCGTGGCGGGATCATCGGCGGCGAGGCCGAGTTTGTCGCGGAAACGGACGCTCGTTTCGCTCCAGCAGGCGTCGGGGGCAAAGGAGACGATGTCGAGAAAGAAGCCGTCCACCTCGGCGCCGTAGCGAGCGCAGATTTCGCGCAGGTGGGTCTCGACGTAGTCCTGGTAATCAGGATGCAGGAAGTTGAGGTACCGCCACGGGCCGTGGGGTCGGGAGACGGCATGGGAGCCGTCCGGGAGGCACTGACGCCATGCCGGGTGACGGGCGGCGGCGTCTTCCTCCCAGCCTATCGTGGTGTAGATCGGCGCGCGCAGGCCGTGACGATGGAGCGCGGCAAGCTGCTCGCCGAGCAGATCGCGGCCCCGGAGCGCGGGGTGCTGGCGGCCGGTCGGCGTCGGGAAATAACACATGCCGTGGTGACACTTGGCGGTGAGCGTCACGCTGTTGACGTGAGCCTCGGCCAGCGTGCGGGCAAAGGCCTCGGCGTCGAACTCGCTCGCCACGTCGGGGATGAGCGGAGAGGTGTGAAAATCCAGGTGGACCTGTCGCTGGTGCCGCTGAAAAACGTCCTCGGGAGAAGCAGCCATGTTCATGAACATGAGACCTGTAAATAGGGGTGGTTGTCAACGACGGAGAACGGGGTGACAACCTTGTCCGACGGCGTCCCATGCGGGCGCGGTGGAACCGGAGCGCGACCGGCGCGGGGACGGATCGGGTCGAAACTGCCGGAGGCGCGGGATCGCGCGGTCGTCAGCGGCGCGTCTTTAGCCGGGCGGCGATCCCGCTGGCTTGCAGCGAGAAGCCGGCTCGTTCGTAGAGACGCCGCGCGCCGTGACGCCAGTCGCTGACGGTGAGGGCGGCCTGCGGCAGCCGGCGGTCGTCGAAAATCCAACGGAGCGCGGTCCGGAGCAGGCGGGTGCCGATGCCCTTGCCGCGCAGGGCGGGTTTGACGGCGAGGTAGTCTATGAACCCTTCGAGCGGCGCGTGGTTGACCGACACGCACACCGAGCCGAGTAGCCGCAGGCCGTCGGTCGCGGCGAAGATGACGTGTTCCTCGTCGCGCCCGGCGAGCAGGATTTCGGCGGGCGCGCTGCCGCTGGCCGGGAAGGTGTCGGCGTGCAGGCGCGCGAAGGCGACCTCGTGCGCGGCGCGGAGTTCGGGGCAGGGCGGGGTTTCGGCGGCAGCCCGACCCGCGCGGGGCGCCACGTAGATGTGCGTGACCGGACCGGGGGCAAAACCGCGGGATTGCAGGAAGCGCAGACCGGCGTGGTTCGCGGTGTGGAGAAAGGCGTCGATCCGGCGGACGGAAGCGGGCAGCCGGTCGAGCAGCCCCGTGAGCAGGGCGGGGCCGAGAACGGGCCAGTCTCTGGCGTCGGGCAGCCACGGTCCCCAGAGCCAGCCGACCGTGCGGCCGGGATCGAATTGGCAGCCGAGGGCGGCGCGGAGTTCGCCCGCGGGATCGGTGGCGAGCACGAAGGAACGCGACCACCCGGCGGGGAAGCTGTCCGGTTGCTCCAGACCCGCGCGAATCCGGCGGGGCGCGCCGGTGGGGCAGTGCAGCGATTGGGTGGCGGGATCGGCGTTGAGCCGGGCGATGAGAACGGCCACGGCGGGCAGGTCGTCCGGCGTGGCGGGGCGGGGAACCGTCAAGCTGGCACAGTGCAACACAATCCCCTTGGAAACAAGGGTGCAGGTAATGGTACGGTTTGGCGGTTGTTTTCTCCGGCTGTGACCACGGCGCTCTGTCGCCGTGCGTTGCGCGCCTCGCCCTCTCCGGCAGACACGGCGACAGAGCGCCGTGGCCACAGCCGGAAAGTCAAACTGTACCATGATCAGGGTGCCTAGTGGCCGGAGGCATCGTTTTCGAGGCGAAAAACGTACGTGATGGCATGACTACCGGTCCGACGCCCGCCACCGCCGATTTGCCGGGGGATTTCGTGGTCGGCAGCCGGGAGAAGTTCGCGCGGTTCGTCGCGGCGGCGAGAGGTTTGGCGGGTGGGATTTTTGTGCTCTGCCACAGCGATGCCGACGGGCTGACGACGGGGGCGATTTTGACCCTCGCTTTGCGCCGGGCGGGCCTGGCGGTGGCAACCGCCGCCACCGGCAAGGGCGGCAGCGCCTGGTCGGACGAAACGGCGGCGCTGCTGGCGGGGCGGCGTCCGGCGGCGTTGATCGTCGGCGATCTGGGCGTGCGCGCCGAGCCGGTCTGGACGGATGGACCGACATTCTTCATCGACCACCACCGGCCTTCGGGGCTACCGCCGAACACGGAAACGCACGTCGTCACGGGGTACGGGCTCGAGCCGACGCCCACGTCCGGCCTGCTCGCGCTGGCCTGCGTCGAGGGCCTGGCCGGAATCGACGTGGGCGACCTGGATTGGATCGCGGCGATCAGCGTGCTCGGCGACCTGGGCGACAAAGCGCCGTTTGCGGTGCTGGCGCCCGCCAAGAAAAAGTACGGCGCGGGGGTGTTGCGCGACGCGACGACCCTGCTCAACGCGCCGCGCCGCTCGGCAACCGGCGACGCCTCGGGTGCGCTGGCGCTGCTGCTGGGCGTGTCGGGTCCGCGCGAGATTTCCGCCGGTGACCGGCCCGAGGCCGCCGCGCTGCGCCGGGACAAGGAGGAGGTCAACGCGGCGTACCACGAGGCAAAAAAGGCCGCGCCGAAATTCGCCGGGATCGCGGCCGCCATCCGTATCCACACGCCCTGCCAGGTGCATCCGCTCGTCGCGCAAATCTGGAAAACCCGGCTGCCCAAATTCATCGTCATGGGCGTGAACACGGGTTACCGGCCCGGGTGGGTGCATTTCAGCGCCCGCTGCGGCAAGGGTCTCAACCTGCTCGATTTTTTCCGGGAACACCGGCCCGACGGCGCGGATTCGCGTTCGTACGGGCAGGGGCACGACCAGGCGGGCGGCGGCGCGCTGCCGGTGCCGGTGTGGAACGTGTTCGCGCGCGAACTGGGGTTCGGGCCGGACATGCTCGTGGAAGAAAACGCCGTTTTATAAACCGATGAATCCTCCTGAACTTCCCGCGCTTTCCCGGCTGGGTTTTGCCGTGCTCGTGCTCGGCCAGCCCGGTCTCAAGAGCAACGACACCCGCCGCTGGCAGAACAGCCCCCACCTGCTCAAATCCATCGAATATCTGGACGCGGTTTTTTCCTACCTGGCAAAGCAGCGCATCGACATGTACCGGATGTCGTCGGACGTCGCGCCGTACGTGACCCA
>CAXUHC010000004.1:0-1297 GCA_964250705.1 uncultured Chthoniobacterales bacterium | reverse complement strand
GGACATGCCGCAGTTTCACCATCAAGTGCGCGAGGCGAAGACGGAGCTGGTCGCGCTGGGGCGCAAGGCGCTCGGCCAGGGACTGCGGTTATCGTTCCATCCGTCGCAATACACGATCCTCAACAGCCCCGACCCGGAACTGAACCGCAAGAGCGTGCTGGACATCGAAAGCCAGGCCACGATCCTCGACACGATGGAGGCCGGACCGGAGGGTTGCGTGGTCGTGCACGTCGGCGGCGTCTACGGGGACAAAGCGTCGGCGATGGACCGGTGGGAAGCCAGCTACAAAGCACTCCCCGAAGCCTCGAAGCGTCGGCTGGTGCTCGAAAACGACGACATCTCTTACAGCGCCGCCAACGTGCTGGAACTGCACGGGCGCACGGGCGTGCCGTTGGTGTTCGATTCGCACCACTTCTGTTGCAACAACCCGGAGCGGCTCGATCTGGCGGACACCGCGCGCAAATTCCTGGCGAGCTGGCCCCGGGGGGTGCGGCCCAAGACGCACGTTTCCTCGCCGCGCACGCAGATGCGCGAACTGAAGCGGAAGAACAAAAAGACGAAAAAAAACGAGATCGTCGCCGTGCCGCCGGTGTGGACGGGCCACGCCGATTACGTCGATCCGTTTGCCTTCGTGGACCTGATGAACCGGATGCCGCCCGGAGCGGAGTTCGACATCATGGTGGAAGCCAAGGTGAAAGACCTGGCCGTGCGGCGGCTGCGCAACGATCTGCTGCGGTACGCGCCCGACGTGGCGAAGCGTTTCGGGCTGGAAGCGGCGGGCGAGGTGCCGCCGGAGGAGGAGATTATCCTCAGCGAGCCGCCGCCCGTCAAAGAGGCGGCGGCACTGCCTTGACGAAAACCGACACGGATTTTTATTCCTGAGCGGTCAAGCTGTTCGCGCCGACCTCCGCCGCGCTAGGTTGCCCGCCGTGGTGCTTCACCTTGTTGTGCTGCCGATCCGTGAGTTCCTTCAATTGACGCTCCATGTTTTTGAAGGCGTCGTTGATGACTTTGCCCAGCGGCTCGTGCATCTCGTGTTTGGTGGGCTTCTCGTCCGCGACGAGTTCGTGATTCGGGGAAGCGGTCACGTCGATGCGGACCCGGTATGGGCTGCCGGAATGCTGACCGTGGTTGGGCTGCTCGATGATGACATCGCATCGGTTGATGTGGTCGCAGAACTTGTCCAGGCGGGAAGCTTTGTCCCGCACCAGCGTTTCGATTTCTTCGGTCTTGTCGACCCCGCGGTAGGAGATTTCAACTGGTAGCTGCATGGAGAAAGCTTCTGGCCGGTTCCGGC
>CAXUHC010000003.1:46402-49703 GCA_964250705.1 uncultured Chthoniobacterales bacterium | reverse complement strand
ACATCATCGACGAGGTCCACATGCTGACCTCCGCCGCCTTCAACGCGCTGCTCAAAACGCTCGAAGAACCGCCCGAGCACGTCAAATTTATCTTCGCCACCACCGAGGTCCAAAAGGTTCTCCCGACGATCCTGAGCCGTTGCCAGCGGTTCGATCTGCGGCGCATCCCCGCGCCGCTCATCGCGGCGCATTTGCAGACCATCGCCGAAAACGAAAAAATTACCCTTGCCCCGGACGCGGCCGACGCCGTGGCCCGGGGGGCGGAAGGCGGGCTGCGCGACGCGGAATCCATGCTCGACCAACTCGTGGCGTTCTGCGGCAACACCATCGCGCTCGACGACGTGCTGGGCATCTTCGGCTTCACCGCGCCGGAAACCGTCGCCCGGCTCGCCAGCGGCCTGCTCAACCGCGACACCCCCGCGACGCTCGCCGTGCTGGACGAGCAATCCGAGGCGGGCAAAGACCTCATGCGCTTGATGAGCGAACTGATTTCCCACCTGCGCAACCTGCTCGTGTTTCAGGTCAATCCTGACAGCGCCCAAGCAGAGGTTGGCGGGGTGGCCGACACTTTCCAGATGCAATCCGCGCTCGTGGGCACGGAGCGGCTGCTCGAACTCATCGACGGTTTCGCCGCTGCTGAGAATCGCATGAAGTGGGCGCCAAATAAAAAGCTGCACTTCGAGATCGCGCTGATCAAAGCCATCCAAAGCCTCGGCCAGAACACGCTGACCGAGGTCATCGACGCCCTCACCGCCCTGCGTGAAGGCAGCCCGGCAGCCGACAGCGCAGGACCCACCACCTCCCCTGCCCCGCCCACGCGGGAGGCCGAACCCCGCCGTGAGTCCCGGGCGGCGGAGGCCCCGCGCATGGACTTCGCGGCCTTCAAGAAATCCATGGCGGGGCCTGCGCAGGCCACCCCGCCGACGCCGTCTGCCCAATCCGTGCAGCCCCCGGCGGCAGCAGCCTCCGCGAAAACGCCGGCTCCTCCCCCCGCGCCGACACCATCCAGTACGCTCGATGCCTCGAAACTGTGGAACGATCTGATCCGCGAAATCAAAGCCCAGCGTCCGCTGATCAACGCCTGGTTGCTGCCCGGCCAGTTGCTTGGTTTGGAAAGCGACCAACTGCGCGTCGGCTTTCCGCCTGAACAGAAGATGTTCGTCGAATCGCTTGGCAAACCCAATACCCACAAATTCCTCGAAGGTGTGCTCGCCAAGCTGGCGGGACGGCCGGTTGGCTTGAAACTGGAAATGATTGATTCCGACGGCGGCGGAACGGCGGCCAACGGTCAGCATTCCTCGCACGACCGCCCCGTCGAAACCGCCACGATGCCCGCCACCCGTAAACCGCCTGCCGAGGCGGACGAGCCACCCGCAGACCCCGCCGAATCTTTCAAGAACGATCCCCTCATTCAAAAGGCGTTGAAAATCTTCGAGGGCGAAATCCGATCCGTGAATAGCCCCGCCTGACCCCTTCCGCAGCAACCGAATTCTCTCCGACCATGAACCTCAATAAAATGCTCAAACAGGCGCAGAAGATGCAGTCTGACGCCGTCAAAATGCAGGCTGAACTCGCCGAGAAAACCGTGACGTCCTCGGTTGGCGGCGGCAAGGTCACCGTCGTTGCCACCGGCGCGGGCGACGTGGTCAGCATCAAGATTTCCAAGGAAGTCGTGGACCCGGAAGACGTGGAAATGCTCGAAGACCTCGTCTTGCTCGGGGTGAAGCAGGCCATTGAGGACGGCAAGAAAATGGCCGAGGCCGAGATGGGTAAGCTGACCGCTGGACTCGGAGGGATGGGGCTGCCCGGCATGGGATTCTGACCGGGTGGTTCACTCTCGCGGGCGGTACGCTCGAATTTCAGAACCGGTCCTGCCACGGTTCGCGTCGTTGGAGAATGCACCGGGAAATCTCCTGCCAACGTGCTATGGTACGAGGGACAGAAACCTGACGATTTGCACCTATGAAAATGATCTTTCGACGGACGACGACGTTTCTTTGCGCGGGCGCGGCCTTGCTGGCCGGAGCCACGAACTTACGGGCAGACGATACTTCTAAAACGAAGCATCATCGTCGTCATCGTCAGGAAGCTGCCCGGACGACGAGCGGCGGCCACCTGATCCCGACCCGCGACGACCGGCACTCGCAGGAAACCAAGGGCCAGCGCGTCGGCGGAGCGAACGGCCCCGAATACCGCGTGCGCACCGGCAGCGCTCTGCCCGAACGTTACAATCGCCGTGGTTACTCCACGGATTCGCGCGACAACGAGTTCATTTACGATCAAAACGATATCCGCCTGCAAAGTAAGAACAACGTGGGTGACTCTCTGCGCAACGTGCCGGGGGTTACCGTGCGTGGCATGAGATAATCCCTCTCCGTAGCGTCCTAATAAAGCCACGGAACGAGGCGTCTGGTGCGCTGCATGTAGTTCAGATAGGGCTCTCCCAAACTGCTGCGTAAAGCGGTTTCCTCCACCCGAATGCGGTAGAGGATTGCTCCCGCAATCGGCAGCAGGATGACGGCGAGGCTTAGCCCGTTGCCAAGCGCGACGGCCACACCGGCAAATTGCAGGAGCAACCCGGTGTACGATGGGTGCCGGATCAGGCGGTAAGGTCCGGTGTCCACCACGCGGTGGTCAGTTGCCACCGCCACATCGACGGTAAAAAATCGTCCCAGGTGGAAAATTGCCCACCAGCGCAGCAAGGTGCCGGTCACAAAGGCTCCCAGGCCGACGGCACTTGCCATCTCTCGGAACGGCAGGCGCGGGCCAATGCCCACCAGCGCCAGCCAGGTCCCCAGGGAGATGGCTGTCATGATCACGATCCAAAGAACGCGTATCGAACCCGCATCCAACTTCCGGCTGGCGGTAGTTTTCGCGGACCGTCGCCAGAGGGCCAACCCGAGTTCTGAGACCAATAAACCAAAGCCGAGGTAAGCACTGATGGAACGCATGAGGCAAGTCGCCAGGCGCAGCGGCGCAATCAATCGCGCTGATGTCAACGGCGTTTCGGCCTAGCTTAGCAGGATAAAATGGGTTGGAAAGCGACCAGGCGCTTTCTTGAACTGCTGGTTCCCGACCCGGATTGCTCGCCGGGGGAATCGCGAGGGAATCGCTTTGGCAGTGGTAAGTTTCCTGCTAGTTTTGGCGGGTATGCCGCTGCCTCGCTTCGCGCTCGTGTGCGCCCTTATCTTCGCGCTGATGCAATCGGCTTTCGGGATCATCCTGCTCGATTCCGGCGACCCTGCCCGAAACAGCTCCACCCCCGGGGACAACAGCGGCTGGCAATACGAGGGCCGGTTCG
>CAXUHC010000003.1:37815-46392 GCA_964250705.1 uncultured Chthoniobacterales bacterium | reverse complement strand
CTCGGGACCCCTATTGCGCCGCGTTATTTCATCACCGCCGCCCACATCGGCGGCAACGTCGGCGATACGTTTGTCTTCCACGGCGAGACCTACCTGACAACCGCGGCCTACGTCGACCCCCAGCCGACCGACCTGCGAATCTGGCAGGTCGATCATGATTTTCCTGACTACGCCCCGCTCTATCAGCGCGGCGACGAAACCGGGCGGGAACTGCGGGTGACCGGGCTCGGCACCCCGCGCGGTGCCGAGAGAAGGTTGGAGGGCCGGCTGCGCGGGTGGGACTGGGCACCATACGACGGCGTGCCACGCTGGGGCCGCAACGTCGTCGCGCGCACGGCGACCTTCGACGGCGCTTCCTACCTGGTCGCCGACTTCGATTCGCCCGGGGTGCCTGACGAGGCTGACCTCTCGTATGGCGATTCCGGCGGCGGGGTCTACATCCTCGAAGATGGCCTCTGGAAACTCGCCGCCATCAATTACTCAGTTGACGACGTTTACGCAGCCGCGAGTGACAGCACCCAGATCATCGCCGCAATTTTTGACGCCCGGGGATATTTCCAGAAAAATGCGCAAGGCACTTTCGTCCAGATCCCTGACGATGGCGCCAACGTGCCGCTGTCCTTTTACTGCACGCGTGTCTCCCCGCGCCTGAGTTGGATTCAGAGCGTCATCGGACAGGATGCCGCCGCCCTCGCACCCGAAAGCTACCAGGCGTGGCTCTCCCTGTATTTCGCCCCGGATCAGATCGCCTCCGCAGCTCCGGTCGATTCCAACGCCGACACGGACCACGACGGCGTCCCCAATTTGCTTGAATTCGCGTTCAACCTCGACCCGACCTTCGCGGAACCAGCGGTCTTGACCACCGGCACCGGCGTGCGCGGACTGCCACTCGTCCGCACGGAAAAGCCGGATGGCAAGGACACCCGTTTGACGGTCGAATACGTGCGCCGCACCGCCGCCGGTGCATCCGGGATCGGTTACGAGGTGCAATGGACCTCCAGCCTCGCTCCGGGCGCCGTCAATTGGCAGACGGGCGGCACCGCAAGCGTCACGGCGATCAACGCCCGCTGGGAACGGGTCAAGGTGATCGACACCGTCTCGTTGTCGGCCGGCTCGCCGTCACGATTCGCGCGGGTGGTCGTCACTCAAACGCCAGCGGTTGCGCCCGCGCGCAAGCGGGTTGAATGATGGCGGGACCATGCCCTCCTGGCTCGTAAGCTTCCTCGTCGCGTTTATTCCGCTGTTCGTCGCCATCGACCCCATCGGGCTGGTGCCGATCTATCTTGGGATGGCGCAAGGGACCCCGCGCGAACGCCGCAACCTCGTGGCGAACGAGGCGGTCGTCACTGCCCTGCTCATTGCGGTCGGCTTTTTGTTCCTTGGCCAGTTCATCTTCAATGCGCTGAGCATCACGGACCGCGATTTTCGCATCGCCGGCGGCCTGATCCTTTTTGGCCTCGCGGCACAGGACATCCTGCATTCCGACCGGCGTAATGCCGACGCGCAAACCGACTTCGGCGTCGTCCCTCTGGGCATGCCCATCATCGCGGGTCCGGCGATGCTGACCGCTCTTCTGTCGCTCACGGACACCGCAGGCCTGCTGATGACGATCATCGCCCTGCTCACGAATCTGGTGTTGGTTCTGGTCGCCCTGCGGGCGGCCACCTGGTTCGAGCGTTTGCTGGGCCTGCGGGCGATGCGCGCCTTCTCGAAGATCGTGGCTTTGCTGCTGGCAGCCATCGCGGTGAATCTGGTCCGGCGCGGCCTGACCATCACTTGAAACGGGCGGCGATCAAGCAAGTGGCCCGTGTTCGTCCCGGATTTTCAACTCAACGGTCGGCAGGACTTCCTCCGGCTGCGCTTCGAGTCCTGCCGGGGGTGCCCCGAACACCCCTTGCACCAACCGTTCCCGGTCTCCGTTCTTGGCCGAGAGCTTGCGCATGCCGAGCCGGTAAAACTTGCGCGCCGTGTCGGGCTTGTCGGCGGCCGTTGCTGCTCCGATCCCTTCCAGGTAAGCGGCAACTTCCTGTGGGTGATATTCCAGGATTTTGAAGTATTCCTCGCAGGCTTCCTCGTACCGCATCTGCTCGTAGTAGAACCTCGCCAGTTTGTAGTCCACCGGCGGGCGCATGGTTTCCGACGGCAGCAGGATCGCGTCGATGGCGCTGTTGATCGGAGAGATCACCCACTGCACGATCTCCGGCCCGGCGAACAAAGCCGCCGTGATCATCAGCGCCAGCCCGGCGATGCTTTTCAGAAACACGCCGCCCATGCCGGTTTCGTGCGTCATCGCCAGAATCAGCGACCAGCTACCCGCCCCTGCTACCACGGCGGCGATGGTCCAGCGGATGATGACGCTGGTGCGGGGTAGTTCCATGCGAGGAATTCAGGCGGCGGATTTACTTCAATCCCCGGGCGACTTCGACGACGTGTTCCGCCGTGATGCCAAGTTCCTTCATCACAGTGCCGCCCGGCGCGCTCATCCCGAAACGGTTGATGCCGATGACCGCTCCGTCCAACCCGACGTATTCCATCCAGGTCACCGGCACGGTGGCTTCGATGGCCACCCGGCGGCGGCAGGACTTCGGCAGCACCTCATCCCTGTACGCCTGCGGCTGGCGGTCGAACCGCTCGAAGCACGGAATGCTCACCACGCGCGTGCCTGCGCCGAGCGTTTCGGCGGCCTTCATGGCGTGCTGGAGTTCACTGCCTGCGCTCAAGAGAATCAGATCGAGGGCGGCCGTTTCTTTTTTCGCCACGTAACCGCCTTTGAGCACTCCCTCGCGCCTCTCCTTGACCGGGATTTCCGTCAGCAGCGGCACGGCTTGTCGGCTGAGCGCCAGCAGCGTCGGCCCGTCGGTGCGCTCCAGCGCGGCCACCCACGCGCCCGCCGTTTCCTCGGGATCGGCAGGGCGCACCACGTCCAGATTCGGGATCACCCTCAGCCCCGGGATCGTCTCGATCGGCTGGTGGGTCGGGCCGTCCTCGCCGACGCCCACGCTGTCGTGCGTGAAAACGTAAATGACCGGCAGTTGCGACAAGGCCGCCAACCGGATGCTGGCGCGGCAATAATCCGCGAAGACCAGAAACGTCGCACCGCTGGGCCGGAAAATGCCGTGCGCGGCGATGCCGTTCATCAGCGAGCACATGCCGTGTTCGCGGATGCCGAAGGGGATGTTGCGTCCGGTGCGGTTCGCGGGCGAAAAATCGTCGTCGCGCGTTTTGAGGTCGCCGATGTAGTTGAGCGTCGAGCCGTACAGGTCGGCGCTGCCGCCGATCAGCAGCGGCGTGATCTTGGACAACGGCTGCAACACCGTCTGACCGGCGGCACGGGTCGCGAGCTTGCTATCCGCCGGGAACTCGGGAATCGCGGCGAACAACAGACCCACGTCCGCGGTTTTCTTGTCGGTCTGCGCGGCCATCTGCTGACTCAACGCACTCGACACGGCAAGCTCCTTCGCTTTGTCCGGGTTGGCGGCCTTCCAGGCGTCGAAGGTCTTGACCCACGCGTCGTGCGCCGCGTCCAGTTCCGCTCGGCGTTTGGCGAAGTAATCCGTCACCTCTGGAAAGACGTGATAATGCTCCGCCGGCAGCCCCAGGCCTTTCCGGGCTTCGTCCACGAATTTCGCCCCACCCTCGCCGTGCGCCTTCTGGGTGCCCGCGACTTCGGGAATCCCCTTGCCGATGAGCGTTTTGGCGATGATCGCCTGCGGCTTCCCGCTCCCGGCCTGTTTGGCGCGGTCGTAAACGTCGAGGAACGCGTCCATGTCGTTCCCGTCGATGGTCTGCACGTCGAAGCCCATGGCGTCGAGGCGTTCGGCGGTGTTCTCGCTCTGCGACACCTTGGCCATCGCGTCGAGCGTCACGGCGTTGGCATCATAAATCAGGATCAGGTTATCAAGCTGCTGGTGCCCGCAGAATTCCAGCGCCTCCATGGCCACGCCTTCCTGCATGCACCCGTCACCCGCCAGCACGACGATGTGATGATCGAAAATCGCGTGTTCCTTCGTGTTGAAACGCGCCGCCGCCATCTTTGCGCTCAGCGCCATGCCGACCGCGTTGCCCACCCCCTGCCCGAGCGGACCGGTCGTCGTTTCGACGCCGCTGGGCGCGTGGGTCATCTCCGGGTGGCCGGGGGTCTTGCTGTGCAACTGCCGGAAACGCTTGATCTCGTCCAGCGTCATGTCCGGGTAGCCGCTCAGGAACAGCCAGCTATACAGGAACATGCTGCCGTGGCCCGCCGACAGCACGAAGCGGTCGCGGTTGAGCCATTCGGGATGGTCCGGGCAATATCTCAGAGCGTGTCCGAAAAGCACCGCCCCGATCTCCGCGCACCCGAGCGGCAGGCCGAGGTGTCCGCTGTTGCTGTCGTGGACGGCATCCATTGCCAACCCCCGGGCGACAGTGGCGGCTCTGGCGAGGACTTCTTTGTTGAGCGAGGACATCGGAAGCGAGGATGAAGGATGAAGACCACAGGAGGAAAGCAAAAAGAATCGAAAGCCCCTTTACATTCGGCTGCCAACAGCCACCTTTCCCACCCTCAACTTCCGGTTTCCGTGTCCGTCAACGTCTCCCCCGCCCCCGTCCTGAGCCTCGGCTTGCCTTCGGGCAGCTTGCAGGAGCCGACGTTTGCCCTTTTCGCCAAGGCGGGCTTCCAGATCTCCGGGGCCAGCCGCTCCTACAAACCGAGCGTGGATGATCCCGAACTGCAAATCCGGCTGCTCCGCGCACAGGAAATCAGCCGCTACGTCGAACAGGGTTTCCTCGACGCCGGGTTGACCGGACGTGATTGGATCGAGGAAAACGGCTCGCGGGTCGAGACCCTCTGCGACCTGCCCTTCAGCAAAACCAGCAGCGCGCCGACCCGCTGGGTCCTGGCCGTGCCGGACGCTTCGCCGATTCGCACCGTGCAGGACCTTGCCGGCAAACGCATCGCCACCGAGGCCGTCGGCCTGACCCGCCGCTATCTCGAACGCCAGGGCGTTCAGGCGGAGGTGGAATTTTCCTGGGGCGCCACCGAGGTCAAAGTGCCCGATCTGGTAGACGCCATCGTCGACATCACCGAGACTGGCTCCTCCCTGCGGGCCAACAACCTGCGCGTGGTGGCCACGCTGTTGGAATCCTATCCGCAGCTCATCGCCAGCGCCGGCGCGCTGCAGGACCCCTGGAAGAAGGAAAAGCTCTCGTGCCTCGTCCTGCTGCTCGAAGGCGCGCTCGCGGCCCGCGATAAAGTGGGGTTGAAGATGAACCTCCCGCAAAACCAGTTGCAAAACCTTCTTTCCACCTTACCCTCCCTCCGCGAACCCACCGTCTCGCCTCTGGCGCAGCCGGGTTGGGTGGCCGTCGAAACGGTCATTGACGAGAAAGTCGTTCGTGAAATCATTCCACAACTCAAAGCGCTCGGCGCTGAAGGCATCATTGAATACCCGCTGAATAAAGTCGTTTACTGAGAACGACTTATAGGCCAAAGTTTGTTATGGGCTCCCTGAAGAAACGTCGGAAAGCAAAAATCTCCAAGCATAAACGCCGCAAGCGCATGAAGGAAAACCGCCACAAGAAGCGGTTGCGCTACAAGAGCTAGGCGTTAGGTTAAAGGCCATGGGCCTGAAGCCGTGTTGCCAGTGGAAAAACGCGGGTCGCCGCGCCGTTTTCGAAATTGCGCGCACACGTTGCGGCGTGGGGCTCGTCTGCCTTTTGCTGGCCGCGCAGTTGCCTGTTTTATCGGGCGCGCCTCCGTCTGCCGCCACAGCAGGCGGGAAAAATCATCGCGCGGCCAACTCCAGCAACGCGTTGAATCCGGCGCCGGAGTCAGCGGTGGTGTTTGACGACGTGTACCGTCCTCCGGCGAAGGATCTTCTTCTTGGCTTGGACGGTGAACGCAAAGCCGAGGCGGTGGCGCGTTTCATGCATGGCCTCATTCTGGAAGAATCCGGCGGCACGGATGCGCAGACGGACGAATTTCTCAAATCGCTCGCGCTTGACCCGGCCAACGTCGATCTTTCCGTGGTGGTCTCGCAGGACTACCTGCGGCGTGGCGATGTCCCGGCGGCGATCAATTTGCTCAAGGATACGATCAAAGCCGCCCCCAAGCGCGCCGAGCCGGAACTCGCGCTCGCTTACATCTACTTCACGAATCAGAACAAGATCGATCTCGCGCTCAAATCTGCTACCCACGCGCTGGAACTCGATCCCAACAACATCCTGGGTTACATCTACCTGCGGATTCTCTACAAGGCGTCTGACCAGTCCGGCAAAGTCGCGCCGTTACTGGAACGCGCCGCCAAGGCGGACAGCAAGGACCCCGATTTCTGGCTACAGCTCGGCAAGCTCTACATCCAGACCTTCCTGACCGACGCCGACAAACTCGGCGACAACCTCAAGAAAGCGTCCGCCATCTTTCAGAAGGCCGCCGTGGTCGGGGCCGACCGTGTGGACGCCATCAAGCAGGTCGCCAATTTCTATTCGGTCACCAAGCAATTCAAAGAGGCGATCCCGCTTTTCGAGCGGGTGGTCGAGCTGGACCCCAGTCAGAATTCCTCCCGGGAGAATCTGGCGCGTAGTTATCTGGCCACCGAACAACCCGCGAAGGCGGCCCTCGTGCTGGAGCAACTCATCAAGGTCAATCCCGCCGATCCGCACGCCTACGAACTCCTGGGCAAAATCTACGAAGACGCCGGGGACTACACCAAAGCTGCCCAGGACTACGAACAGGCGCTGCTCGTCAATCCCGGGGATATCCAGGGTTACGAGACGATCTCGCTCATGCTGCTCAATCACAAGCAACCGGACAAGGCGGCGGCGATTCTCGGGGAGGCCCGGAAACATTTTCCCGACCGGCCGGGCTTCTCGTATTTGCTGGCCGTCGCTCTGGAACGCGCCAAGCAGCACCAGCAATCGTTGACGGTTTTTGAGCAGACCGAAGTCGAGGCGCAGAACACGCAGCCTTCCCTGCTCAGCGGACAATTTTATTTCGAGTACGGCGCAACCGCCGAGCAGGCCGGTTTGTACGACCGGGCCGCGCTGCTGATGAAGAAATCGCTGGGAATGGAGGATGATCCCCGGCTGATTGCCAACACGTCCAATTACCTCGGTTACATGTGGGTGGACCACAACCTCAACGTCGAAGAAGGTGGCGACCTCATCAAACGGGCGTTGGAGGTCGATCCCGACAACGGTGCGTATCTCGATAGCCTGGGCTGGTATTACTACAAGACGAATCAGCTTGATCAGGCCACTGTCCAATTGACCAAGGCCATCCAGAAGACCGAACCGGAAGACCCTACGGTTTATGTGCACCTGGGCGATACGTACTGGAAGCAAAACGACGCCACGAAGGCAACCGGTTGCTGGCAGAAGGCAATTGCCCTGGACCCTCAGGGGCCGGAAGTTCCCGAACTGAATAAAAAGATCGCGGCTGCCAGGACGCCCGCCACACCGGCACCTGCGGCCACCCCGAAGGGTTGATTGATAAGGCGACCCGGCCCGGTTGCCGAATCACGACGAACGCCGGTGAATCTGCGTCTGTCCCGGGACTGTTTGGTCTGCGCTTGACCCGGTGGTAGCCGGGACGGTTGCCTCACCAATCAGAGGCCAATCTCGGCGAGGATAAAGCGCGCATTGTCCCGGGCCGCGTCCGGCCGCCGGAGCCGGGCGATGTTTTGCGTCCATTCCCGGCAAACTTCTGCATCGCCCGCAAATGCTCTCCTGACCGTTTCCGCGATGCGTTCGGGTGTCAATGCCAGCGCCCCCGCACGATGATCGATGAGCAGCTGCGCGTTGCCCTCCTCCTGGCCCGGCGCAATCTGGCTGATAATCATGGGGCATCCGGCGGCAATTGTCTCCTGCGTGGTCGCGCCACCCGCCTTGCTGATTAAAAGGTGATGGCTGGCCAGCAGCGTCGGCACCTCCTTGGTCCAACCGATCAGCTTCGCGGGATGCCGGGCGGACCCGCGTTCGGCAATCGCGCGCTCGACCATCGCGTGCATCTCCTGGTCGCGGCCCACGGTTACCGTCAGCGCGACGTCTTCGATTTCCAGCAGCCGCCGCACGGTTTCCGGCGCGGCTTTCCGCCCGGCGTTGATCATATAGAGCACGCGCCTCCCCTCGGGTCCGGCGGGATCGGGACGCACCGGCAGCGTTTCCGTTGCCGCGAAGCGCGGCTCCACCGGAAATCCCAGCACCCGCAATTTCCCGGCGGGCACCCCGGCGCGGCGCATCACCTCGGCGGTTTCCTCGTTGGGCACACAGAAGAAATCGCTTCCGCAGCGGTGCCAGATTGAGTTGATGGAGATGGAATCGGTCACCACCGTCACCCGCAGGAAATCATTCGGACCGCCGCGTTTGGCGATCTGGTCGAGCAGGTAACCGTACATCGGATAGGTTGAAACCACCGCCGCCGGCTGCTCGCTCGCGAGCCGGGCGGCTAGGTGGTCGCGTTCGGCCCCGAGCAGACTGACGACCGCCGAGTCCAGCGGCGACCTAGAATCGAACACGCGGTACATTGCCGCCCATAACCGGGGCGCGCGGTTCATCAGGGTGACGTACCCCTTGCGCAGCACTTCGTACACCTTCGGACTG
>CAXUHC010000003.1:4400-37769 GCA_964250705.1 uncultured Chthoniobacterales bacterium | reverse complement strand
CGAGGATGTCGACAAATTCCGCTTCGACCCGACCCGCACCCACTTCATTGAGGGCCGTGACAAGATTGCGCGCCGCGGTATTGTGTCCCTCACCGAAGCCCGCCGAGCAGACAAAAATTTTTCTGGGATTCGCCACAAGCCCAGCATCGGCAATTTTACGCTCGAAAGACAAACCCCGATTTCGTTTGATGTAATTTTCTCCGCGATGAAAACGTTTATCTGGTCCTGGCGCCTGATTTGCCGCTGGTTGGTCGAAGCCTACGTCGACAACACCACCGGCCTGGCCGCCATGATGGCCTACGATCTCATTTTCATCCTGGCCGCTCCCGGCTTTTTGCTGCTCTCCGTGCTGCTTTCGCTCTTCGGCACGGACCCCAACCTGCTGCACAAGATCATCGAACTGTTCGAGGGATTTCTGCCGGAAATCTCGAAGCCCGTGATCGAGCAGCAAATCGTCGCGCTGGTCATCACCGGCGCGACGAGCAAATTGGCCTTGCTGCTGATTCCCCTGGCGCTTTACCTGGGGATCAACTTGATCAACACGATCTCGCGGACGCTCAATCACTGCCTCGGGATCAAGGACCCGCAGCGTTCCTGGTGGAACCGCTGGATCATCGCCGTGCTGCTGCTCTTCTGGCTGGGAGCGACGACGCTTTTTAGCAGCATCGCCATCATCTTCGGCGAGCGGATGGCGGCGACCATCGAAGCGACCTACCACTTGCACGTGAATCTCCAGCATGTCGTCAGCATGGGGAAATATCCGATCATCGCGCTGGCGCTGATCGTGCTCGCGCTGGCCCTTTACCTGTTGACGCCCGAGGTCTACCAGACGGTCTGGCAAGCACTGCCGGGGGCGGTCTTCTTCTCGGTGGGTTGGCTGGTGGCGACGGGACTTTTCGGCTTGTATGTGCAGGAACGCAGTTCGCGTTACATCGAGTCTTACGCCGCGTCAACCGGCCTGATCGTGCTGCTGACGTGGACCTGGGTCACGTGTCTGCTGCTCCTGCTGGGAGGTCGGCTGAACGCCGTGCTGGTGCGCAAGTGGCCCTCGCGGCCCTGGGCACACTCCCGGCCCCTGCTGACCGGCGGGCACGCCCCGGCACCGGCGGTTTGAAAGCGTCCCCATGCTGCCCCCCCCGCCCCGTCCAGCCACCCGACGCCTGCTGCCGGGCTGCGACTTTCGCCGCGTCACCGCCCTGAGTCTGCTCGTGGTAGTAGGTGTCCTGACGCTGCATGGGCAGACGTTGGATTCCAGTCTGTCGTTCGAGCAACAGGCCCGCCAGCGGCGGGACGCGTTCCTCAAAGCGCGCGAGGAAATGCGTACCCTGCCCCCGACCTCGCCCCCGCCCGGCAGACCAACGGTCAAGCCTACCCCGGCCCCGCCTCCCGTTGTGCAACCGGCGGAAACTCCCGCTCCGACGGCAACTCCAATCCCGGCCCCACCACGCGCGGGCCGGTCCACTCCGACGCCCGCCCCGGACGACACCGACAATCAGGATTCGGTCCTCGTCCAGAAAGCGGGCACCCAGGGTGACGAGCAAAACACGGATTACCCCACCCCGCCGCCCCGCAAAAAATTCTTCTTCGGGCTGTTCGGCGGCGGCCCGAGCTACCGTTATCTGACGGGTTCGGTGCTGGATCAGATCGACCACGCGCGGGTGCGCGGCGGACGCTGGAAGTACATCGTGGTCCACAACAGCGGCACCCGGCAGGGCAACGCGCGCATCTTCGATTATTACCACCTGCACACCCGGCACATGCCCAACGGACTGGCTTACCACTTCGTGATCGGCAACGGCACCAGCACGGGCGACGGCGAGATCGAGATCGGCAGCCGGTGGAAACGCCAGATCAACGGCGGGCACGTCCACAGCGATTACCTCAACAACATCGCGCTCGGGATCTGCCTGGTCGGGGATTACAACCGCGACGTGCCGACCCGCGCGCAGTACGCGGCTCTCGATGAGTTGATCGTCTACCTGCGCAAGCGCGTGGGCCGGGTGGATCGGCGGCTGTCCATCGTCAAGGCGCACCGGGAGATCAATCCCGTGCCGACCGATTGTCCCGGGAACCGGTTCTCCTACACGTGGCTGCACCGGAAATTCGACTGAGCCATCGACTCACGAGGGGAATCACTCGGCAGTCGCGTGGTTGATCAACAGCACCCGCGTCCCGCTCTGCGCAACGGGTTCGGCCTGGCCCGCGCTCAATTCCAGTTCATTTCGCCACCGCGCAACTTCGTCGGCCTCCGTCACGAGCAGAACCGTCCGCGCCGATCTCCAGCGCCGGGCAAACTCCCCGTCGCTCAGGAACAATTCGCGACCGATCCCCAATTCACGCGAGGCAAACTCCCCCGACGGCTGGGCATGCACCCAATGAATCTCCCGGTTCAGGTAAAAGAGCAGGCTCGGATTATCCACCGGCACCCCCGAACACACCACCTCGCCGCCCGGACCGGCCAACCGGTTCGCGGTCAGCGCGATTTTTTTCAACGAGAAGTAATCCTCCAGCACGTTGAGACCGCACGCCGCCCCGGCCAGGATTCCGACCATCATCACCGCCGTGGCCGGAAGCACCGCTCGCCAACGACCGCTGGCCGCAAGCCAGATCAGCAGTCCGCCGCCGCCGAGAAAAATCAGCCCGGTCGACCACACGAGCGGCAGGAGTTGACGCCACGCCGAAGCGGAAAATCCGGCGAGCGTCGCGGCGATGGTGTCGCGGATCGCCGTCGGAGCCGCGAGCCGGTCCGAAAGCCCGCCAGCCGCGTGCGTTCCCAGGTACATCGCCGCCATGAGCACGGCGGCGCCAATCCCGGCGAGGCACCAACCGGGCAGCGAGCGGGTCCAACCCGGCAGCCTGCGTTCGGCCAGGTCGTCCGCCCAGGGCCGCGCCAGCCAGAAGGCAACCGGCGTCCACGCGGTCATCAGGTAGTAATCCTGCAACGACGAGAAAAGCAGTGTCGCCGTCGTCACCCCGAACCAACAGACGGGCAGGTCACGACCGACCGATCCCCCGCGTGGTCCCGCCCACGCCGTCCGCCGTGCGCCCGCTACCGCCGCCGGGATAAAGAACGTCCACGGCAGGAAGAACACCAGGTGTTCCAGCCAGAACACGAGGAAAGGCACGCGGTTGCTGTCTGGGGGATAACGCCGGTTGATGACGTGGCCCAGTTGCTCGTTGATGAACTGATCGTGCAAAAAACCGGGAAAACGGATGGCGATGACCGCGTACCACGGAAGCAGCAAGGCCAGGAACACCAACGGCCCGGCGGGTTGCCACAATCGCTTCCAGACGGGGCGCGTTTCGGGATGCCGCCAGGCCAGCAGCCCCGCGACCGCCAACGGATACAGCGCCCCGTGGAGCCCCTTGCTGGCGACGCCCAGCCCCATGAACAGCCAGGCCAGAAATATCCAGCGCCCGGCGCGCGCCGGTTGCTGGCAGGCCGCCAGAAAGCACCAGAACGTCAGCGTCAAAAACGCGGCCAGGAAAGGTTCCGGCGCGATGAGATGGCTGAAGATGAACGTCCCCGCCATCGTCGCCAGCACCGTCGCCCCCGCCGCGCCGAATGCTTCGCCTGCGATGCGACGCCCGAGCAGAAACGTGGCCCAGAACCACAGCAGCGTGAACAGCGCGTTGGGCAGGCGGGCGCCGAACTCATTGACGCCGAAAACCCGCATCGACCCCAGCAGCAGCCAATAAACCAGCGGCGGTTTCTGGAGCCGGGGAATGCCGTCGTTGGTCGGCAAAAACCAGTGGCCGCGCTCCAGCCGACCCCGCGTGGACGGACCATAATCCTGCGGACGGTTCATCATCTCACGCGCCGCCCCCGCGTACTGCGCCTCGTTCTGATCGAACAACGCCGGACCGACGCTCGCGCCCAGGTACAACAGAACAACGAGAGCCAGCAACACTCCCCGGACGAGCAGCCGGCGGACGGACGCCGGCGCCGTCCGCACGAGGATGGCGGAAGTTTGGACGGAGTCTAGGGACGGCGCGGTGAGCATGTCAGGGCAGCTAACAGAACGAAAACCGGCGCGTAGCGCAACGTTCTTTTCGTCTACATAATCCCGCTGTCCGCGGGGATGAATCGTGTTAAACTCGTCCCGCTTCCAGTTTTTTCGCAATGAAGGTCGGCATCACGGGCGCGAGCGGATTCCTCGCGCGTCATCTTATCCACGCTCTGCACACGCGGGGCCACGACGCCGTGGGGTTCACGCGTTCGCTTGGCAAGCCGGTGCCCGGTTGCGTGGAAACGCGTGGATTGGCCGTCGATCAGCCCCCGGACCTCCGGGGTCTGGACGCCGTGGTCAACTTCGCGGGGGAAAGCCTGCTCGGCCCGTGGACGCCCGCCAAACGCCGTCGCATCCTCGCCAGCCGCGTCGGGCTGACGACCCGGCTCGCCGAGGCGATGGGCCGCCTGCCCAACGGGCCGCGCGCGCTGTTGAGCGCGTCCGGCGTCGGGATTTACGGTGACCGTGGCGACGAAATTCTCGACGAGGCCAAAAGCCCGGGCAGCGGCTTTCTGGCCGAGGTCGCGGAACAGTGGGAAGCGGCGGCGCGGGGTGCCGAGAAATCCGGCGTGCGCGTGTGGCGGCTGCGCATCGGTTTCGTGATCGGCCCGGACGGCGGCGCGTTACCCTTGCTGCGGCGAGTGTTCGCGCTCGCGCTGGGCGGACGGCTCGGTTCGGGCCGCCAGTGGATGAGTCCGATCCACGTCGCGGACGTGGCGGGCCTCATGGTTTTCCTGCTCGAACACGAGGGCGACGACGGCCAACCCGCTCCGTCCGGGGTGTTCAACGCCGTGTGCCCCGAGCCCGTGCGAAACGCTGATTTCACGCGTGCCCTGGGCCGGGCGTTGGGGCGGCCCGCGCTGCTGCCGGTTCCCGCGTTCGCGCTGCGGGGCTTGCTGAGGGATCAGTCGCGCCTATTCCTGGACAGCCAGCGCGCCATTCCTGCCCACGCGCAACGTCTCGGCTACGCGTTTCGCTTTCCCACCGCCGCCGCCATGCTGGCCGACGCTTGCAAGAGCACGGAGCGGCACGCCGATTGAGCAGCCATAGCATTCCCCACTTTTCATGGCCACCTCGCAAACCACCATCGCGCTGATCTTCGACTACGACCAGACGCTTACCCCCAACTACATGCAGGACGAGGCGCTTTTTCCCGCGTTCGGCATCGACTCGGGCAAATTCTGGAAGCGTTGCGCGGTACTCGTCAAGGAACAGGGCTTCGACAGCGAACTGGCCTACATGAAAGTCCTCCTGGATACGCTGGACTTCGACCGGCCCTCCAACGCCACCCTGCGCGAACTCGGCGCGAAACTCACCTATTATCCCGGCCTGCCGCAGATGTTCGAGGAATTCGCCAAGGGTTTGCTCACCTCGGAGGACGAGGCCCTCGGCATTCACGTTGAGTATTACGTCATCTCCAGCGGCCTGAAGGAAGTCATCGACGGCAGCAGCCTGCGCAAGTTCGTGCGCGCGGTGTTCGGCTGTGAATACGCGGAGGATTCGGATGGACGCATCTCCTTTCCCAAACGCGTCATCTCGCACACGCAAAAAACGCAGTTCCTCTTTCGCGTGAACAAAGGGTTGCTTGATCTCTCGACGGACGTGAACGATCACATGGACGACGATCTGCGCCCGGTGCCCTTCGAAAACATGATCTACGTGGGCGACGGCCCGACGGACATCCCGTGTTTCAACGTCATCCGCAAGCAGGGCGGCCAGGCTATCGCAGTCTACAATCCCGACGACCCGACGCGCGCGGCGTTCCGCAAGTGTTATCAACTCTGCGCGCACACCGACCGCGTGCGGCACATCGCCCCGGCGGATTTCCGTTCCGGCAGCCACCTGCGGCTGCTACTTGACGAGATGGTGAGCGAGATCGCCACTAAGATCAAAGCCCGTCGACAGGCCGCGCTGGACCTTGGGACCGTCCGCGCGCCAGGGCACGGTTAGCGCGCCCCCCGGCCCTCAGGGCCGCACGATCATCTCGCTTTGCAGGATGCCTGCTACCTGTTAGGCCACATTTGCGCAAACCCCCGACGCGGCCTGAGGTTGGCACGCGTTCGCCGCTAGGTCATACAGAGGGCCGTTGCCACCTCTCATCCCATGAAAACGCTCTTTCTTTCGTGCCTCGCTGCTTTCGCCGTGTTTACCGGATCGGCCCGTGGCGCCTTCGTTTTTACCCTGCAACAAACGGGTGCCAACGTCGTCCTCACCGGGACCGGCACCATCCGCCTAGGTGGGTTGAGTTATCTAGGCCACGACTATGACTTCGGGTACATCCATCCCAACGCGGGCATTTTGGTCGGTGGGCCTGCTACTGGAGTGACTAACACGGCATATACGATGTCTGCAGGTCCGGCCAGCTTTGGCTTGGGCGGACCGAGGAATGCCACGAGCGGCACCGGCGACATGGTGTTGGTGGGTGGTCAAAACCTGGAACTCGATTTACCACAAGGTTATGTTTCCGGTGCGCCGCTGGCGGATTCCGCCGTGTTTGCCAATACTACCCTAGCGGACCTTGGCGCGACTCCGGGCAGCTACACCTACACCTGGGGCAGCGGTGCCAACGCGGACTTTCTGACGGTGAACATCGTCCCCGAGCCGTCCACCTTGGCGCTGCTCGGCTTGGGCGTCGCATGTCTCCTTGGCTGGAGCATCTGCCGCGTCCGGCGGGCCTGAAAGCGAGCGTCACGCGCCTTTTCTCGCTCTCAAGTTGCCTTTGAGAACGAGGGAAAAGCACGGAGTGGCTCGGAGAGCCATCCCTACCTATTTTTGACTTTTCCGGCCCCTTCCGCTAGAAGGGACAGGCTTTCATGTTCACCAATCTCAAGCACCTCCATTTTATCGGTATCTGCGGCACGGCGATGGGAGCGGTCGCCGCCGCTTTGCGCGATCAGGGTTACACCGTGACCGGCTCGGATGAGGACGTGTATCCGCCGATGTCCACGTTCTTGGAGGAAAAAGGCATCGTGCTCAACCGGGGCTACAAAGCGCAGAACCTGCCCGCCGACGCGGAACTCATCGTGGTCGGCAACGCGATTCGCCGGGGCAATCCCGAAGTGGAAGCGGTGCTCAACGGCAAGCTGCCCTACTGTTCGCTGCCGGAAGTGCTCAAATTTTTCTTCCTGCGCGGCCGTCACAACATGGTCGTTTCCGGCACGCACGGCAAAACGACCACGACCTCGCTCCTCGCGTGGATCCTGCAATCCGCCGGTCTCTCGCCCGGCTACATGATCGGCGGACTGCCCAAGAATCTCGGCCAGGGCGCGCAGTTCAACGCCTCGCCCTATTACGTGATCGAGGGCGACGAATACGACACGGCATTTTTCGACAAACGCAGCAAGTTCGTCCACTACCTGCCCGAACTGCTCATCATCAACAACATCGAGTTCGACCACGCCGACATCTACAAGGACATCGACGAGATCAAGCTGAGCTTCCGGCGGCTGGTCAACATCGTGCCGGGCAACGGGCTGATTCTATTTAACGCTGATGATGCGCATTGCACCGACGTGGTGTCCGGCGCGTTTTCCGCCCGCCTGCCCATCGGTCTGACCGCGCCCGCCAATGAGGGACAGATTCAGGACATCCACTACGGCACCGACTCGACGACCTTCCGGCTGTTCGGCGAAGAGTTCACCACGCCGCTCATGGGTGAGTTCAACGTGCGCAACTGCGCCATGGCCATCGCCGCGGCGCGTTTTTACAATCTCTCGACCGACGCCGTCCGCCAGGGGTTGCTCAGCTTCACGGGAGTGCGCCGCCGCCAGGAACTGCGGGGGGTCGTCAATGGCATCAAGGTCGTGGACGATTTCGGTCATCATCCGACGGCCATCCATGAAACCCTGCGCGGCCTGCGCCAGCAGCACGGCGCGACCGGCAAAATCTGGGCCCTGTTCGAGCCGCGCTCGAACTCCACTCGCCGCGCGGTGTTTCAGGACCAGCTCGCCGGGGCATTCGAGTACGCCGACGGCGTCATCCTGTCGCGCGTGGCCAAGCTCGAACAGATTCCCGAGGCCGAGCGCCTGAAACCCGAAGCGGTCGTGGATGCCATCCGCGACGGCGGCAAATCGGCATTTTACGAGGATGGCACGGGTGCGATCATCGAACGCGTCAGGACCCTCGCCCGCCCTGGAGACATGATCGTCGTGTTCAGCAACGGTGGCTTCGACGGCATCCACGCGAAGCTGCTGGATCAACTGGCCGTCGAGACCCCGGTTCCATGAGTCAGCGCGCCCGGTTCGACGAGAGCGAGCACCGCGTTCACGATTACCGCCACCTCGTTGTGCGTTGGCGAAAGGTGGCCCGCGCAGCCGGGTTGAAGCTCGAAGCCTTCGCGCAAGCGGGGGAGTACCCGGTCTACTGCCTGCGCACGCGCGACTGGGCGGGCGGCGGTCTGTACGCTTCCGCCGGGATTCACGGCGACGAACCCGCCGCCACCGAGGGGTTGCTCCGGTGGGCGGAAACCGACCTGCCGACCTTGGCGCGACACCGCTCCGCTCTGCCCATGCTGATTTTTCCCTGTCTAAATCCCTGGGGCCTCGTGAACAATCGCCGTGAGGATTCCAAGGGGCACGACCTCAACCGGTTATTTCATCGTGCAGACCTTTCGCCGATCAGGGAAATCAGGCGGCTGGTCGCCCGACGCCACTTCGATCTCGTCATCCACCTGCACGAAGATTACGACGCGCGGGGGATATATCTCTACGAAATCCACGACCACGCGCCGGATTGGGGCCGGGCGCTCCTCGCCCGTTGCGCGGCCGCTTTGCCCGTCGATCCGCGCGGCCGCATCGACGGACGCCCGTTCAAGGATGGCGTGGCCCTGCGCCGCGCCAATCTCGAACGCGTCCCCTTACACCCGGAAGCGATTTTTCTGTACCTGCACCACGCCCCGCACGTCTTTACCTTCGAGACGCCGAGCGAGTTCAGCCTCGCGCGACGGGTGCGAGCACACGTCCTGCTCATGCAAGGATGCGTCCGGCGGATCTTGCAAAACCGGACCCTCTGACCGCTCATGCGCTCGCCCACCACCGCCCCGCCACGCTACCGGATCGAGCGCAGCCTGGGCAAGGGCGGTCTGGGGGAAGTGTTTCTGGCCTTCGACACGCGCCTGCGCCGTCACGTCGCGCTGAAGCGATTGTCGGAGTCATTCCATCTGGAGCGCACTCCGCGCGAACAGGCCTGGCGCGAGGGGGTCTACCTCGCTTCGGTCCAGCATCCCAACGTCGTCACCGTCCACGATTTCGGCACCGACGCGCACGGGCCGTTCCTCATCATGGAACACGTCGGCGGCGAGACGCTCAATGCCGTCGTGGCCCGCGGAGCTTTCCCGCTGGCGGATTTTCTCCTGCTCGCCCGGCAGACGCTCGAAGGATTGGCCGCCGCGCATCAGGCGGGTCTGTTCCACCGCGATCTCAAGCCGGGCAACATCATGCTCAAATACAGCGCGACACACGCGCTTCAGGTCAAGATCGTCGATTTCGGCATCGCCCTGCCGGTGCATGAACCGGAACCCTGCTCCATCCGGGGCGATCCCGTCAACCAGATGCCGATCATCCTGGGCACGGTCGAATTCGTCGCGCCTGAGCGGTTCGAGCATCACCCGATCAGCGAGCGGGGCGAGCTTTACTCGCTTGGCTGCATCTTCTACTACGCGCTTTCCGGGCTGGATGCCTTCCGGGGCGCGTCCACGGGCGAAATCATCACGAGCCACCTGGCAGGTTCGCCGACGCCGCTCGACCGGTTGCGTGACGATCTGCCGCCCGCCCTGAGCACATGGGTGATGCGGCTGCTCAGCCGCCAGCCCGAGGATCGCCCGGAATCCGTCCAGGCGGCCCTGGAAGAATTTCAGGCGATTTCGTCGCCCCGGGTGCCCATCCGTTGGTCCGGGTCGGCGGCGACGATCAGGGTATGACCGGCACATCGGCAATGGGCGTCGTGTGCGGGAAATAAACGTAGACGCTTTTGACCGTCGCCGGGATGGGCGGGAACTCCGCGGCGAGCACCCGCCGTTCGCCCGGACCGAGCACCGGGTCGATCTTGGTGCAGCGGACCTGCGTCCCGGTCGGACGCAGCACGGCGAAACGCTGTTTGCTGGCCGGGTCGACGAGATAAACCCCCGAGATCGAACGGCTGCCGGCAAGGTCGCCGATGCCATCGGTAAACTGGTCGGCGGGGTCGAGGGTGCCGCTGCCGTTGTTGGTCAGCGCGAGCCGCAACTCGGCCTGGCCACCGGAATTCGCCTTGAGACCGGTGACCTCAACGGTGAAGGGAGTGTCGGAATTGTTGCTCTGGACCGATCCGACGCCTTTGCCGGGTGCGGTGGCGTTGGCCTGGTTCGTGTAGACGTTGGGCAGGTTGTTGGAGGTCGGCTGATCGATGGCGACGGTCGGCGCATTCGGGGCGGGTCCCGCCGAAGCCGCCGGCCCCCGGGGTACGGCGACGGCGGCACCGGCACTGGTCAGCGGTTCACCGGCGCCGGGTAGACCGATGGGCACGCCGAGGATGGGCGCCGCCTTGGGAAAATACACGTCGACGGCGCTAGACGTGTCCGGCGGGGCAAGGAGTTGCGCGTCCAGCACCCGTCGTTCGCCGGGCTGGAGCGGCGGCGTGACCTGTCCGCAGAGCGGTTCGTTGCGGCTGTCGCGGATGACGCCGTATTTCTTGCGCCCGTTGGGATCGAGCGCGAACAATGCGGAAATCCGGTTGTCATCGGTGGGATTGCTGTTGCCGGAAAAGTCCTGATGCGGTGCGAGGGGGGCTGCCCCCCGGTTGGTCAAGGCCACGCGCACCAGCAACACGTTGTTGACGGTGCGCCGCGCCGCGACGACTTCGACCGTGAAGGGCTGGTCGGTCATTCCGTCGACTTTGTAGCTGCGCACGGTGGCATCCTCCGGCGCGGGAATCTGCGCGGCGGCGGGCGGCAGGGGAGTCAGGGCAAAAACCAGCGGCGCGAAGAGCAGGCAGAGGGAAAGGCAACGCTTCATGGGACGGAGTTACCAGCAGGTTCGGTGCGCAGGAAAAATCCGGCTGTAGTGCCATCAGCGAAGTCCGATCCCGATGGCCAGAAGCACCGCACCCAGTCCGAGCGCCACGAGAGCCAAATACAGCGGGAACACAAACCGCAGCCATTCCTCGAAACGGACGCGCGACGCCCCGAGGATCGCCACCAACGCGGCGTTGGTCGGCGTGATGAGTTCGCAAATGCCCGCTCCGTATTGGTAAGCGAGCACCACTACTTGCCGTGACAGTCCCAGGAGGTCCGCCAGCGGCAACAGCACCGGCAGGGTGAGCACGGCTTGGCCGCTCACGCTCGGCACCGGAAAATGGAGCAGCGTTTGCACCGCCATCATCCCGGCGGCTGACACCATGACCGGCAGGTGCCCCAGCGGCGTGAACAACGCGAATACCAGCGTGTCAACCACCTGCCCTTCGTCCAACACCACGAAAATCGCGCGGGCAAAGCCGATCAGGATCGCCGCGAACGCCATCGACCGGAACCCTTCCACGAACGCTTCCGCCGTCCCGTTGACCCCCAACCGCCCAATCACGCCCGCCGCGACGCCCATCAGGAAGAACACCGCTGCCAGCTTGTCGAACTTCCATTCCAGGTGCAATGCGCCGTAGATGAAGACGGCAAACGCCACCCCCACCAGTGCCAGGATGGCCGCCGTCTGTCTCCCGCCTGCCGTACCGGTTGCCACCCCCGCCGATAGTGTGTCCCCGGGATTTTCTTGTGGTTCGGACAGTCGGGAACGCGCGGCGTGGCGCATCGTGCCGCCGATCCATAGCCCCAGCGCCAAAAGCAGAAACACCGTCCGGTATCCCGCCCCCGACGAGGGCGGCAAATTCGCCAGGTTTTGCGCCAGCACCGCCTGAAACGGATTGACCGGGCTGAACGCCGACCCCACCGACGCCGCGCCGATGCTCATGGCGGCCGCGGTCAGCGAATCGTATCCCAAGCGGCGGCAAAGGATCAACAGCACCGGCACCATTGCCACGATTTCCTCCTGCAAGTTTTCCAACGCTCCGCCCGCGGCGAACACGATGCACACCACCGGGATCACCAGGGCACGCCGGTTTGCCAGCCGGTCCGCCAAGACGTCGATGGCCCGGCGAAACGCCCCCGTCTTCTCCACGACGGTAAGCGCGCCGCCCACCAGGAACACGAAAAACACGATGTCCGCCGCCTTGATGAGACCGTTCGAAATGCTGACGGTTGCCCCGAACGGTCCGACCGGGTGACGCTCTACCGAATGGTAGGTTTTGTCCGTCACAACGCTTTCTCCCGTGGCGGGGTCTTTGTGCCGCTCGTACTGCCCCGCCGGGACGACCCAGGTCAGAATCATCGCCACGACGATGCCTCCGACCAGCAGGACCAGCGGGTGCGGGAAGCGGACCTTCATCGTCCCAGCCGCCGGTATTTTTCGAGCACCTGCTTCAACTCGTCGTGCGGCAGGGCCGGGACGCGGTGGCCGTCGCGTCCGGTCATCGGCTCGGCGGCGACCAGCGCGTTGATGACTGCTTCTTCCGTCGCCTGGACGGTTGCCTCGAACAACGGGTTGATGTCGTCGTTGGCGACCATTTCCACCTTGGCCACGCCTTCGGCCTTCGCCGCGTCGAAGTTAGCGGTGGAAAACGCCAGAAAGATATCCCCTGACCCGTTACCCGACACGCTACCCGTCCGCGCCAGCCCCAGGCTCGCCCGACGCGCCAGCCGCTTGAGTTGATGCGGCAGCAGCGGCGCGTCCGTGGCGATCACGATGATGATCGAACCGGTTTCCTGACTCCAGATCGCCGGGGTATCGATCTCGCGGCCCACCGGCACCCCGGCAATCGTCAGTTGCTTGCGCAGGCCGCAATTGGCCTGCACGAGCACGCCGAGCGTGTAACCGCCTGCCTTCGCGTCGAGCTTACGCGAAGCCGTCCCGGTGCCGCCTTTGAACTCGTAGCAGATCATCCCGGTGCCCCCGCCGACGCTACCTTCCGCCACTGGCCCGGATTTCGCGCTGTCGAGCGCGTGGAAGACATTTTCGTCGCGCACGTGGAATCCGTTCACGTCGTTGAGATAGCCGTCATACGTTTCGGCGACTACCGGCAGGCTCCACCAGTAGCCACTGGCGTCGGGTGCGCCGTGAGCCACGCGCCATTTGATCACCGCGTCGCGGGCGACGCCGACGCTGTGAGTGTTGGTCAGCACCACCGGACCTTCGAGAAAACCGCCCTCGTCGACCCATTCCATGCCCGTCATTTCCCCGTTGCCGTTCAGGCTGAACCCGCCCGCGAACACGGGATGATCGAGCGTGTCGTGTAATCCGCGCGGCAGGATCGCCGTGACGCCCGTTCGCACGGGCCCCTGTCCGACTTCCAGTTTCCCGTCGCCGGAGATCAACGTGGTGACCCCCACCTCCAGCCCGGCCACGTCCGTGATGGCGTCGAGCGGACCCGGCGTGCCGTCGAAAGGGATGCCCAGAGTGCGAGCACGCGGTTTGTCAGCTGCCGACGCGTCGATCCATGCGAAGGCGGTAACCAGCACCAATCCTAGCGCGATGCGGCCAGGGACACCGCGCGGAAAAATCAGTCGTGGCCTCATGGTGCGCGCGAAGCCGTCGCTCACCCGTTGAGCCGCGCGCGGAATTCGTACGGTAAAGTGCGCTCGGCCACCTCGTCTTTCGCGGTGTCGGCCAACGCGGCTGCGGGCGCTTGACCTGCCGGCAGCCGCACGACGGTCGCCGTCGCCGGCGGTGGCTCAAGCGGCAGCACGATGTTCACGCACAACCCGAAGGTGCCCGAATCGAGTTCGATCCTCCCGCCGTGGTCGAGGATCACGCGTTGCGCAATCGGCAACCCCAGCCCGAGGCCTTGCGCCTTGGAACTACAAAATGGTGAAAACGCGTGGGGGAGAATATCCGGCGCGATGCCGTGGCCGTTATCGACGAAGGCCATTTTGTAACCGACGATCTCGCTGCCCGCCTTGCTGGCGATAACCCGCACCTTGATTTGCGCCCGCACCTTCTTCCTCATCGCCGCTTCGATGCTGTTGACGAACAAATGCTGGAACACCTGCGCGAGCGCCTTGGCATCGCCCAACCAGGACGGCAAACCCTCGTCGACCTGGAACTTGATCTGCGCGTTCAACGCTTCGGTGGCGGCACGCGCGCCATCGGCGGCCTCCTGCAACAGCGCGGTGATTTCGGCCCGGTCCACCACCCCCACCGAAGGATGAGCGAAACCTTCGATCTGCGCCACGATCCCGTCGAGACGCCCGACTTCACGGGTCACCATCTCGCGAAATTCCAGCCGGAAGTTTTCGTCGGTGTAACGTTGCGGCAGAAGCTGGGTAAAAGTCTTGATCGCCACGAGCGGGTTGCGGATTTCGTGACTGATCCCCGCTGCCAGTTCACGCCAGAACTGCGTGCGCTCCAACTGTTCCTGCTGCGCGTCGGCAAAAATCTTGTCGGTGATGTCGTCCACCAGTGCCACTGCGCCGAGGCACTTGCCGCCACCGGTCAACTGCCGGGTGCGCACCGCCAGAGTCCGCCCACCGGCAGCGCGGCTTTCGAGCACGAACGGTTCCTGGGTTGGCTCGCCCGCCAACGCGTCGCGCACGAGGCTGCCCAACCGGCTGCCGAGGTCTTCCACCGGGACGAGCGCCGCCGGGCGCGGGGTCGGCCCTTTGCTGGCCTGCGCCATGCCACGCGCCAGCACGGGGAAGAGCCGTTCCGCCGGGGCGTTGCACCAGGTCACCCGCCCTTCCGGGTCGGTCGTGATCACGGCGGTCACCATCATTTGGAGCAGGTTCTCGCCCAAGGTCTTCTGCGAAAGGGCCTCCTGATGTTTGATCGTGTTCTCCAGGATGTGCACGATGTGTTCGCTCAGAAAACTCAGTTCCGGGTGGTCGGAATGATCGAAAGGCAGGCCGTCGCTCTGCCCGGTGAAAAGCCATCCGAGCACGCGCCCGCGCAGATTGAGCGGGATGAACGTTTCCGCTCCGAGCAGGTCGAGCGACCGGCGGAGCAACGTGCGCTCGGAGGGATCGGCAATGTGGTCGAGCGAAGAACGCGTGATGAGCCGGGGGTGCCGCTGCAACCAGCGGACGAGCGGATCACGGTCGCTGAACTCCAGCACCAGGGTATCGTCCAGGCAGCAGCGTCCCGCGTGGAGGCGAAAGGTCGTCTCACCGTCGGCCCGGTAGAAGAGCCCCACCCTTGAAACGAGGGCGGCGCTGGCCACTCCGTCGACGATGTTGGTAAAAAGGTCTTCTAGTCTTTCAAGGTTTTGGGTCGCCTTGATGAGGTGCTGGAGGCTCAGGACGTTGCGTGGCTGCGAGCCACGACTGCCCGGGCCGTGTTGCTGGATGGACCGAAGGCGCGCCAATTCGTCGCGCAGCATTTGGGTTTCCTGCATCCAGCCGACGCGTTCCACGCTCAAATCCGCCAGTTCGCGGAGAATTTTGCGGTCTGCCTCCAAATCCTCCACCCGGTAGACGCCCGCGTCCTGCGCGGCGCGGAAAGGATCGCTGCCGGGGTACCCCATCGCCACGACGACCGCCTGGGGGTGCAACCGGCCGAGCCTCGGAAGGAGGTCGGCGACGCCATCCACGCGCAAATCGACGAAAAGCAGCAGGGGTTCGCCGCCACCCAGTAATTCGTCCAAACGGTGCTGATCGGGCGCGTGGCAAATGTACGCCCGCTCGTGCAAAATCCCCGCAAGACGATGACGCAAGGGAGCGTCGTCCGAATGCAGGATGCACAGGGGCCGGGTAGGGACGATCGATTCGTTCATGACGCGGGCATTCTCCCTCTATAACGCGTCAAAGTATCTCTTAGGACTTACTCAGGAGAAAGCCTAATTCTTGGGGGAAAATGCCCCAGTTCTGCTCCGAATCAACAAGCGGGCAAATAGACCGAAAAACAGGTGCCTTGCCCCTTCTCGCTGTGCACCTCCAACCGGCCTTTGTGCTCGGCGATGATGTTGTAACTCACCGATAGCCCCAGGCCCGTCCCCTCGCTTTTCGTGGTGAAAAACGGATCGAAAATATGCGGCAGCATGTCTGCCGGAATACCGCTGCCGTTGTCGCGTACGTCCAGGCGCACCAGCGGTTCGTGCTCGACGGGTCCGAGTTCGAGTTCAGTCGAAAGTTCGACCCAACCGCCCTGGTCGCTGGCTTGCAGCGCGTTGAGCAGCAGATTCAGCAACACCTGTTGAAGGCGATCCTTGTCAGCGGCGATGAGATCGGTGCCCGCGCGCAGCGATTTGCGAATCTCCACCTGTAATCGCGACGCCTGCGGTCCCACGAGCCGCATCGCCCCGGCGATGACCTCATGCAGCGAGACTTGCTCGATCATCAGTGGCGCGGGTCTCGCAAAAGCCAGGAGCTGGTTGACGATTCGCTCGATGCGCGCGATTTCGCTGCCTGCGAGTCCGCTGAAATCATCGCGGAACTCGGCGTCGTTGTACCGCTTGGGCAACAGTTGGGTGAACGTCTTGAGGGCGGTCAGCGGATTTTTGATCTCGTGCGCCATGCCCGAGGCCAGGGTGCCGATGCTGGCGAGCCGGTCAGCCTGGCGCACCTGCCGCTGGAGATGTTCGAGGGCGGTATGGTCATTGATGACGAGCACCGCGCCCAGGAGTTGATCGTTCTCGCTGGCGAAAGGCAGACAGCTAACCCGCACATGGGCCTGGTCGCGCGCGCCGGAGCGCAGGATGATTTCCTCGTCGTGGGCCACGGTGTCGCCCTCGAGCGTCGGCGGGATCAGACGGGCGATGGCGGGTTCGAGTTCGATCTCGGCCGGGGGCGCGTTCTCGTCGAGGTGCAGCAGCCGCCGGGCTTCCGGATTGACGACGGTCAGCTCGCCTGCCGGGTTCGTCGCGATGACGCCGCAGGAGAGGTGTTCCACGAGAAACTGATTGTACGCCTGGCTCTGGCGCGCCTCCGTGTAGAGCTGGGCATTGGCAACCGCGACCCCGAGTTGCTCGGCGATGAGCCGCAACGTGGACCGCCCGGCCGATCCGTAGATGCGCCCCGACAAACGCGGCGCAAGCATGAGCAGCCCGCTGATCTGACCGTGGTAACGAATGGGAACGATTAGGTCCGCGCCGATGCGTTCCAGGCGGTTGAGCAACGCGTCACGCTGCGGTCCTGGTGCGCGGCGGTGCAACTCTTCGGCTGCCACGTCCTCCTGATGGGCATGAAGTTCTTTCAGCAGGATGTCATCGAACGAGATTTTTTCGCCAATCACCCCGTTGAGCCGTTGTTCACGGAACCCGTCGTTTTCGAGCAGGTAAACGGACACCTGCGGCGCGCCGACCGCACGGCGCAGAACGGTCGAAAATTGTTCGATCAGCTCGGAGAAAATTGCGACCGTCTGCACGATGCGGGCTACGTCACCGACCGTTTTCTCAAAATCGACGCCCGCAGGCGGCAGAATTTTCTTGGCTACACGGCGCAACGGCGTCCCCGCCGAGTTGACCAGCATCGCCATCGTCACCCCAGAACACAGCGCCTGTACGAAATCCGACTGGACGCTCAACGAATGCAGAACGCGTTGAAACGTATACCAGACCGCCGTAAAGACGAACCCCGCATACAGGGCCAACAGCAAGTACGAGATCCCGAGGCGCAACGCGGAACGCACGTTCAAGATCCCGCGCGACGTGATGCCGTAGGCGATGATGATCGTGAAAGCCAGGATTCGCAGCGGCGAATACTGGTTCAGTTGGGGATTGTGCGTAATCCTGAGCAGAACCAGGTTCAAGAAAACGCTGCCAAACACCGCCAGGTAGGCCAGCAACAAAAACTGAAGTTCCACTCGCTGGACGCCGGTAATTTGCGGGCTGCGTTGGTCCCGCACTAGCGCCACCAAAAGCACTAGGGAAGACACCACCAGATATGCGAACAGGATGACGGACGCCTTGCCGTGCAAAGCGTACACCGGCACCGGGGCGATCTCGCCCGTTGGCAAAGCCACGAAATGAACCGTTTCCAGGCAAAATGGGGTGAGAGAAAAGATGCCGCAGATCGAGGCGATCAGAAACCAGGGCCTCGCCCGACGAAAGTGCCGGCCCCAATGCTCGCGGGGATGGCTGATCGAAATGCGCAGCAGCGCAAACGTCGCGGGCCAAAACGCCCCTGCCACCGAGACGAGCCGGATCGCGTCGGCGGCGACCGTCACCGAAGGCGAGCCCAACGCGATCACCATGCCCACCAGCCAAAGACACAACGAGGCGGTCAACAACAGGAAGCTGCGATTGGTCGGCCGGTTCGGATTGACGCCGAAAACTACAGCGCCGAGCAATGTGCTGCATACCAGCGCGATCAGCGCGTAATGTTGGGTCGCCGACTGCATGGTTCAATCGCCAGCCATGTCCTACTCCGAGACAAGGCGGCCAAGCACCAGCGTATTGTTGCCGCCGCCCAGCCCGTGGCCATTTAACAAGACGCGCCGCAGGAGCGCGCGGCGCGGTTTGGACTGGATGTAATCGAGGTCGCAATCCAGATCACCATGCTCGTAGTTAGCCGTCGGCGGCAGCAATCCGTGCCGCAAGCTCATCGCCGCTGCCACCATCTGCAAGGCCCCGGCCGCTGCCAGTGGGTTGCCGATCACGGCCTTGATGGAACTGATTGCAATGTCGTAGGCACGCTCGCCAAACACCTGTTTGATGGAATTCGTTTCAATTTGGTCCACCTTGGGATCGCCACACCCCCAGGCTGAAATGTAATCGACGTCAGTTTCCCGGCAGCGGGCGTTTCGCATCGCCAGCTGCATCGTCTGGACGAGGCCGCTGCCCGGCCCACCGCCCTCCGGGTCGCGGCAGCTATGCTCGCCAAGTAATTCGGCGTAAGGAGTAGCATCCCGGTCAAGGGCGTCGTCGAGCCTTTCCAGGATGACGACCCCGGCACCCTCCGCCAGCAGGCCGTTATCGCGTTCCCGGTCAAACGGGCGACTGGCCCGCTCCGGCTCGTCGTTTCGCGTCGAGCACATGCCCGCCTGAATAAATTCCGCCGCCGGTGAACGCGAAAGCGGTGCGTCCGTGCCGCCGCAAATCATCGCGTCCACCTGCCCCGCACGAATCATGTCGCATGCCAGCGAGACGGCGTCCATGCCGGATGTGCAGGCACTGGAAACGCAAAACGCCGGGACGTTCTCCATCCCTAGCATGTCAACGATGACGGCGACCTGGGCTTGCATGTTAATCAGCGGAATCGCTGTCGGATGAGCAAATCGTGCGCCACGTTCGTCCACCTTGAGCGCGGAGGCAGCAATCTCCTCGACGTTGCACAGTGCCGAACCGAGGATGACGCCACACCTGCGCGTGCGCAACGTCTTCGCGTCCAGCCCGGCGTCGGCCACCGCCTCGTTCGCCGCGACCACCCCGAACTGCGCTTGGCGCGAGAGGCGTTTGGGCTTCAAACGCGGCTCAATGAGCTTGATCGGATCGAAATCACGGACCTCTCCCGCGATGGTCGAAATCATGTCCGACGCGTTATAGTTGGTGATCGTTTTGATCCCGCTACGCCCCTCCAAAAGTGCTTTCCAAAACGCCGAAACGCCGATCCCTGCCGCCGACACTGCGCCCAGCCCTGTGATCACCACACGTCTCTGACGGGGATTGCGTTCCGGCAGGTACGATTGCTGCTGCCAGCGTCGTTGGTTCATAAAGTTTGACGTATTCAGTTGCTTATCACACCAACTTCTGACTTTAATATGAGTCTTACTAGGCAATTTGCCGCCTATTTGTGTAGGATTTGCATGGCTCCAGCCCCCAATTCACAAGCAAGTCTTACACTTTTCACTCGCATCATACAACGCCTTCCTTGCAGTGACAGCAGCATCTGTCCGCTCCGCACCTGATATGACGGCCCTGATCGATCACCCTCAGCCTCCCACGCAGGCAACTCCGGCAAAAGCGAAAATTCTGATCATTGATGATGATTACGGCCCGCGCGAAAGCCTGCGGATCCTCCTCAAGTACGATTATGACGTCGTGGTGGCCAGTTCGGTGGCCGACGGCCTCGAAGCCTTGAAGGCCAACCGAATTGATACCATCATCCTCGACAACCGGATGCCCGGGCGCACCGGTTTGGAAGGGTTGGCGGACATCCGCAAGGTGGACGAAGAAGTTTCCATCATCATGTTGACCGGCTACGGCACCATTGAGACGGCTTGCGAGGCGTTTCGCAATCAGGCGACCGATTTCATGACCAAGCCGCCGGATACCGACGCGATGTTGGAGGCGGTCGCCAAGAACGTCACGCTTTCCCGCGCCAAGCGCGCCCGGTCGGGGTTGTCACGCGAACTCGCCGAATTGAATCTTGATCTCAACGCGGAACTCAACGAAACGCGCCCGCTTGCAAAGCTGGGCCAGCGTTCCGACGAGATCATCCACGACATGGGCAACCCGCTTACCATCCTGACCTGCTGCATCGAACTGCTGCAAACGAAGGTGGACGAGATGAAACCCGAGCCCGACCACCAATGGATGGAAACGCTCGGTTACATCGGGATGATCAAGAAAAGCATCCAGCATTGCTGCGGGCTGACGGATACCTGGCGTCAATTGCGCGACGATATCTCGCAGGAACGCGAAGCCACCGCCGCCGGGCCGTTTGTCAACGAGGCGGTCGGTTCGCTGCAACCGCTGGCCAACATGACCGAGGTGGATTTACAGACGGACTTGTCCACCCTGGAGGAGGACGTCCAGATCGACATCGATGTCGTGCAGTTGCGCCGGGTCGTGCATAATTTGATGATCAACGCGATGCAAGCCACCGCGCCGGGCAAAGGTAAGGTCGTTGTCCGTGCCGGCACGCACGACGGTCAGTTCGAATTATCCGTCTCCGACAACGGGTTGGGGATACCGGCGGATCGTCTCCCGCTGATCTTCGAGCCCTATTACTCCACGAAGGAAAACGGCACTGGCCTGGGATTGGCGATTTCCAAGCGGATCGTGGTGGAACACGGCGGCACCCTCCATGTGGAAAGCACCGTGGGCCAAGGGTCGACGTTCACGGTGCAGTTGCCGGTGAAAGTTTGAGACCGTAAGGGGAGGGTCAGGCGATACCCCGGCATTATTCTGGCGTATCCCTGCGGTCAATGATGGTCAGCGTTTTGCCGGTCCGTCGATTGACGATCAACTCCGCCGGGCTGATCCACTCGACCCGCGTGCGGTGCAGCGTGCCGCCCGCCACCAGTTTGTCTAACAGCGGTTTCTCGCGGTGCAAAATCCCGATAATCTCTTCACCCGCCGCTGCCCGATCCTGTTCCGAAGCAACGTTGACCAACCTTAGCGTGAGTAAATCTCGCAAAGATTCGCGCGTGACGAGCAGTTGAAACCGTGTGATCCCCAGACGCTCCTTGAACGGCTCCAGTATCGCGTGTGTTTCCGCCGCCGACAGGTTGACCGCCGCCACGCGCACCTGTTCTTCCGCGCGCCCCAACAGCATGAACCGCCGGTCTGGTGAACCGTCCGGCTCGCACCATTCGCCGCGGTCCCCGGAGGGATAACGCAGCATCGGCATCAGACGGCGCGTGAGGCTAGTGAGCACGAGCCGTCCGGGTTGACCGATCTCCGTGATGAGTTCCCCGCTGTTCTCATCCACGATCTCCAGAATCGATGCGCCGTCGAACGCGCGATGCTCTCCCGGTCCACACGTCGAATCCGCAAACGCCATCGGGCCAGCGTCAACGCTGGCGTATCCCGCCGAGCGGATGTCCAGCCCCGGCACCCCGGCCTGCAAATGGGCGCGCTGCACCCGCGAAAAGCAGTAAACGGAGACTCAGACCGCCGAGTCCTTCGTTCACCAACAGGTCGACAATGCTCGCCATGTAGGTAGGCGTTCCGAGCAGCACCTGGGTGTCGAAGATACGAATAAACCGCGAAGCTTCCGCCGGGGTGCCGAAATACCCGATGGGTACTTGCACGAGGTCGGGTGCGCAAACTTGGAGCGCGCTCGTGGCGTGCAGGAAAGAAGCGTAGAGGTTCCCGGCGGCAAAGAGGTTGGCCACGCGGTCGCCATCGCGGAGGCCCCCGGCCACGAACGAGCGCGCCGTCATCGCTGCCGCCGAATCCCATTCCTCCGAAGTAACGTAGAGAAACTTCGGAGCGCCGGTGCTGCCCCCGCTGTTCAGGACCTTGCCTTCACGCAGCGGTCCGGTCAGGATATTGCGGCGGTCCTCGGCGTGGGCTTGCCAATACGCCGCCAAGTCCACGACCGGCAGATCCGTCAATGTCGGGTGTGCCGGCAAATGGGCATAAGCCTCCCGGTAGTACGGCGATTCTTTGCGCGCCAGCGCGACGATCCCGCCGAGAGGGTGGGAGCGAATGGCCGGGGTGGTATCCATTGGGCTGATACGAGTAGAATCTTGATCGCAGCCTCACGGTTACCTCTGACTTTCACGCGGAAGCGCGGCGGCGAGATCGGCGACGAAAGCGTCCACGTCTCCGCGCGCCGAATCCCACGAGCACATCAGCCGCGCCGCGCCGCCGGGTCCTACGTCGTTGTAAAAACGCCAACCGCGCGCGGCCACAGCTTCGGCCGCCGCTTTGGGCAGCAGGGCGAACACGGCGTTCGCCTGCCGGGGAAAGGCTACCCGTACACCCGGCAACCCGGCCAGGCGACGTTCTAGGTAAGAGGCGGTATCGTTCGCGTGCCGCGCATACCGCAGCCAGGCATCATTCGCCAATAAGCCCACCCACTGTGCGGAAAGAAAACGCATCTTCGACGCCAATTGACCGCTCTGCTTGCAGCGGCGTCGGAAATTGTCCGCTCGCGCCCGGTCGAAGAATACGACCGCCTCGCCCGCTTGCGCGCCGTTTTTCGTGCCGCCGAACGACAATACGTCCACCCCCGCACGCCAGGTCACGTCCGCCGGTGGCACCCCCAGGCTCGCCACCGCGTTGGCGAACCGCGCGCCATCCATATGAACCGCAAGTTTCAGCTCCCGTGCCGCCGCCGAGAGCGCCCGTAATTCCTCCGGGGTGTAGACCGTGCCAAGTTCGGTGGCCTGAGTCAGGCTCAACGCCCTGGGTTGCGCGCCGTGAAAATCGTGGGGCGTGGCGGATGCTCCGCGCACGAGGTCGGGCGTCAGCTTCCCGTCAGCGGCATCGACGGGCAGAAGCGTTACCCCATGCATGAAGAACCCCGGCGCGCCGCATTCGTCGGTTTCAATGTGCGAGTGTTGGTGGCAAATCACCCCGTGGAACGATTCGCACAAGCTCCACAATGCGAGGCAATTGGATGCCGTGCCGTTGAACACGAAAAACACCTCGCAGTCCGTCTCGAACACGTCACGAAACAACTGCTCGGCGCGGCGCGTCCAGGGGTCGTCACCGTAGCCGGGGGCATGCGGTCCGTTTGCCTCCGCCAGCGCGGCGAAGACCTCGGGACAGATCCCGGCGTTGTTGTCGCTCGCAAAGTGACGCGGCGAAACCGTGGTGGTCATATCAGGCGATGCCGAGGACGGCGTGCGGTTGGTAGGGCTCTTCGAGACGTTGAACCTCCTCGGCGGCAAGGGTAAGCGACAGTGCACCCACCGCGTCGGGGATGTGGTGGTCTTTGGTAGCGCCGATAATCGGCGCCGAAATTTCCGGCTTGCCGAGCATCCACGCCAACGCGACCTGCGCCGGCGGCACCCCACGCGCCGCAGCGATCTCCCCCACCCGCTCCACCACGGTGAAGTCGCTGTCTTGATAATAAAGTCGATGGGCAAAATCGTCGGATTTGGCGCGCGTGGTTTCGCCCTTGTCCTCACGACGGCGGTTTCCGGCTAGGAAACCCCGCGCCAGTGGACTCCACGGAATCAGCCCGACCCCCTCGGCCTTGCAGAGAGGAATCATTTCCCGCTCCTCCTCGCGGTACACCAGATTGTAGTGGTTCTGCATGCAGACGAACCGGCTCAGTCCGTGCTGATCGGCGAGGTAGAGAAACCGGGCGAACTCCCACGCCGCCATGCTGGAAGCACCGAGGTAGAGCACCTTGCCTTCGTCGACCAGCGCGCTCAACGCAGCCAGCGTTTCTTCCATCGGCGTGTCGCGGTCATAGCGGTGTATCTGGTACAGATCGACATAATCCGTCCTGAGGCGGCGCAAACTGCCTTCGATGGCGTGGCGCACGTGCTTGCGGGAACTGCCTCGCTCGTTTGGGCCGTCCCCCGTGGGGTGATGGAGTTTCGTGGCGATGACCACGCTTTCACGCTTGATTCCCAACGTCTTGAGCGCACGCCCGAGCAACTCTTCGCTCGCGCCGCTGGAGTACATGTCGGCGGTATCGAAAAAATTGATCCCCGCTTCCCAGGCCTGGCGGAAAAACGGCACGGCGGCCTCCTCGTCGAGCACCCAGTCACGCCATTTCGAGCTTCCGTAGCTCATGCAGCCCAGACAGAGCCGCGAAACTTTCAATCCCGTTCGTCCAAGCGATGTGTATTGCATAAACAGTCGCTCTGGAATCGACCATCCCTACAAACTTGAGGGTACGCGTTTATCGCCTGCAACTTTGTGCAGAGCCATGCCCAATGATTTCTAGCGCGCCAGCAACACTGGGCCAAGGATTACGCTGAACCGTTCAACCAACTGCCTGTCCGGCCGCTATTGCCAATTTTTGACCCAAAGCGAACTGTATTTCGCGGCGTTGTTGGCCCCCTGCAGATTGCTCGGAGTCCTTTTTCCGCCCGAGGCATATCCGGCGGTGGACCATAGATCGAACGTCGGATTATAACCCACGGTGATCGGATCGTTTTTGCTGTTCGCGGTATTGTAAGCTGCAGTCGCCGCGTAGAATGTCGAGTAGCCGTAGCTGAAACCAAAGGGATCTACGATATACATCATCGGACTACTGGGCGACACCGCTGTCCCCGTTGGGGCATCCGGAGCAATGTGGAGCTGTTGGGGAACAAAGGTCATGTACGCTTTGGTCATGACCGAGGTTGTCGGTTGGGCCAACGTCATTCCAGTCACCTTTGGCTGGAACCCGGAAAGCACCTGGTACAGATACTCGCTGTTGTAGATGTACTTGGTGTTCAGCGGGTCAAAGTGCACTTGGGGATCGAGCAGCCCGCTAGGCGCCTGCGTAGTGTCGGTCGGCGCAAAGGGATCGGGAGGATACGCTCCGTTGTCCGACTTGTAGCTCTCCAGCGCGTTCTCTATTGCCTTGACTTCGCTCGTGGCCCTCGCCTTCGCCGAATTGTAGTTGGCACTACCTGCAATGTTGAGGATCAATCCGGCCAGGACCAAGATGATCGCCATGACGGCCAACAATTCGATGAGGGTGAACGCGTCGTTCCCGCGGCCACGAAGGACAGGCTTGAGAGGAGTATTTTTCATGGGGGTGAGTATCCGGGAGGGGCGGCGGCGGACGGCATCCACCGCCCGTGCGATTCGCCAACGCGCGGCAAACTAGCTGCCGCCGCTCTGCATCGTCGAGATGATCGTGATCAGCGGCAGGAAGAGCGCGATCACGATGGTGCCTACGACAACCGCGAGGAACACGATCATGATCGGTTCCAGCAGCGAGGTTAGACCCGCGACGGCATTGTCCACCTCGTCGTCGTACACTTCCGCCACCTTGAGCAGCATTTCGGGCAACTGTCCGGTTTCCTCGCCGACGTCGATCATGCTGATGACCATCGGAGGGAAGATCCCGCTCGCTTCGAGGGGCTGCACGATAGACTCACCTTCTTTCACGCTGTCGTGGACCTTGCCGATAGCCTCGCCGACGACGTGATTGCCAGCGGTTTCGCGGGTGATGTTCAACGCCTGGAGAATCGGCACACCGCTCGTTACCAGCGTACCCAGAGTGCGGCTGAACCGTGAGATCGAGCTTTTCCGGGTCAGGTCGCCCAGCAACGGCATCCGCAACAGCATGCGGTCAATGAAAACCTGTCCGCCCGGGCTGCTGGAAACCATCCTGTAGATCACGACCAGAACCACCGCGCCGCCGAGCAGATAGTACCAATTATGCTGAACCAAGCGGCTGCAACTGATGACGAACTCGGTGAGCGCCGGCAGCGGCTTGCCATTGAGCATGTCGTGAAAAATCGTCTCGAACTTCGGCACGATGAACGCCAGCAGGAAGACCATGATGACCACCGCGATCAAAAGCACGATGACCGGGTAGAACATGGCTGCCACGACCTTGTTCTTGACCTTCTGCGCCTTTTCCTGGAACTCCGCCAGGCGGATGAGCACCAGTTCCAACACGCCGCCGACCTCACCCGCTTTCACCATGTTGATGTAAAGCTTGTTGAAAATCTTCGGATGCTGCGCCAGTCCCTCGGAAAACGTGCTGCCGCCCTGCACGGCGTCGCTGAGCTTGGCGATGGTGGCCTTGAGCACTGGGTCACGTTCCTGCTTTTCAAGGACGACCAGACCCCGCAGCAAAGGCAGACCGGCGTCGATCAGCGTGGCCAACTGCCGGGTGAAAATCATCAGGATCTTCGGCTTGACCTTTTTGTTGGCCACGGCCTTCGCGGCCTTGCTGGAGGCAACCGCCGGAGTCTTCGCGGCCGCCTTGGCCACCGTGCCGCCCTTTTTCGACTTGGGCGCGGCAGGTTCCTTGCCCTCCTCGTGCACGCTGGTCGGGAAATATCCCGCCTGCCTCAGTTGGCCGACGGCATCGTTGGAGTTGGACGCTTCGACCACGCCCACGGACTCCTGTCCGCGAGCATCCAGAGCGACGTAGCTAAATTTGGGCATAGGTTCTAAGGGGAAATCAACGCTTGCGATACGTTAGGAGTTCGACACGAATTGTCGATAGCAAACTTCGCGCTGGTGACGGTTCGTCGGCGATTTACGTCCGGTTGGCACGTCAGGTGTATTTGAGCACTTCTTCGATGGTCGTGTCGCCATCGTAGATGCTGCGCAAGCCGTCCTCGCGCAAGGTCACCATGCCCAACTCGACCGCGCGCTGTTTGATGACCAGCGAGGGCGCGCGTTGGTTGATCAATTCGCGCACCGGGTCCGTGATCTCCAGCAGTTCGTAAATGCCTTTGCGGCCTTTGTACCCCGTATGGTTACACGCGTCGCAGCCGGTGCCATAATAGAAGCTCTTGTCACCGATTTCATGAGGCGAAAGGCCCATCTGCATGAGCAGTTCCTCCTTCGGTTCGTAGGCCGTGCGGCAGCTGGTGCAAATCCTCCGGATCAAACGTTGGGCGAGCACCCCCTCCAGACTGGACGAGATCAGGAATGGCTCCACGCCCATGTCCACCAGACGGGTCACCGCACCGGCAGCATCGTTCGTATGCAGGGTGGAGAAGACGAGGTGGCCCGTGAGCGACGCCTGGATGGCGATTTGCGCGGTTTCCAGATCGCGCGTTTCGCCGACCATGATGCGGTCCGGGTCCTGCCGCAAAAACGCGCGCAGCACCCGGCCAAAGGTCAGCCCGATGCCCTCGTTGATGGGCACCTGGATCAGTCCTTCGATGTCGTATTCGACCGGGTCCTCGGCGGTGAGCAGCTTGGTTTCGACGTTGTTGATCTTGCGCAGGCAGGCGTAGAGGGTCGTCGTCTTGCCCGAGCCGGTCGGCCCGGTGACGATAAAAATGCCGTTGGGTTTTTCAATCGTGGCGAGCAGGTAATTATACAGCTTCGGCGGCATCCCGAGCGTTTCGAGGTCGAGGTTGACCGACGAGCGGTCCAACACGCGCAGCACCACACTCTCGCCGTACTGGGTCGGCAGGGTCGAAACACGCAGGTCCACCGCTCGGTCGGCGATGTTGCGCTGGATGCGGCCGTCCTGGGGCAGTCGGCGCTCGGCGATGTTGAGGTTCGCCATGACCTTGACGCGCGAGATGACCGGCAGCGCCAGGTGCCGCGGCGGCGGGGCCATCTCGTAAAGCGCGCCGTCCACGCGGTAGCGGATTTTGAATTCGTATTCGAACGGCTCGAAATGAATGTCGCTCGCCCGGTCTTGAATCGCCTGGTAGAGAATCAGGTCCACGAACCGGATGATCGGCGCGGCGTTCGCCTCGTTGCTCAGGTCGCCCGCGCCGGGTCCGCCGTCACCGTACTCGATGCCGCCGACGCTGCTCAGTTCCTTGAGGACGTCGTCCATATTCGCCATGTCCGCGCCGTAGTATTTCGTGATGCGCTCCTGCACCTGGTACGCCGGGGCGACGACAATCTGGATGTCGCGTCCCAGCGTGAAACGCAGGTCGTCCACCACCTGGCTATCCAGCGGATCGAGCAACGCCGTGACGATGCTCTCGCCCGACTGCCCGATGGGCAGCGCGCCGTTGAGCCGGGCGGTGCCGCCGGGAATGAGCCGCTGGACTTCGGGCGGCACCTCGTAGTCGCCCAGATCGACGTAATCCGCGCCGATGGAGTCGGCAATCGTACGGTAATAAAGCTCCGGTTCGGCGATCTCGAAATCCACCATCACCTGTTGAAGCGTTTTACCCGAGTTGTTCATCTCGGAGAGGATATCCTCGGTCTGCGAACGCTGGACGAGGCCCTGATCGATGAAGAGGTCGAGAATTTGCTGGTCGGTAGTCATGGCGGGGAGCGGGATAAAAACTTCGGAGAGTGATCGTCAGCGGCGGGTAGGCTCGTAGTCGGCGAGGAGCTGGGTGGCGATGTTGAGGTCCTGAGCACGGTCCAACACTTCTTGGCGGCTGATGATCCCCCGCCGCCAGAGGTCGACCATGTTCGCCTCCAGCGACACCATGCCGAACTTCGTGCCGGTGTGGATATCGTTGGACAGGCGGAAGGTCTTGTTATCGCGGATCAGCGCGGCGATGGACGGCGTGTTGATCATCAACTCGAACGCCGCCACGCGGCCCGAGCCATCCTTTTTCGGGATGAGCACCTGGCTGAGCACGGCCTTCAGATTTCCGGCGAGCTGAATGCGAATCTGCTCCTGCTGGTTGGCGGGGAAAGCGTCCACGATGCGGTCGACGGTGCGAGCCGCTCCCGTGGTGTGCAGGGTGGAGAAAACGAGGTGCCCGGTTTCGGCGGCGGTGATCGCAGCTTCCATCGTCTCCAAATCGCGCATTTCGCCGACCAGAATCACGTCCGGGTCTTGCCGCAGCACCCGTTTGAGCGCCTCACCGAAGCTGGGCACGTCGACGCCTACCTCGCGCTGGTTAACGATCCCCCTCCGGTGCTCGTGCAGGTATTCAATGGGGTCCTCAATCGTGACGATGTGCAGCTGGCTCGTCTGGTTGATGACGTTGAGCATGCTGGCGAGCGTAGTCGATTTGCCCGAGCCGGTCGGACCCGTGACGAGCACCAATCCACGCTGCAACCGGAGCAACTCGTGCACCGCCGGGGGCAGCCCGATGGCGCCGATGTCTAGAATCTTGCGCGGGATCAACCGCGCCACCATGCCGATGGAACCGCGTTGCAAAAATGCGCTGACGCGAAAGCGAGCGTCCTCGCGGTACGTCAATGCAAAATCGACGCCGCCGTTCTCGTAGAGTTGCTTGATCTGGATGTCCTTCGCAATGCCGCGCACGATTTCTTCGGTGTCGGCGGCCGTCATGATCGGCAAGTCGAGCTTGGTCATCGCGCCGTTGAGGCGAATCGCGGGGGGAGAGCCGACGCTGATATGCAGGTCGGAACTTTTCTCCTCCAGCACGAGGCGGAGCAAGTCTTCGATGGGGGTCATGGAAGAAAGGATGAAGGTTGAAGGAGGAAGGAGGAAGGCAAAATGGAACTGGGGACGGTCTGCTTTTTCTTTTTTCCGCCTTCAACCTTTACCCTTCAACCTTCATCCTCTCCTCAATTCGCGTCACCCATGGTCGCGCTGATGACCTCCTCGGCGCTGGTCATGCCGTTCAGAACCTTGCGCACGCCGTCCTCGCGCAAAGTGCGCATCCCCAGTTCCCTCGCCCGCTGGCGAAGCTGGAGCGTCGAGAGGCGGTCGTTGATCATGAAACGCACCTCGTCGTTGATCTCGAAAATCTCGAAGATTCCGGCGCGGCCTTTATAGCCCTTGTGCCGGCAAACGTCGCACCCTTCGGACACCATCGTGTTGGCAGCTTCCGCCTGGCTGTGGGTGATGTAAAGTGCCTTCAACTCTTCCTCCGTAAGCGGACCCGGCTTTTTGCAGTTGTTGCAGAGCTTGCGCACCAACCGCTGCGCCAGAATCGCGCGGATCGAGGTAGCCACGAGGAACGGTTTGACGCCCATGTCCACCAGACGCGCCACCGCTCCCGGCGCGTCGTTGGTATGCAGAGTCGAGAAAACGAGGTGGCCCGTGAGGCTGGCGTTGATGGCAATGGACGCCGTCTCGAAGTCACGAATCTCACCGATCATGATGATGTTCGGCGCTTGCCGCAGCATCGAGCGTAGCGCGGCGGGAAACGTCATGCCGATGTCGGCGTTCACCTGCACCTGATTGATCCCCGCGAGTTGGTATTCGACCGGGTCTTCGACCGTGATGATCTTGCGGTCAGGCCGATTGATGACGTTCAGACAAGCATAGAGTGTCGTCGTCTTGCCCGATCCGGTCGGACCCGTGACGAGCAGAATGCCGTCCGGCAAGGTGATCATCCGCTCGAAGGTCCCTTGATCATCCGACAGGAAGCCCAGTTCCGGCAAGCCGAGGGTCAGCCCCGTCTTGTCCAGAATACGCATGACCACGCTCTCGCCGTGGTTGGTCGGGATGGTCGAAACCCGCAGGTCGATGGATTTCTTGCCCATCTTGACCTGGATACGTCCGTCCTGCGGCAGCCGCTTTTCGGCGATGCTCATGGTGCCGCTCATGATCTTGAGCCGGCTCACGATGGCCGATTGCAGCTTCTTGGGCGGGTTCTGCATCTCCTGCAACACGCCGTCGATGCGGAAGCGCACGCGGAATCGCTTTTCCAGCGGCTCGAGATGGATGTCGCTCGCGCGAATCTTAAACGCTTCGAGAATCAGCAAGGACACTAGCTTGATGATGGCCGAATCGCCCGAACCGGTGTCGTCCACGCCACCGGAGGCCAAGTCGATCCCGCTGATCTCGCTCCCGCCGAGTTCACCCATCAGGATGTCACCGGCTTCCTCGGCGCTGCCGTAATATTTAACCAGCGACTGTTTGATCTGCTCGGGCGTCGCGCAGACCATCTCGATCTCGCGTTTGAGCAGGAACCGGAGATTGTCGACCGTGTCGAAATTGAGGGGGTCGCTCACGGCCACGACCAGAGCATCGTCGTTGACCGCGATGGGGATGGCTTTGTAGCGGTACGCCTTATCGCGGGCGAGCAATTCGATCACCTCGGGTTTGACGAGGATCTGGCTCAGGTCGACGAACTCCATGTTGGAAGCCGCCGCCACCGTGCGCGTGATGTCTTCCTCGGTGATATAGCCGAGAGTGATCAAGGCATCGACCGCGCTGCCGCCGTTGGCGGTGACGTGTTCGCGCGCTTCAAAAACCTGAGACCCGGCGACCATGCCGGAATCCTGCAAGAGCTCTAATATATATTCTTCGTTGGCGGTCACTGGAGGGAGAAAAAAGTGACTGAATGTGGGATGCCGTTCAAGATATGGACCGGCGGAGAGAGTGTCAACGCGCGAACGCCGCTAAACCCAACAGATTGCACCGAACCGGGGCGGAAATTGCGTTTCCGGGCCCCGGAAACACCCTAACCAACGGTTTCTTTGTCGCTTGGCGCGGTCTTGCCCTTGCTGATAGCAGCCTGGATCATGTCGAGCAGGCGCTGTTTCGTCGCCGGTTTGGGGGCCGTCGGCCGCAGACTGAGCGCGAACATCGAATTGAGCCGCTCGCACTCCTGAATCACCCTTTCCGCCGGGGGGCCCATTTCGTGGCGCATCCGTTCGAATTCGGTCAATTCGTCGTCATCCAACGCGCCCAGGACATACAGGCGCGCTTTGCTTTCAAAATCTTCAGAATTCATCTTTCATCCCCCGTAAAGCTTCGCTGATTTTCTTGAGACCCAGTTCGAGCCGGGTCTTGATGGTGCCGAGCGGAATGCCGGTTTTGGCAGCGATCTCGCGCTGGCTCATGCCGTGATAAAACGCGAGATCAATGGCTTCGCGCTGAGCCGGCGGAAGATTTTTGAGAATACCCATGAGGAGCCGCCGGGTGTCGGACATTTCGATGTCGTCCTCGGTCGAGTTATGCACCCAGGCTTCGGGTTGCTGCTCGGTCTCGTTTTGCAGCCGTTCTTCCGCACGGGCATACGCCTGCTTCTTGCGGAGTCGGTCAATGGAGCGGCGGCGGGTAAGCGTGACGATCCAGCCCAGGGGCTTGCCCTTTTGCGCCGAGTAATGCGCGGCCTGGTTCCAGATCTCCATGTAAATCTCCTGTAGCAGATCGTCTGCCTCGGCATCGTTGTGGATGACGCCCATGATGAGCGATTTGAGAATCCCGCTGTATCGGTCGTAGAGTGCGGCCAGAGCCTCGGGCTGGCGCTCCTGAATCTGAGCCATGAGGGTTTCGTCGCCGATGGGGGCTGGCTCGGGTGCGGAAAGGGTCGTTGCTTCCATAGGGATCGGTAAGGCGATAGACATAAACGCAAATCCCGGAAGTTGAAAGCGACGACCTACGTCAAAGCATCGTCCCGGTTCAGGGACTTGGATGCCTAGGGGAAATCCCCGATATACCACCAAATTTTTACTCTCTGGATGCTTGCCCTTGATCCCTGGCCGGCAAGCGGAATGCGCTGGAGCGATCCGCCGGTAGTTTCGCGCGGGCAAACGACGTAAAACGCAAATTTGGTTTCCCCACGTTCCTCGTGTTCCCCGGGCGTTTGCGTTTTTCCGACTTTCCGCGACGATGGCCTCACCGTTTCGACTTATCCTGATTTTCGATTTCTTTCCGTATGCCCTCGCTCAACAAACAATTTCCCCGTCTGCTGCCGGACCCGATCAAGAAGAACGTCCGCGTGGCCGACCTGATCGACACCACCTTCAAGGCCTACAACGCGGCGCGCCTGGGCGAGGCTTGCCGACTCTTCACCGAAAAGATGCTCTTCAAGGACGGCACCGTCGGCCTGACGCTGACGGGCGCGCTGACTCCCGCCGGCCTCGGGCGCTCGGCCATCGTCCCGCTGATGAAAGCCGGTTTCGTGGACTGGATCGTCTCCACCGGAGCCAACCTGTACCACGACCTCCACTACGGGCTGGGCATGGAATTGTTCGCGGGATCGCCGTTTGTCGACGACGTGGTGCTGCGCAACGACGGCGTGATCCGCATCTACGACGTACTCTTTTCGTATGACGTGCTGCTCGACACGGACGCCTTCGTGCGCCAGGCCATCCAGGGACCCGAGTTCCAAAAGATGATGGGCACCGACGAGTTTCATCATCTGCTTGGCAAGTACGTGTGCCAGCGCGAGAAAAAACTCGGCATCACGGAGACCAGCGTCCTGAGCGCGGCGTACCAGTATGGGGTGCCGATCTTTACCAGTTC
>CAXUHC010000003.1:2584-4390 GCA_964250705.1 uncultured Chthoniobacterales bacterium | reverse complement strand
GCATGAACGTCGCGGCGATGGCGTTGCGGGACTCGACCCTGGCGTTCGACGTGAACCGGGATGTCAACCAGACGGCGGCCATCGTTTACGACGCCAAGAAGCGCGGCGGCACGTCGAGCGTGTTCATCCTGGGCGGCGGCAGCCCAAAGAATTTCATCCTGCAAACCGAGCCGCAGATTCAGGAGGTCATGGGCATCGAGGAACGCGGGCACGATTACTTCCTGCAATGCACCGACGCCCGCCCCGACACCGGCGGCCTGAGCGGCGCGACCCCCGCCGAAGCCGTGAGCTGGGGCAAGATCGACCCCGGCAACCTGCCGGCCTGCGTCGTCTGCTACCTCGACAGCACGATCTCGCTCCCGCTCATCACCGCTTATGCGCTGACCAGGCTCGCCCCGCGCAAACGCAAGAATCTGTACGTGCGCCGGGACGACCAACTCGCGGCGATCAAGGCACAGTACCTCAAGCAAGGCACGGTCGAAAAAATCGCTCACCGCACGGACACGTCAGACGTAAAGAGCTTTGGCGAGGCTGCCACGAGCAACGGCAGCGCAAACGGCAAGAAACCGGGCCGCCGTCTCGCGAAGCGCGCCAGCAGCGTCGGGATGAAAGATTGAGTCTCAAACCAGTAATTTTTAACGATCCATTTCCTGTCTGTCATCCTGGGCGCGCGGCGTTAGCCCGGAGCTAACGGGCCTTGTGACCGCCGGTTGGCAATTCGCAACGTCTGCCGCCGGCGGAAGGTCCTTCGGCTCCGCTCAGGATGACAGAAATTGGAGAAACCACGCCGTCACCGACGGCCATCATTTTATGCGCATCTTTCGCTATCAGGACCCTGACTTTGCGGTCGTACTCGCAAATCTGAATCGTCGCGCCTTCCCGGCAGATCACACCCGCGAAACGGTCGCCGGGATCATCGCCGAAGTCCGCGCCGGGGGCGACACGGCTTTGCACCGGTTCAACGCGAAATTCGGCGGCCCGGCGGCCAACACCGCCCCTCTACGAGTCGCCCCGGAAGAATTTGCGGCGGCTGCCCGGCTCACCGATGCCCGGACCCAGCGCGCGATGGCAGAAGCCCACGAAAACGTGCGTGCTTTTGCGCTGAAAAGCCTGCGGCACGACTGGCGCATGCACAATCGGCAGGGCGTCGAGGTCGGCGAACGGTTCACGGCGTTTCCGCGCGTCGGTCTGTACGTCCCCGGGGGAACCGCGCCGCTGGTCTCCACGGCGATCATGACCTGCACGCTGGCAGCCGTCGCCGGTTGCGCGGAGATCGTCGTCACGACGCCCGCCGACAAGGACGGGCACATCGCCCCTGCCCTGCTGGCCGCGCTCGAACTCGCCGGAGCGACCGAGGTCTACCGAGTGGGTGGCGCGCAGGCGATTGCGGCGCTGGCGTTCGGCACGGAAACGATTCGGCCCGTGACCAAGGTTTTCGGCCCGGGCAACGCGTACGTGATCGAAGCGAAGCGGCAGGTCTTTGGCCCGGTGGCGGTCGATCAATTGCCGGGGCCGAGCGAAATTCTGGTCATCGCGGACGGCAACGCCAACTCGGAATGGATCGCCGCCGATCTGCTCGCGCAGGCGGAACACGGCGCGAACAGCGTGATCGGTTTTCTCACGGATTCGGCGGGGATGCTCGACGCCGTGGTGTCGGCGGTCGAGCGGCAATTATCCAAACTTGCGCGGCAAGCACACCTCGGCCCGGTGCTCGAAAAGGACGCGTTTTTCTGCCTGCTGGAGGATTTGGACCAGGCGATTGCCATCGCCAACGATTTCGCGCCGGAGCACCTCTCCATTTGCGCG
>CAXUHC010000003.1:0-2574 GCA_964250705.1 uncultured Chthoniobacterales bacterium | reverse complement strand
GGGCCGGACGAACTGGCCGCCAAAGTCCACACGGCGGGAGCGATTTTCCTGGGGGATTGGTCGCCGGTCGCAGGTGGCGATTTTCTGGCGGGTCCGAGCCACACCTTGCCCACCGGCGGCGCGGGCAAATCGTTCGGCGGCCTGACGGTGGATCAATTCCAGCGGCGCACGAGCCTGATTCGTTTTGACGAAAAATCGCTGCGGCAATCGGTGGCGACCATCCAGGCTTTTAGCGACCTCGAAGGGCTGGACGCGCACGGACGCTCGGCGACGATCCGGTTCGATTGACCAAGCGAAAAATGAAAAGATTCACATTAAAACCGGCCTGGCGGAAACAAGAGAAAAATTTTACCTTTTGGTGCGCGGTTTTCAGCCCCGTATCTGTCCGTCACCACGGATGACATATTTGTACGTCGTCAGTTCCTCCAGGCCCATCGGCCCGCGGGCATGGAGTTTATCCGTGCTGATCCCAATTTCTGCACCGAAACCGAACTCGCCGCCGTCCGTGAAGCGCGTGCTGGCGTTCCAGTAGACCGTCGCGGAATCCACTTCGTTGAGGAACCGCTCGGCACTAGTGGCGTCGATGGTCACGATGGCGTCGCTGTGGTGCGAACCATGAGTTTCGACGTGCGCGATGGCGGCGTCCAAGTCATCCACGACTCTGACTGCGAGCTTGAGTTCGAGAAACTCCGTGGTCCAGTCGGCATCGGTGGCGGGCAGGACACGCTCGCCCAGAACCCGGCGGGTCTCGTCGTCACCGCGCAACTCAACCCCGCGTTCCCAGAGGGCAGCAGCGGCCCGGGGGAGGAATTCGGCGGCGATGTCACGGTGGACGAGCAGAGTTTCCAATGCGTTGCAAACGCCGGGACGCTGGCACTTGCCGTCCACGAGGATTTTGACCGCCATCTCGGGGTCGGCCGCACGGTCCACGTAGAGAATGCAGACGCCGTGGTAATGCTTGATGACGGGCATCCGCGCGTGCCGGACGACGGCCTCGATCAGCGACGTGCCGCCGCGCGGGATGAGTAGATCGACGTAGCGGTCCATCTCGGCGAGCAGCCGGACGGCCTCGCGGTCGGTGCAAGCGATAAGTTGGATGCAGTCGGGGGGCAGACCGGCGGAACCGGCGCCCTCGCGCAATGCGTCGGCGATGGCTAGGTTGGTGCGCAACGCCTCGCTGCCGCCACGCAGAATCGCCGCGTTGCCGGTCTTCGTACACAGGACGGCGGCGTCGCTCGTGACGTTCGGGCGGGATTCGTAAATGATCCCGACGACCCCGATAGGCACCCGCCGCTTGCTGATCTCGATGCCGTTGGGCCGGGTCCAGGCGCGCAGCGTTTCGCCGACGGGGTCCTTCAGCGCGGCCACGTCGCGAATGCCGGCGGCCATCGCGGCGAGACGTTTTTCGTCCAAACGCAGCCGGTCGAGCATGGCACCGGAGAAGCCCCGGGCTCAAGCATCGTCAAAATCGGCGACGCTGGCGGCAAGGATGGCGGGAGCACGGCGGGTCAACGCGTCAGACATGGCCAGGAGACCCGCGTTCTTTTGGGCGGTGGCCAGCCGCGCCAGCGCACGTGCGGCGGACCGGGCGCGCTGGCCGATGGCGAGGATTTCTGCGGCGAGATCCATGAAAATTTACTTTGCGGCCGGTACGAAGCGGGTGCCGACCTGCTCGCCACGCACGATGCGCTCCAACAATCCCGGCGTGCGACCGTTGGCGATGACGGACGGGATGTCGGCCTCGACGGCGCGCTTGACCGCCTGGAGTTTCGTCGCCATGCCACCGGTAGAGAGCCGGCCCTTGGTTGGGCTGGCCAAATGGAGGAATTCGTCCACGTTTTCCACGAGCGGGATCGGTTCGCCGCGCCCGTCGGGCTCGCGGGTCAGGCCCTCCGCACTCGTCAGGACGATGAGGAGGGCTGCACCGGTCAGGACGGCCACCTCGGCGGAAAGCCGGTCGTTGTCGCCGAAGCGCAGCTCCTCGACGGCCACCACGTCGTTTTCATTGATGATGGGCACCGCGCGGCATTGTTCGAGCAAGCGGTTGAGGGTATTCTGCGCGTTGGCGTAGCAGAGGCGGCTGTCCAGGTCGCGGTGCGTGAGGAGCACCTGCGCGACCGCGAGGCCGTGGCGGGCGAAATGAGTCTCGTACACGCGCATCAGGCGGGATTGCCCGATGGCCGCGCAGGCTTGCACACTCGAAAGCTCACGCGGACGCTCTTTGAGCCGGAGCGCCATCATGCCGGCAGCTACCGCGCCGCTGGTCACCACCACGCACTCGTGCCCGTTGCCGACGAGCGTGGCGATCTCGCTCGCCAGTCGACGGAACTGTTGCACGTCAAGGGTGTTGCCCCGGGGGGTAGTGAGCAGGCCGGTGCCAAGCTTGATGACAATACGTGGGGTCGAGAGATGCATCGAGCCACCCATATTAGCGCACCCCGGGGCGGAAGGCTAATCAGAGGTTGCAAAGCACCTACTGATCCTCTAAAATAGTGATCCGTTTCCAGGGTGGAAGCGAGCAGCACTCGTAGCTCAATTGGATAGAGCGTTGGCCTCCGAAGCCAAAGGTTGTGG
>CAXUHC010000002.1:43151-50941 GCA_964250705.1 uncultured Chthoniobacterales bacterium | reverse complement strand
GCGATGACTTCCGCCTTCATCTCCTCCGTATAAATTTTGGCGCGTAGGCCCTGGCGGGCAGCAGCCCGATTCAAGAAATTCCAAGTTTTGGCGAGAAAAGAACTGCTCTTGCGCTGGGTAAAGGTTTTCATGGGCGGACGGCGTTCCATGAGTTCCCCCACGGCAAAAAAACTTTTGGGTGTCCTGTTGCAAGTGGCCGTGACGGGTGTGGCGCTGGGCTTCGTCTTTCACGACCCGCACAAACGCGCGCAGATGGCGGAGGCCTGCCGCCATGCGGACTGGCGCTGGCTGGCAGCAGGACTGGGCGCGTATGGGTTCGTCGAATTCCTGGCGGTGATCCGCTGGCAGCTGCTGCTGCGCATCCAGGGTTTTCGGCTGGGATGGGCCAGGGCGACCGGCATCTTGTTCATCGGCGAGTTTTTTCTGACGTTCACACCCGGCCTGGTCGGTGGGGACGCGATGCGGATTTATTATCTCGTGAAAGACTCGCCGGAGAAGACGGTGGACGCCGTCACGGTCGTCCTGATGGATCGGATCATGGGGCTGCTGGCGCTGATTTGTCTGGCGACGACGATTGTCAGTACGCGCTACGACTGGTTGAGACAGTCGGCGGCTTCCTCCCACCTGGTGGACGCGGTCCTGTTGATTCTGGGGGGCGGGGCGCTGGCGCTGATCTTGGCGTTCGTCGTGGCTGGAATCGGCGTGCCCGATACCTGGCACGTCCCGCAGAGGGTGCGCGAAATGGCGAATGCCTTCCGGCAATTCGCCAAGGATTGGCGCGGAACGCTGGGGGCATTTGCAACCACGCTCGCCTCGCACGCGTGTTATTACGGCAGCTTTTGTTGCGCGGCCCTGGCCCTCGGGCATCTGAGCCGTCCCGCGCCGGGGTTTCGGGATGTGTTCGATATCATGCCGATTGAAAATACGCTGACGGCGTTGCCGATTTCGTTCGCGGGCATCGGGCTGCGCGAGTCGTTGTTCCAAACGCTCCTGCATGATCTGGCCGGAGTCCCCCCGGCGGTCGGGGCGCTCATCGGCGCGGCAGGTTTCAGCATGAAGCTGTTGTGGAGCCTGCCGGGGGCGTTCGTGTTTCTAGGGCATCGGCTGGGCCGGAAGCCTGCCGCGCCAGCCAAGCCAGATAGTCGCCCTCCACGATCCGCGTGAGGCCGTCGGTGGGCCATTGGTACAGGTAAATCTGCGCAGAGACCACTGTGCCTGTTTCCAGGCGGATGTCCGCGACGGCACGGCGGTACTCATGGGGGGTAGGGTCGCCCGACGCGCAGCCTTCGTACTGATCGAGAGCACTCAAAATCGGTGTGGGTTCGATCAGCCGGTATACCTCCCCAAGCACGACATCGGCGGGATGGTTGGAAGCGATGGCGGCAGGGAAGCTGCCTACATCGTAAAGCTGCCCCTGGAACCAGCCCGTACCCGTAAACCCGGCAGACTCCAGCCAGTGGTGCATCGGGTGCGCGGCCTGCCGACGCAAAGTGCCGTAGACAAACAGGTACATCGCGGAAGGGTCGGGTAAACAAAACTCGGCCTCAAGGGGAGACTTGATCCTTTCGCGGCGCGGTCTACAGTGCGCGACGATGAATCTCAGTATTCTGAAAGCTTTTTTCGACCGGCTCAGCGTGCGTACCAAGCTGGTCGGCGTGGCGGTGATCGCCTTTTTGATCGGCACGTTTTTCGGCGGACGCGGCGGGAGCGAAGGTTCCGGCCGGTATGTGCCCTTCAACAGTGTAGGTGGAAACTCGATGGCCACGCTGGACACCCGCAGCGGACAGGTCTGGATCGTGGATGCCGAGGGTCAGAATTACCGGAAGGGGCCAAAGATTCCTTACTGGTAGACCGGGCGCGGTCAGGTGGTTTCGAGCGACCGACGCATCGCCTCGAGCGGGGCGGCTCGGCCGAACCAATGCTCGAAGGCAAGTGCGCCTTGATAAAGCAAAAGCGAACGACCGCCGACGGCAAGGACGTTCGCGGTTCGTGCGGCAGCGACGAGTGGGGTCGGCGCGCCGTCCCGGCGGTACACGGTGTCAAATACCCGCATCCGAGGCGTGAGAAGCTCGACGGGAAGCGGCGAAGGGTCGCCCGCCTGAAGACCAAGCGACGTGGTGTTCACGAGCAGATCGACATCGCGCAGGGCATCTGCGAGAGCATCGTTCTCCCAGCGGACGGCGCGAGCTTCCGTGTAAACGCGGAGGGATTCGGCCAGGTCGCACGCTTTTTCGTGGGTGCGGTTGACGAGCAGGAGCCGGGCGCAGCCTGCGGTGGCGCATTGGGTAGCCAAAGCGCGGCCCGCGCCGCCGCCCGCGCCGAGGACGAGGACCTTGACATCCTGAAGATCCAGACCAAACTCCGCGGCCACCGCGCCCGCGAAACCGGGACCGTCGGTGTTGAATCCGCGCAGGGTGCCATCGGGTTCCACCCGCACGGTATTCACCGCGCCGAGGATTTCCGCGTGCGGATCGAGCGAGTCCAACAGCGGAAGCACGGCGGTTTTGTGCGGGATCGTGACGTTCACGCCGAGGAACCCTGCAGGCACGAGCAACCGCAAGGCGGCGGCAAGTTCGTCCTCGCGGATGTGCAAGCGAGTGTAACGCGCGTTGATCCCGCAGGCTGCCAACGCCGCATTGTGCATGGGCGGCGAAGCGGAATGCGCCACGGGATCGCCGACCACGGCGAGCCGTAGGGGAGGGCTGATTCCGGTCGCCGCCGCCGGCCAATCTTGCAGGTCGACCAGGGAATAAACCTCACGGGGTTCGGGAGCCACGCCCTTTCAGGGATTGCGCGCGGCGCTTTGCAGCCGCGCCACGACCTTCTCTTTTCCGAGCAGCGCCAACAGGTGGTAGAGGCTCGGCCCGACCGACCGACCGCTGGTGGCGACCCGCGCCGGATGGATGAACAGAGCCGTTTTGATCCCGCCTTCCGCCGCCAGCGTTTTGAACGCGGTTTCCAGACCATCGTGCGTCCAGTCCTCGGCGGCAAGGGTTTCCAGACGTGCGGCGAGCTGTTCCAGACGCTCGCTCGCGCCGGGAGCGCGCAGGGTTTTCGTCACTGCTTCCTCGTCGAAGGCGAAATCGTCCGTGAAGAAATAAGCCGACCACGCCGGCACGTCCTTGAGGAGCTTGATCTTCTCCTTGATCGACGCCAGCACTCCGTCGACGTAGGGATTGGAAAACTGGCCAACCGGCAGGCCCGCGGCTTCCAGCACCGGCAGGCACAGTTCGCGGAATCGCTCCAAACTCATCTGCGCGACGTATTGCCCGTTGAGCCAGAAGCACTTGTCGGGATCGAACGCGGCGTTGCGCCGGTTCACCTTGTCCAGCTCGAAAAGCGAAGCGACCTCGTCGAGCGAGAGCTTTTCGCGGTTATCCTTGGGCGACCAGCCGAGCAGGCAGAGGTAGTTGGCCACGGCCTCCGGCACATAGCCCTCGTCGATGTAGCTTTGCACGCTCGCGCCCTTGTCGCGTTTGCTCATCTTGCCGCCCTCGCGGTTAAGGATGAGCGGGATGTGCGCGAAATGCGGCGGAGTCACCCCCAGCGCCTGGTACAACTCGATGTGCTTGGGCGTGTTGGAGAGGTGGTCCTCGCCCCGGATGACGTGGGTGATGCCCATCTCAATGTCGTCGACCACGTTGACAAAATGGAAAATCCACGAGCCGTCGGCGCGGCGGATGGTCATGTCCGGTTCCATGTCGCCGAGGGGATTGATCGGCTTGGAGCGATCCACCTCCACGTGGCCGCAGACGAGATCGTCCATGACGATCAACCGACGCGGCAATTTGAACCGGGTGGAACCTTTCTCGTCGAGGTACACCGCACCGGCGGCTTGCAGCCTTTCCAGGTATTTCTCGTAAACGGCGTCGCGCTCGCTCTGGAAGTATGGGCCGTGGTCGCCGCCCTTGCCGGGACCTTCGTCCCAGTCGAGGCCAAGCCATTTGAGGCCTTCGTAGATCACCTGCACGGCCTCGACCGTGTTGCGCGCCTTGTCGGTATCTTCGATCCGCAGGACGAACTTGCCGCCGACATGTTTCGCGTAGAGCCAATTGAACAAAGCGGTACGCGCGCCGCCGACGTGCAGGAAGCCGGTGGGCGAGGGGGCGAAACGGACGCGGACAGGTGTGCTCATGGACAGATCGGAAGCATTGGGTTGGACCCACACCGTGAACCAGAAACCCGCGCGCCGCAATTTTGTCTTTGCCGGTCGGGAGGGAAAGGTATGTAAAGGACGTATCCTATGCCGTCACCGTTGAAGAAAGGCCTCCCTTGGCTGGCACTGGTCTCGCTCGTCGCCGGTGTCGTTCTCGGCGGAATGCTCGGGATCGCCGAGCCGCAAAATCCCCTGGCTCCAGCCGTCGAACAGGCCCTTGAGTTGATCGGAAGCGTGGTTCTAGCATGGCTGCGGGCGTTGGCGATCCCGCTGATCTTTTCCAGCATCGTTCTGGGAGGAGTGGGATTGGAAGCGATGCGGACGATGGGCAGGCTGGTCGGAAAAACGATGGCCTGGATCATCGGAACGAGTTTGCTCGCGGTGGCAACGGCGGTTGGGATAGCGAAATGCACTGGGTCGGTCCCCGGCGTTGCCAGCGCTTATTTTCTGCATCCTTCTGCCGGCGCGAACCCGCCGGAAACCATGACGCGCGCCTGGGGCTGGACGGCCCTGGTATTTTTGAGCCTGGGCTTCGGATACTATCGCAATCAGCTCGACGAGGGGCACGGCAAACTGTTCATGCGTTTTTGCCAGGGTTTGGAGGGCATGTTAAAACCTCTTCTGCGCTCGGTCCAAATGGTCGGTACGTTCGCTATCTTTGCGTTGGCGACCACTTCGACCACCCGGCACATCCCTTTCTGGCGGATTTATCTCGGAGACGCACCAGGAGTGACCGTCTATTTGCAAGAACACGGGTTTCCGCTGCTCTTGGAGACCGGGGTCGCGTTCCTCGTGATTTTATCGCTGGTAGTATGGGTAAAGGCGCGGATCGGGCCGTGGAAGTATTTTCCCGCGCTGGTCCCGGCGATGCTGTTGGCGGCTGCCGGGCAGTCCGTCGAGGCGTCTTTACCGCTCACGATGGAGACGATGCGCGGCAGGATCGGGATTTCCAACCGGGTGGCAAGCGCCGTCCTGCCGCTCTGCGCGGCCTTGCACCGTGACGGCGTGGCGTTGCTTTGGGCCGTGGTGATGATCGTGATAAGCCTGCCCGGCGGGATGCTGACCGATTGGCTCCCATTGACGGCCACTGGAATGATGGCCCTTACGCTGGGTTGCGGCGGCCATGCTCTCGCCGGACAAGGCGGGTTGGTGGCGGCCTCTTTTGCGGATGTGAACCGATGGGGAGACAACGCGACTTTTCCCCTCATGCTGGGCTGGGTCATCACCAGTTTCGGCAGCGCCATCAGCGTGTTCAGCCACGCTTGCGCGACGATCATCATCTCGCGTTCCGAGGGGGAATTCTGGGTGCCCGGCGCGCCGCCCGCGCCGGACGAACTCCAGGGGTTGAAAACCGACCTCGAACTGGCCGACAGTTAGCCCATGAACCTCGCCGCTCTGCTCGCCGACGAAACCCTTCGCCGCAAAGAGTTCCCCATCTGCGAGCGGAAAACGTTTCTGGCGCATGCAGCGGTCTGCCCGTTGCCGCGCGTGGCGGCGGACGCGCTCAAGACCCATGCCGAGGACGCGATGTTCAGCGGGCCGGACGACTATGTGCGCGCGTTGCGGCAGATCCGGGCGGCGCGCGAAACCTGCGCCCGGTTGATCGACGCCACGCCGGAGGAAATCGCGCTGCTCGGGCCGACCTCGCTGGGCCTGAGCCTGTTCGCGGGCGGCCTGGATTGGGAGCCGGGGGATGAGGTCGTCTACCACGCCGATGATTACCCGGCGAACGTTTACCCCTGGCTCGACCTGGCCCGGCGCGGCGTGGTCCCGCGTGCGTTGCACCCCGCACGGCCCGGCGAAATCACGCCGGAGGTGGTCGCCGCCGCGCTGACGCCGCGCACCCGGCTGGTCGCCCTGGCCACGGCGTATTTTTTGACGGGTTACCGGATCGATGTCGATGCCATCGGCCAGATGTTGCACGCGCGAGGCGTGCTGTTTTCGGTGGATGCCATCCAGACGCTCGGCGCTTTTCCGCTTTCCGTGCGGCACGTGGATTTCCTGGCGGCGGACGCCCATAAATGGATGCTGGGACCGCTGGCGGCGGGGATCGTTTACGTAAAGAAGGACCACTTCGAGCGGCTGCGTCCCATCCTGCTGGGAGCGTCGAACGTGCGCTCGCCGGATTTCATTTCGCAGGGAGAAATCCGGTTTTCAGACACCGCCGCTCGTTACGAGCCGGGGGTACTGAACCTCGGACCGATTCTAGGAATGGCAGCCTCGCTGGACATGCTGGCAGGCATCGGCCAAGCGCGGGTGGCGGGACGGATCGCCGGACTGGTGCAATCGCTTGCCAGGGCGTTGATGCACTTGGGCTTCGAACCGGCGGGTCCGTTGGAAGGACCGACCGCGAGTGGCATCCTCGCGGTGACGCATCCGCAGGCGGATATGACGGCGGTGCTCCAAAAGTTGCAGGAGTCCGGGGTCACGGCCTCGCTGCGGCTCGACCGGACGCGGCGTGCCTATTTGCGCTGGTCGCCGCATTTCTACAATACGGAAGAGGATTTGCAGCGGGCGGTGGAAGTCTTGCGCGGAACGATCTAGCTTCGTTTCGGCACGCGCTGGTCCAACGTCCGGGTGAAAAGGTCGCCCACGAGTCGGGCGAAGGACTCCACTCCGATCTCGCGGCGTGCTTCCGTTTCCACGGCGGTCATCTCGACGCCGGAAATCCCGCAAGGGGTGATGGCCTGAAAGGGAGCCAGGGCTTCGCCACCAACCACGTTGATCGCAAAGCCGTGCAGGCTGACCCAGCGACGGACGCCCACCCCGATGGACGCGATTTTGCGCGGGCCAACCCAGACGCCGGTCATTACCTCGCGCCGTTCGCCGGTGACGCCCAGGGCGGCCAGCGCGTCGATCAAAATTTCCTCCAGCGCGCGCAGGTACAAGTGCAAATCCTTCCCGCGTTCACCGAGATTGAGAATCGGGTACCCGACGAGTTGGCCCGGACCGTGAAACGTCGCCTGCCCGCCGCGTCCCACCGTCTCGACCGGGTAGGGCAGCGCGGCCGGTGCCTGCAAGCTGGAGCGGTCGCGGGATCGGCCCATGGTGTAAACCGGCTCGTGTTCCAACAGGAGCAAGGTATCGGGCGCGGTGTCCGGTGCGGTGATCTTCGCCCCGACCAGGACCTCCTGCCGCGCCAGCGCAGCCTGGTAACTGATGCGGCCTAGCCACTCGACCCGGAGGGTGAGAGCATTCGTCATATCCGCGCGAGCGCCGTAACCTTGCGCAAGGGGCTGGTGAGTTCGCGCAGATGCGTGAGGCCGATGGCGAGAGCATCGGCGGCGTCGGGGGCGGGGGTTTCGGTCAGGCCGAGCAACGCGCGCACCATGAACGCCACCTGCGATTTATCCGCGCCGCCACGCCCGACGACGGCCTGCTTGACCTCGCGGGGCGAATATTCAAACACCGGGAGGCCACGCCCGGCCGCCGCGAGGATGGCCGCTCCGCGCGCCGCTCCGAGGGTGATGGCGGTGCGGTAGCTCTGTACGAAAATCACCCCTTCCACCGCGCAGCAGTCCGGCTCGTGCTTGTGGATGATCTCGGCCAGACGGTCGTGAATCGCCACAAGGCAGGAACTCGGCAGGAGATCCGCCTTGTTCTTGATCGTGCCGTACTCCCGGGCGCGGGCTTT
>CAXUHC010000002.1:42057-43141 GCA_964250705.1 uncultured Chthoniobacterales bacterium | reverse complement strand
TGACGGCCAACGCCGAGGAGCGCGCGCCGGCCGGCGTGTCGGTGACTTCCAGCACGGCAAAACCGGTGCCGCGCAGGGAGGGGTCAATGGCCAGGACACGCATGCAGGTGGTCAAAGGTAAGGGCCGTCCGACGAAAGTAAAATCGGGTCCGCCTTCAACCCGGTGCCTCCGGCGGACTCGCGTTCACTACTGCGAATGCAGTGTTGACTCTCAGGTCGGTCATTGCCAACATCGTCACATGCAAAAGGTTCAATCTAAAATATTTGGCTTTATCTCAAAGAGACAATGCGGCGTCCTGCTAGGCGCTCTGGTCGGCGTCACGGTCCAAACCAGTCTGCTGTTGCCCGGCGCGGCGGCGGCGACCGTAGCGGCAAGTTACCGGTTCGACGGCAGCTTCGCCGCTGACCAGGTCGGGGCACCGGCCCTGACCCCCATCGATCCGCAAGGAACCAGCGTCTTCCAGACTGACACCGTATTTGGCGCGAGTCGAAAGGTGTGGTCATTCAACGGAGCCAATTCGCCGGTGGACCAGCAGTCCGGCTTCACGCTCAATACGACCGGTTTGATCGCCCCTGAGAACTACTCGCTCGACATGGTATGCAAGTTCACGATGGGCAACAACGCGTGGCGTCGGCTCGTCGACGTGGAGAACCGGCAATCGGACAACGGATTTTACGTTGATCCGTCGAACAACCTCGATATTTACCCGGTCAGCGGATCGACGGCGGCCTGGACGAATAATGTTTACCATCATATCGTGCTGACGAACGACGGCACCACGGTGGCGGTCTACCTCGACGGCATCTCGCAATTCAGCGCCACGACCGTGTTGAATCTGGATTTTGACCCGACAAGCAATCCGAACCGACTGATGGGGTTTTTCGTCGACAACGTTGCTGGTGGCGGCCAGGGCGAATGGTCGCCGGGGTCCGTGGCGCTGGCGCGCGTGTGGAACGGGGTGCTCACCCCGGCGGAAGCGACGCAGATCGCGACCAATCCGTTCGCCGTCAGCAACGGGCAGTTCGTCACGGCGACCGTCAACTTTGACCCCGACGGCACGCTCGATTTGACCTATAACGGCGT
>CAXUHC010000002.1:0-42047 GCA_964250705.1 uncultured Chthoniobacterales bacterium | reverse complement strand
CCGTTCGCCGTGCCGGAGCCCTCGGTGGTCGTTGCGATGATAAGCGCCCTGTTGGTAATGGGTGGCGTGGGCTGGAACCGTCGGCGTTCGTGCGGCTTGTAAGCAGCGAGCGCCGGGGTGTCAAGCGGTCGGGAACGGATTGCGCTCGGGAAAACCTGCCTGGTGCCAGTACGGATAGGTTTTCGTCTGCGCGCTGGCTGCGTCCAGCTTGGCGACCTGTTCGGGCGTGAGGTTCCAGCCGACGGCACCCAGGTTTTGCTTGAGTTGCTCCTCATTGCGCGCGCCGATGATGACGTTCGCCACCGTCGGGCGCTGGAGCAACCAGTTGATCGAAACCTGCGGGATCGTTTTGCCGGTTTCAGCCGCAACCTCGTCGAGCGCATCGACGACTTTGTAAAGGTATTCGTCCTGCACGGGCGGGCCGATTTCCGTCACGAGCTTCGATTGCAGACGGCTGTTTTCCGGCAGCGGCTGACCGCGCCGGATCTTGCCCGTCAACCGGCCCCAGCCCAGCGGACTCCACACCACCGCGCCCACTTTTTGATCCAGGCCCAACGGCATCAGTTCCCACTCGTATTCCCGGCCGATCAGCGAGTAATACGCCTGGTGCGCCACGAAGCGGCTGAGATTGAATTTCTCGGCGTAGGCAAGGTACTTCATCAGGTGCCAACCCGAGTAGTTCGAGCAGCCGAGGTAACGGATTTTGCCCGCCCGCACCAGACCGTCGAGCGTGTTCATGGTTTCCTCGACGGGCGTCACGGCGTCGAACCCGTGCGTCTGGAAAAGGTCGATGTAATCGGTGCCCAACCGGCGCAGGGCGTTTTCGACCGAGAGCGTCAGATGATGGCGGGAGCTGCCCACGTCGTTGGGAGCTTCGGTCATGGCAAAAGTCGCCTTGGTGCTGATGATGACCTTGTCCCGGCGGCCCTTGATCGCCTTGCCGAGGATTTCTTCGGCCATCCCTCTGGAATACACGTCGGCGGAATCGAACATGTTCAACCCCGCGTCCAGGCAAAGATCGACGAGGCGCGTGGCTTCCTCGACCCCGCTGCTGCCCCAGGCCTTGAAAAAATCGCCGCTGCCGCCGAAGGTGCCGGTGCCGAAACTGAGAACCGGGACTTTGAAGCCCGAGCCGCCTAATTGTCTAAATTCCATGTGTGCAAATGATTCAAGATTGAACTACCACGACGAAATCGGCACGCACGGGCCGCTTGGTTCCCTGTGACATCATGGCTTCCATCGCAACACGCACCGGCGACGACGGAACGACCGGCCTTATTTACGGACAACGCGTTCCGAAAAATCATCCGCGTGTCGAGGCGGTCGGACGGCTGGATGAATTAAATGCCGCCCTCGGACAAGCCAAAGCGGTCAACGCCGACGGAGGGGTCCGAGAAAAACTGGAAGCCATCCAGAAGGAACTCGTGGTCGTCATGGGCGAACTGGCAGCGGACGACGCCGACCAGGAGCGCTATCTGGCCAGCAAATTCGGTTCGCTGACACCGGAGGCGCTGGCGCGGATCGACGCCGCGATCCATGCCCTGGAGAAAGGCGAGCCGCCGTTGCGTTTCGACGGTTGGGCGACGCCCGGCGCGACGGTCCCGGCAGCGGCGCTGGACCTGGCACGAGTCGCCGCACGGCGCGCGGAGCGTCAACTCGTGGCCATGCGCGAGGCTGGCAGCGTGATACGGCCCTTGCTGTTGCAGTACGTCAACCGGGTGTCGGATTTGCTGTGGCTGCTGGCGCGGCAGGCGGAACATCCGGGGACGGCGGCAGACTCTGGAGACGGGCGCGCGTGAGTGCGATGGCATCCGGCGACAGGTCGATACCAATCCACCGACGGCCGAGTTTCTGCGCGACGGCGAGCGTCGTGCCACTTCCACAGTAGGCGTCGAGCACGGTGTCGTCCGCGGCGCTGCTCGCGCGAATAATGCGTTCGAGCAGGGCCGCAGGTTTTTGCGTCGGGTAGCCGAGACGTTCGGGGTCTTTCTGCTGCAAATGGCTCAGGTCGGTCCAAACGTCGGACGGGATGACGCCTGCGTCTTCATAGTAGCGGTAGGTTTTGCCGGCGGAAGTGATCGAACTGTAAGCACGGCCGTCGGGATCGAGGCCGCGCTTCATGTGGTTGCGCCGGGTCTGTGCCCGAGGGAGCAGGACCGCTGCGCTATCGAACGTCCAGGTTCTCGATTTCGCGTAGCGCAGGATAGTGTCGTGCTTCCAGGCGAAGTCGCGGGCGCCGCGCCCTCCGGTCTCGTAGCTCCAGATAATCTCGTTGCGGAACTCGCCGCCGGGAGGGCAGAAGATACTGTCGCAGACGAGCTTGAGGTAGTGCGAGGCCGTGGGATCGACGTGAAGGTAAAAAGTGCCGCACGGCCCGAGGACGCGCCAAATGGCGGCAATCCGTCGCGTCAGGCCAACGAGGTAGGCGAGGAGCGGACCTTGGCCCAAGACGCCGTGTAACCCGGTGAGCAGAGCAGCGGATTGGGTAGTAAACCCCGCCTCACCGCCGCCGCTGACGTAGACATAATCGCGCGCGGCGGTTCGATCCCAAGCCCAGCGGTCGGTGAAAGCGTGCGAGCGAGGAAGCGTTCCGGCAAGACGCGGGGTGTTCCGGTAATAATTACGCTGAGAAAAGAAGGGCGGATCGACGTAACACAAATCCACGCTTTCGGCAGCGACGCAGGACGCCAGGATTTCCAGATTATCGCCGCAATGGAGCTGATTTTCCGTGGCTGGCATCCTGGCGTCACGATAGCGATGACGCCTTGCCGGGTGAACGAAAATCGCTAGGGTAGCAGAGCAGTTTGCCCTGATGCCAATGTCCGACAAACCCTCCAAGTTGACCATTGCAGGCCGCGAGTTTTCGTCGCGCTTGCTGCTTGGCACCGGCAAATTTTCGTCGAACGACGCCATGCGCGACGCTCTGGATGCCAGCGGGACCGCGTTGGTGACGGTTGCCCTGCGACGGGCCGACCTCACGGGCAAGAAGGACCCGTTTGCCAACATCCTCGATTTTATCGACCCCACGCGGTTTCTGCTGCTGCCTAATACCAGCGGCGCGATGAACGCGGCGGAGGCCGTGCGCCTGGCGCGTCTGGCCCAGGCGGCGGGACTGCCGAACTGGATCAAGCTGGAGATTCATCCCGACCCGCGTTACCTGCTACCTGACCCGGTGGAGACTTTCCTGGCGGCGGAGCAATTGGTGAAGGAAGGTTTCATCGTGCTGCCTTATATCAACGCCGACCCCGTGCTGGCGAAACGGCTCCAGGATATCGGCACGGCAACGGTGATGCCGCTCGGCGCGCCGATCGGCAGCAACCGGGGGTTGGAAACACGCGCGCAAATTGCGATCATCATCGAGCAGGCGACCGTGCCCGTGGTGGTGGACGCGGGCATCGGGGCGCCAAGCCAAGCCGCCGCCGCGTTGGAAATGGGAGCGGACGCGGTGCTTGTCAACACCGCCATCGCCGTGGCGGACGATCCGGTTCGAATGGCGCGGGCATTCCGCATGGCGGTCGAGGCGGGGCGGGACGCCTACGAGGTCGGGCTCGGTTTGCGCAGGGAGACCGCCAGCGCGACGAGTCCGCTGACGGGATTTCTGCGCGGTGGGTAACGGGGCCAACCATCGGAGCGCGTCGCCATGCTTGGTAATAAACGATCCGGAGATCACGATGCGTCGGGGTCGATTGGGGAATTTCTCGTCACTTTTATTTTTGAAGGAGGCATCGAGATAACTTTCATGGTAGTGCGATTTATCGGCCACGCGGTGGTGGCAATGCTGGCGGGTATTCTTCATCTTTGACGTGGCATTGCTTGACGTTCAAAATCTCAGCGTCACCTTCCCCGTGCCGGGAGGCAGCATCCGCGCGGTGCAAAGCGTGAGCTTCACCGTGCAGGCGGGGACCACGGTCGGCCTCGTGGGCGAGAGCGGCAGCGGCAAGACAACGATTGGCCGGGCCTTGCTCAAACTGACTCCTACGACGGCGGCGCTGAGTGGCGAGGTGCAATTTGACGGACGGGAAATTCTGGCGATGCCGGAACGGGAGTTCCGTCCGGTGCGCCGCGAAATCCAGATGATTTTTCAGGACCCGTTCAACTCTCTGAACCCACGGCAGCGCGTGGAGTCCATCGTCGCCGAACCGATGGAAATTCACTGCCGCGACCAGACCCGGGCCGAACGCCGGGCGCGGGTGATGGAATTGCTCGACCAGGTAGGGTTGCCGCGCGAGACGGCTGCGCGCTTCCCGCACGAGTTCAGCGGCGGCCAGCGTCAACGCATCGGTATCGCACGGGCGCTCGCGGCGCGGTCCAAGTTCATCGTTTGCGATGAACCTGTCAGCGCCCTGGACGTCAGCGTGCAGGCGCAGATCGTCAACCTGCTCCAGGACCTGCAAGAGCAACTGGGTTTGACCTATCTCTTCATCGCGCACGACCTCGCCGTGGTCGAACACATCAGCGATTTCGTGCTCGTCATGCACCACGGAACCATCGTGGAATCCGCCAGCGCCGACTCGATTTACAGAAATCCACAGCATGCCTACACGAAACGGCTGCTGGCTGCGGCGGTATGAACGAAATTGCGGAAAGGCTGGTTCCCGGCTAAAATGGCCCGCGCCGGAAAGCATGACCCCGTGAATCCCTACCTCCGCAAACTTTTCCGCTTCAACTGGGTGTTGGTCGCGCTGATGCTCACCCTTTGCGTGTTCAGCGTCGTCGCGATTTATTCCGCGACGTTCATGCGCGACCCCACATCATATCTGGCGCAGTCCGCCCGCAAGCAGACGATCTGGATCGCGGTCAGCATGGTCGTCTTTTTCACCGTCAGTCTGGTGGATTACCGGTGGATCAAATGGGGGGCACTGCCGGTTTACATCTGCGGCGTGGTGCTACTGGTCGCGTGCAAATTCGTCGGCAAAACCCACTACGGCGCGAAAAGCTGGCTCGAATACGGGGGTTTCAGTTTGCAGCCGTCCCAACTTGCGATCCTGGGCGGCATCATGATCATTGCCCTGCTCCTGAGCGAATATCGCCGGATGCATCCGATGCTCAAACTCCTGCTTTGTGGCTTGATCGCCGGGCCGCCGGTGTTGCTCGTGGCGATCCAGCCGCAGCTTGGAGGCGTCATCGTGTGGGGCCCGGTGATGATGGCGATGCTTTTCGTGGGCGGAATGCCGATCCGATATCTGCTGGCGATCATGCTGTCGGTCTCGGCGGTGATGCCCATCGCGGCGCACTTCCTCAAGGATTTTCAATACAAACGCCTGACCACTTTTCTTGATCCCGACGCCGACCCGCTCAACGCGGGCTGGACGATCAACCAATCGTTGACGGCCATCGGCTCCGGTGGGTGGCACGGCAAGGGCTTCAAGGCCCATGACACGCTCGTCGAGCAAAATCTGCTGCCACCGACCATCGCACACACCGATTTCATTTTTTCGGTGATTGGTGAGGCTTACGGATTCGTCGGTGGCGCGGTGTTACTCGTCACCTTCGCCGCGTTGATCGTCGTCGCGCTGTACGTCGCTTACCAGGCACAGGATCAACTCGGCCTGCTGCTGGTGGTAGGTACGGTCGCGCTGTTTTTTACGCACATCTTCATGAACGCGGGGATGACGATCTCGCTCACGCCGATTGCCGGTCTGCCTTTGCCGATCATCAGTTACGGCGGGACGTTCGTCATGATTATCATGTTCGCGCTCGGCATCGTGCAGAGCGTGTGGATTCACCGCAAGGCTTTGCCCGCCCGGCGCTGAGGCAACCCCTCAATCGTGGCGCGCCAGGATGCTGTAGCTCTGGCGGAACTTGGCGATGCTGTTTGCCGGAAGCACTCCGCGCCACTGAGCGCCGGGGTAGATGACCGCGCGCCGACCAACGACGGAGCCCGGATTGAGCACCGCGTTGCAGCCTACTTCGGCGTAGTCGCCCAAAACCGCGCCGAATTTGCGCAAGCCAGTGTTCACCTTGCCGCCGTCGCCGGTTTCGACGGCGATCTCGCCGTGATCGAGACGCACGTTGGAAAGAATCGCGCCCGCTCCCAGATGGCTCCGGTATCCCAGGATGGAATCGCCCACGTAATTGAAGTGCGGCACCTGAGCACCGTCGAATAACAGACAGTTTTTGAACTCGCAAGAATTTCCCAGCACCGCATCGTTACCCACGATGACGTTTTCGCGGATGTAGCACCCGTTGCGCACATGGCAGTTCGCCCCGATCCACGCGGGACCTTTGATCATCGCGCCGTGTTCGATGATCGTGCCCTCGCCGACGAAAACGTTTTCGCCGATGAAAGGCTTGCCCACCATTTCGCCCTCGAAACCGGGGCGAAGACTGAACTGGAGATAGTTCGCGATTTTTTCGAGCGCGCCCCAGACGGTCTCCGTATGCTCAAACAATACGCGGTGAGCGGTGTGTTCCAGATCGAGATAATCCCTCGGAGCAAAAGAATGTGGGCTCATGCTTTCGACAATTTTTGTCCGTCCTTGGTGTCCTTGACCGCCCAGCCGGCGGCGGCGATGGCGTCGCGCAACTCGTCGCTGCGTTTGAAATTCTTGTCCTTGCGAACCTGGGCGCGCTCGTCGAGGAGTGCCTGCACGGTGGCAGGCACGGCGTCGATTTCGGCGTCCGGCTCAATGGCGAGGGTGCGGTTGATGCGTGACCACCATTCCAGTAGACGCCGGGATTGCGCGGGTGCGAGCTGATCCTTGTCGAGCGCGAGGTTGCTCTCGCGGACGATCTCAAAAAGCTGGCCGAGCGCGCCGGAAATGTTGAGGTCGTCGTCGAGTGCTTTCTCGAAGCGTTCTTGATCGGCGAGCGGATGCGGCTCGCCGGTCGGGGCGGAGGCAGCGTGATCGGAGAGGCGGGTATGCCAGGCGTCGATGCGCCGGAGCGCTTGACGCGCGTCGGCCATGCCGTCGAAGGTGAAATTGAGCGGCAATCCGTAGTTCACCCGCAGAAGGGCATAGCGCACCTCGCGTCCGCTGTAACCCTTGGCCAGCACGTCGCGCAGCGTGTAAAAATTGCCCAGCGATTTGCTCATCTTCTGGCCGTCCACCATGAGGTGTTTGCAGTGCATCCAATAGCGCACGAATTTTTTGCCGGTGACGGCCTCGCTCTGGGCGATCTCGGCTTCGTGGTGCGGAAAAATATTGTCCTCGCCGCCGCAGTGAATGTCGATCTCGTCGCCGAGCAGCGCGCCAGCCATCGCGCTGCATTCGATATGCCAGCCGGGACGACCTCGCCCCCACGGGCTTTCCCAGCCCACGTCGCCGTCCGCTTCGTCCCAGGCTTTCCAGAGCGCGAAGTCGCCGACGTTCTCCTTCTCGTACTCGTCGCTCCGGACCCGCACGCCGGGCCGCAACTGCTCCAGATCCAGATGCGACAACTTGCCGTAGTCGGGAAACTCCTTGATGCGGTAATAAACGCTGTGGTCCTCGGCTTGATAGGCGTAACCGCGCTCCACGAGGACGCCGATCATCTCGATCATGCGCGCGATGTATTGCGGCGCGGTGGCCTCCGGGAATTCGCGCGCGGCCTGGATGCGCAAGGCGCGCAGATCCTCAAAAAACGCCGCCTTGAAGGGCGCGGTAAATTCCGCCAGCGGGACGTTTGCCGCCCGGCAGCCTTTAATCGTTTTGTCGTCCACGTCGGTGAGGTTCATCACCCGATGCACTCGGAAACCACGCGTCTCCAGGTGACGTTGAAGCAGGTCCTCGAAGATGTACGCGCGGAAATTGCCGATGTGCGCGTAGCTGTAAACGGTCGGACCGCAGGTGTAGAGCTTGACGGTCTGTTTGTCCGGGTCGAGCGGCACAAACTCTTCGAGTTGGCGGGAGTACGTGTTGAAGAGGCGCGGAGGCATGAAAGTAAGCGGGCCAACGTTCGGCGATAATCAGATCAAAGCCCGACCGCGGGCGGGGGCGGGGCGGTTTCAGGATCAAGCTGCTCCTCGTCCATCGACACGCTGGCCACGGCCATCGCCGCGATGCCCTCGGCGCGTCCCAGGAAGCCTAGTCCCTCGTTGGTCGTAGCTTTGATACTGACGCGCGAGAGCGGCAGACGCAACGCTTCCGCGAGACATTGCTTCATCGCGGCAATATGGGGGGCGATCTTGGGCGCTTCGGCAATGATCGTGGCATCGACGTTGACGATGCGCGCATCGCGCCCGGCGAGGATCTCAGCCACCCGCGTGAGGATTTCGATGCTGTGGATGCCGCGGATGGATTCGTCCGTGTTCGGAAAATGATGGCCGATGTCTCCCGCGCCGATGGTGCCCAGCAGCGCATCGGCAATCGCGTGGATGAGCACGTCGGCATCCGAATGGCCGAGCAATCCTTTCGAATGCGGAATCTCCACGCCACCCAGCACGAGAGGACGGCCTTCGGTCAACGCATGCACGTCGTAACCAATTCCCGACAGAACGATTTTGGACATAAAGTAAAAGCGAGGCCAGATGACAAGGATGATTCGCTACGCCGCAAGGCGTTGGCCGCTTTGAGCAATTTCGGCGATGCGCCCGCTGGAGGCGACGACCGTGAGTTTGTCGGGTGCGTCGGGGCGTGGATTCATCACCACGCTGCCGCCCGCATTGCTGACCATGAGGACCCCGGCAGCCACGTCCCAGATCCGTACCCCGGCTTCGATATAGGCGTCGAGCCGGCCGCTGGCAACGTAAGCGAGGTCAAGCGCCGCGCTGCCCATCATGCGGCACTTGCGGACGCGATGGATGAGATCTTGCAGGACGGGTAATCCGAGGTCGATGGTTTGCGAAACCTTCGCCAGCCCGACCGACACAATCGCCTCGGAAAGTTGGGCGCGAGCGCTGACCGCCATCGGGTTGCCGTTGAGCAAAGCCGCGCCGCCGCGCTCGGCGGTGAAGAGTTCCTCGCGCATCGGATCGTAGATTACCCCGGCGAGAATCTCCTCGTTCTGACGCAGCGCCACGGACACGCAGAAGTGGGGGATGCCGTAGAAATAATTCACCGTACCGTCGAGCGGATCAACGATCCATTGGAACTCGCTGTCCTGATTTCCCGCGATTCCTTCCTCGCCGAAAATCGCGTGGTCGTGATGCCGCTGGAGAATGATCTGAGTGATGAGTTCCTGCGCCTTTTCGTCGAGTTCGAGCTTGATGTCGTGCGCGGCAAAAGCGTTGACATGGAGTTCTCCGCCGAAGTTTTCGCGCAGCAAATTTCCTGCGGCGCGTGCGGCAGAGACGGCGGTTTCAAGGTAAGAAGACATGTGCAGAATGTAGGCGGGAAAAGGCCGGCGTCGTACCCGTTTTGTCAATGAACTCGCCGGGTTTTCGTATGGTCGAAAGCGGAAAAAAATCAGGGAGAGAAAACACGAGGTCTTCTCTCCCTGAGCGGTTGAAGGTGATGTTGAGACGAAAAAAACCCGCGAAGGTTTTACTTCTTCTTCGCGGGAGCTTTCTTCGCAGGAGCCGCAGCCTTGGGAGCTGCTTTGGCCGGGGCAGCTTTCGCTGCGGGGGCCTTCTTCGCCGCCAGTTTCTTGGCCGGAGCCTTCTTGACGGGGGCCGCAGCTTTAGCCGCTACGGGAGCCTTTTTGGTGGTTGCTTTCTTAGTGGGCATCAATGTTCACCTCTTTCCGTCCGCGAGTCGCGGTAACTAGATGTTGTAGTAGAGCAATGGTCGCTCCACATGTTGTAGCAGTTAGCGACCCGCGCGACTCCCGTCAACTAATATTTAGATAATTTCTCAAAAATCTTCACTAAATTCGCCGCCAGCACGTCTTTTTTTGCCCGTGGAAGCACTTCTTCGTCACCACTGGTATATAAAAGGGTCAGTTCGTTTTCGTCGTTCTCAAATCCGATATCGGTGCGACTCACATCGTTGACGATGAGCAGCGCGCAACCCTTCTCGCGCAACTTGCGACGCGCGTTTTCCAGGACGCAATCCGTCTCCGCCGCAAAGCCGATCACCAAGGGTCTGCGGCCATCCTGCGGTCGCACGTAATCGCGAAGCGAGAGCAGGATGTCGCGCGTGGCGACGAGTTCGAGCGTGCAGGATTCCCGCTGGCCTTTTTTGATCTTCGTTGGCGCGACCGAGGCAGGCTGGAAATCCGCGACCGCCGCGCAGAGCACACAGACGTCGGCCGATCCGACCCGAGCATGTACAGCATCGAACATCTCGTCGCTCGTCGTCACTTTGAGCACGCGCGCTCCTTCCGGTTCGGAGAGCGCGACCGGGCCGCTCACCAGCACGACCTCGTGCCCCGCCGTGAGCGCGGCCCGCGCGATGGCGTAACCCATTTTGCCCGATGAGCGGTTGCTCAGGTAGCGAACCGGGTCGATGGGCTCGCGCGTGGGCCCGGCGGTGATCAGGAATTTCATGTTGCAGGGCGACCGCTCCAGTTGCCGCGTGCTGACGCTCCCCCCCGGTAGCGGGGATCAGGCGGCGAGAATATTCTCCGCCGCTTTGATGATTCCGTCTACCGGCCAGAGTCTGCCGATACCCTCGTATCCGCAGGCCAACAGCCCTTCCTCCGGGCCAATGAAGCGCACCCCGCGCGTGCGGAGGCATTCGACGTTTCCCACGGTCGCGGCATGTTGCCACATCTTGCCGTTCATGGCGGGCGCGATGAGGATCGGCGCGCGCGTTGCCAGCGCGATAGCCGCCAGCGCACCCCGGGAAAATCCGTGCGCGAGTTCGGCGATCACCTGCGCCGTCGCCGGAGCGATGAGCAACAAATCCGCACGGTCAGCCAGTTCGATGTGGCCAGGCTGCCAGCCTTCCTTTTCGTCAAACAGGTCGCTGACCACCGGATGCTTCGACAACACCTGGAGCGTCAGCGGAGTGATGAACTCGCGCGCTCCGGCGGTCATCACGACGTTGACCGCGCGTCCCAGCTTCGTGAGGCGGCTGGCAATGTCCGCGGCCTTGTACGCGGCGATAGAGCCGGTCACCCCCAACACCACGGACTTTGCTTGCGCGGTCATCATCGAAATCCTCGCTCAGAACATGAAGTTCGCGAACCGTCGACTGAGGTACCGTTCGGCGCGCATGATCGCGCGGAATTTGGCGAGGTCCTCCTCCACCGATCCGCTGATGATGGTGTACCGGTAGTCCCGCCAACGGGTGACCTCCCGCGCGGCATCGGCCAGTCGACGCTCGATTTGCTCGGGCGTCTCGGTGCCTCGCTTCGTGAGGCGGCGGCGCAATTCGTCGCGGCTCGGCGGCATGATGAAGACATCCGCGAGCGCGTCTTGAATGTCCTGATTGGAATCGTTGCGAATAGCGGCCGCGCCCTGCGTGTCAATGTCGATCAGCACGTCCACGCCTGCGAGCAGATGGCCCAGGACATTGTGTCGCAACGTGCCGTAAAAATTGCCGTGCACATTCGCGTGCTCCAGAAAATCACCGGCCTCGACGTGCGCGCGGAATTGCCCAAGCGAAATGAAATAGTAATCCTCGCCTTCGATTTCACCGGGGCGGGGAAGTCGTGTCGTGCAGGAAACCGAGTAAACGAAATCCCGCGTCTGGCGCAATGCCGTGCAGAGCGTGGTCTTACCGGAGCCGGACGGCGCGGAAATGACAAACAAAATGCCTCCGCGGGCGATTTTCTTCGGCTCGGTTTCGCTTGGGGTCATTCGATGTTCTGGACCTGTTCGCGGATTTTGTCCAATTCCGTCTTCGCCGTAAGAACGCTCTGGCCGATGGCGGGGTCGTTGGCCTTGGCTCCGAGGGTATTGAGTTCGCGCGCGATTTCCTGGGTGAGAAAATCGAGCGTGCGCCCGACGGGTTTTTCCGGCTCGTCGAGCAGCGCGGTCAGCTGGTCGAAATGACTTTCGAGCCGGGTGACCTCTTCGGAAATATCACTGCGGTCGGCAAACAGCGCGATTTCCTTGGCGAGACGCTCCTCGTCGACGGGGATCTCCAGACCGGCGCGAGCCAGCCGTTCCTGCATGGCTTGACGATGGTGCTGCACCACGAGCGGCTCACGCACCCGGATTCCCTCCAGCAGTTCCCGCAGAAGTTCGACGCGCGCGCGCAAATCTTCGGCGAGCCGCCGGCCCTCGCGTCCCCGCATTTCGATCAGCGCGGCGAGCGCCACGTCCAACGCCGTTTTGACCTGCGGCCAAACCAAGTTTGGAACGACGGTCTCCTGCTCCCGCAACCGCAGCACTCCCGGTGCGCGCAGGATGGTCTCGATGCTGATTTCTCCGCCCGCGCCCAACTCCTTTTGCAAGGCGAGCATCGCTTCGTGGTAGGCACGAGCGGTCACCACATCGAGCGAGGGAGCGTCCGCGGATGCCGCCGCCCGCGCCTGGAAACTGACGTTGACCACGAACCGTCCCCGCGCCACGCGTCCGTTCACGGTCTCACGTACCGATGGCTCCAGGCTGCTCAGGTCGCGCGGCAGGTTGATCATCAATTCGGTCTGCTTCCGGTTGACGCTCTGGATTTCCACGGCGCACTGCGCCCCGTCGGGTGCGGCGGCGCGACCGCTGCCATAGCCTGTCATGCTGCGCATCGAGGGGAGAAAAAGTTACTGCACCGGCGACGGCAGACGGTGCTCGGTTTCGAGCTTCGGCGATTGGATGGTGGGCAGGGTTTCCATCGCGGCGACCTGCTGCACGTCCTTGTCTCCCCGGCCCGACAGATTGACCAGGATAATCTCGTTCTTGCTCATGGTCGGTGCGACGCGCATCGCGTGCGCAACGGCATGGGCGGTTTCCAGCGCCGGGATGATGCCTTCAGTCCTGGCGAGTTCGTGGAACGCGGCGAGCGCCTCGTCGTCCGTGGCCTGGACGTAGTCGGCGCGGGCGATGTCGCGCAGATGGCTGTGCTCGGGTCCGACGGCGGCGTAATCCAGCCCGGCGGAAATGGAATGCGTGAGCTGGATTTGACCATCCTCATCAGCGAGCAGAAACGTCTTTGTGCCCTGGAGCACCCCGAGGCGCCCGCCTTGAAAACGCGCCGCGTGCTTTTGCCCCGGGCCGACACCTTCGCCGCCCGCCTCGACGCCCACCATCCGCACTTCCTCGTCGTCCAGAAACGGATGAAACAGCCCGATGGCGTTGCTCCCGCCGCCCACGCAGGCGATGAGCAGATCGGGCAGGCGGCCTTCGCGGGCGAGCATCTGGCGGCGGGCCTCGTCGCCGATGACGCGGTGAAAATCGCGCACCATCATGGGGTAGGGGTGCGAGCCTAGCGCGCTCCCGAGGATGTAAAACGTCGTGCGGACGTGCGTAACCCAGTCGCGCATGGCTTCGTTGATCGCCTCCTTGAGGGTCGCCGCGCCCGCCGTCACCGGCACGACTTTCGCGCCGAGAAAACGCATCCGCGCGACGTTGAGCGCCTGGCGCTCCATGTCGACCTTGCCCATGTAGACGATGCATTCGCAGCCGAAGTGTGCGGCGACGGTTGCCGTAGCGACGCCGTGCTGGCCTGCGCCGGTTTCGGCGATGATGCGCTTTTTGCCCATCCGCCGGGCGAGGAGGATCTGGCCGAGCGCGTTGTTGATCTTGTGCGCGCCGGTATGAAGAAGGTCTTCCCGCTTGAAATAAATTTTCGCTCCGCCGAGTTTCTTGGTGAGACGTTCGGCGAAATAGAGCGGGGTGGGCCGCCCGGCGAAGTCCTGCAACAAAGTGGCGAGTTCCCGTTGGAAAACGGAGTCCTTGCGCGCCCGCTCGTACTCATCGGCGAGTTCGCGCAACGGAGACATGAGCGTTTCGGGCACGAACATGCCACCATAGGGGCCAAAATAGCCGTGTGCATCGGGAAGGGATTGCATGAGAGGTGCGGTTGCCCGAGAACCTATGCCGGAAAGCGGATGGGACAAGTGATCTCGGAACATCTGATCCCTTTCGGGAAACTTTCAGGTACGCAGAAGCTGCCGCATAACGCGTCGATGCGGAGCGGCCACCGCGACGCTTTCTATCGTTTCGAGCGGGTGCCACGCCTGATGCTGACCGGGCGACAAGGAAACATTGGGCGGCAAGAAAACTCGCAACGTGACCTGATGATGAGTAAACGGGTAGGTCAGGCGGGCCAACGGTTCCGCCCCGGGCGGCGCCGGCTCCGTGAGCGGCGGTAGTTTCCACAATCCTTTCCAGCGAGTTCCGACCCCTTGTTCCAGAAGCAGCCGTCCTCCTTGCACCATCCACGCGCAGTCTTCTGCCATGGCAACCGTGGGCTTGCGTGCCCGTTTGATCGGCAGGAGTTCGGGATTGAACGGCGCCGCGGCGCAAAATGACAGCACCGGACACACCAGGCACTGCGGCGAACGTGTCCGGCAAATGGTCGCACCCAGCTCCATCAACGCATTATTATATAGGCGGACGTTTTCGGTCGGCAGCAGTTGTTCCGCCGTCGCCCAGAGCGCGGTATGTCCGGGCGTGGTGTCCACCGGAATGCGCAGGTGGATGATCCGCGCGAACACCCGGGCGATGTTCGCATCCACGATTGGCGCGGGCAGGTCGTAGGCGAAGGAATACACCGCGCCCGCGGTATACCGGCCCACGCCCGGCAGCGCGGCGATCTCCTTCAGGTTGCGCGGGAACTCGCCGCCGTGTTCATCGCGGATGATCTGCGCCGCGCGATGCAGGTTGCGCGCGCGGGCGTAGTACCCGAGCCCTTCCCACCGTCGTAGCACTTCCTCCTGCAGGGCGTCCGCCAGCGCCATCACCGTCGGAAAACGTTCCAGCCAACGGCGGTAATAATCGAGCACCGTAATCACCTGCGTCTGTTGGAGCATGAACTCGCTGACCAGGATCGCATAAGGATCGCGCGTGCGCCGCCAAGGCAGGTCACGGCCATGCTGCGCGAACCATTCCAGCAGCGCGGACTGGAATTCGCGCCGATTTTCTGGGAGTCTGAGGTTCGTCCGCGATCCCATTTTTCTTGCCGATGCCACCTGTGACCTCCTTTACCTCGCCGTTGACCACCGCACAAGCCGACAAGCTGCGGGTGCGCCTGCGCGAGATGGGATTCGATTTTCTGGATAAGCCCTACACGATCTACGCGGCGCAAAAAGGTAAACTCAACCTGGCAGTGTACGAAAAAGGTCCCAAGGTGCTGATCCAAGGCAAGGAAACCGAAGATTTCGTCCGTTTTACGCTGGAGCCGGAAATCCTTGGCGCGGCCACGCTCGGCTATGAGGAAGTGCTTTCACCGGAACGCTTCGAGCCTCATTTCGGCATCGACGAGAGCGGCAAGGGCGATTTCTTCGGTCCGCTGGTCATCGCGGGCGTTTACGTGGACAAACCGATTGCCCGGGCGTTGCTCGACGCCGGGGTGCAGGACAGCAAACGCATCACCTCCGACGCAAAGATCCGTGCCTTGGCCGAGGTCATCAAAACACTCCCGGGCGTCGCGCACAACGTGGTCTCCATCGGCCCGGAGCGGTACAACGCGCTGCAACAGAAGATGCGCAACGTCAATAACCTGCTCGGTTGGGGACACGCGCGCGTCATCGAAAACCTCCTGGCGCAGCGGCCCGATTGCCCCCGGTCGCTCAGTGATCAGTTCGCCAATCCGAGCATCATCAAACGCAATCTCCTGGAAAAAGGACGCAGCATCCAGTTGGACCAGCGCACCAAGGCCGAGAGCGATCCGGCGGTGGCGGCGGCGTCCATCTTGGCCCGCGAGAAGTTTATCGACTGGTTGGAAACTGCCGGGCGGGTGCACGGCCTCGTCCTACCTCGGGGGGCATCCTCACAGGTCAAGGCCGTCGCTCGTGAGCTGATTAGGAAAAATTCAGCAGCCGTGTTGCGCCAAGTGGCCAAGACGCATTTCAAAACTGCCCGGGAAATCGCCCCGGAAGAATTTGGTTCGACGGACGGCGTGTCGTCCGGTTTTACAGGGCCTGTCTGACTAGGTAACCGGCGCTTCCGGTTCTCTCACGACAAACCCCGCTGGATTTGTCGATTTTTGTAAGTCGAGCATGACTTTTTGTCATTTTCGCCTATGATAGCATCCGGCTATTCACTTGAGAGCGAATAGATAATGTAACGTTGATTGAACGAGAGTCGTGCGTGAAAGTCTGAGACTTGGAAGGCAGTTGCCCCTGCCTGAAATGGTGTCGGACGAGAACAAATTGCGCTGACTCAATCAGCGCCAAATCACTCTGTTTCTTTCAAAGAAATCACTGATCCGTCGTCCCAATAGTAGGAAATAAACGCCAACCTGCCCATTCTATGCCCAACCTCACCAAACGCGACCTTGTTGTAAAAATCAGTAACGAAACGAATCTGGTCCAACACCAAGTGTTCGAAGTCATCCAGAAGACCCTCGATCATATCACCTCGGCGTTGTCGAAGGGACAGGATGTCGAACTTCGTAATTTCGGAGTTTTTCAGGTCCGCCTGAGCAAAGCCCGGGTGGGCCGCAATCCGAACGTCCCCGGCAGCAACTTCGCGATCCCGCCGCGCGCGACGGTCAAATTCAAAAGTGGCAAGATCATGCGCCGCGACGTGCTGAATCTTTCCGACGCCATGAAGAAAGGCAACGGCACCCGTACGGCTGCCAAGGCCAAGGCGAATGGCCGGACGCCAACTGCCGCGACTGCAAAGAAGACTGCCAACGGTAACAACTAAAATTGGTTTCGGTGATCCGGTCGGACGCAGCCCAAAACGCTTGCCTCGAGTTGCGTTCGGCTTCGCGGTCGGCCCACCGCCGTTTTTACAGCTTGGTTATCTCTGGTGCGGGCCACCTCCAAGGGTGGTCTTGGCGAGAGTTCGGCAAATCCACCAAACCGATGCCGGGACGGGCGATTTACCAGACAAAACCTGCTTCAAAAACAGGTGTGACCCTTCCCTTTCGGATGGAATTGGATAAGGTGCCGGGTGCCGAAACCCCGTCCTTTCAAAGTACCGCCCCCGGCTCAAGTTCAGCCATCGAAGCACGAGGAAGCGCCCGAGGTGATCGAGATTCGCGGTGCCCGCCAGAACAATCTCAAAGGGATTGACTTGGACCTGCCTTTGGGTCGGCTCAACGTCATTACCGGTCCCAGCGGCAGCGGCAAAAGTTCGCTCGCTTTCGACACGATTTACGCCGAGGGCCAGCGCCGTTACGTCGAGACGTTCAGTCCATACACGCGGCAATTTCTTGACCGCATGGACAAGCCGAAGGTGGATGCCATCCACGGCATCCCTCCGGCCATCGCTATCGAGCAGTCCAACCAGGTCAAGAGCACGCGCTCGACGGTTGGGACGATCACGGAGATCAACGATTACCTGAAGTTGCTGATGCCCCGGGTGGCGCAGGCGTTTTGCCCGTCGTGCCACGGGCCGATCAAGCCGGATTCCTCGCGCGGCATCGCCGAGCAAATCCTGGCCCGGCGCGACGGTGTGTCGCTGCTGCTTACCTTCGCGGTGCCTGCTCCAGTGGGGGCGGTGCCGGAGCAATTTTTCACGTTCCTCCAGGCGCAAGGTTATCTGCGCGTCTGGCTCGATGGCGCGGTCCTGCGCACGGACGAGCCCCCGGCGAATCTCAGGAAACTGCCCTTGCGCGTGCACGTCATCCAAGACCGCGTGACAGTCGGTGCGGAAAGCCGCTCACGGATGACGGAATCCATCGAAACCGCGTTGCGTTTCGGCAAGGGAAAAATCCGCTTCGTCGACCCGGCCAACGGCGACGAGGAGTGTTTTTCGACGGGCTGGCATTGCCCCAAATGCGACCTCGACATCAAGCCGCCGACGCCGGGGCTGTTTTCGTTCAATAACCCCGTCGGCGCATGTCCCAAATGCCGGGGTTTCGGGCGTACCATCGGGATCGACCTCGACCGCGCGCTGCCGGACAAGCGGCTTTCGATTGCGCGCGGAGTCGTCAAGCCTTTCCAGAGCGGCCAGTCCGCCGAATGCCAGCGCGACCTGTTGCGGGCCTGCGCGCGGCAGGAAATCGACGTGAACGTGTCCTTTGAGGACTTGCCCAAGGCCGACCAGAAGTTCGTCGTCCAGGGCGAGGGGGGCGGACGGGCGGACACCGAAGAACTCTGGGCGGGCGGCGGCTGGTACGGGGTCAAAGGGTATTTCGAATGGCTGGAAACCAAGACGTACAAGATGCACGTCCGCGTGCTGCTGAGCCGTTACCGGGCATACACGCTTTGCCCGGAATGCGACGGCGGGCGGTTCCAGCCTGCAACCCTGAATTTCCGCCTCGTGCCGGGTGCGGAGTGGGCACCCCCCACAAAACGGTATTCGCTTCTCCCCGGTTTCAACATGCCGGAACTCGCGCAATTGCCCGTCACGGAAATGGAACCCGTGATGACGGCGCTGACCCTGCCCGCGAACGACCCGAGTGCGGAGATGCTGCAAAAGGAAATCATCACGCGTCTGCGTTACCTCATTGCGGTCGGGCTGGGCTATTTGAATTTGGACCGCCCCACTCGGACGCTTTCCGGCGGCGAAATCGAGCGCGTCAACCTCACGACCTGCCTGGGAGCATCCCTCGTCAACACGCTCTTCGTCCTCGACGAACCGAGCGTGGGCCTGCACCCCCGTGACGTAGGTCGGCTGATCCGCGTCATGGAAGACCTGCGGGACAAAGGCAATACGCTGCTGGTGGTCGAACACGAGGAGGCGGTTATCCGCTCGGCGGACAACCTGATCGACATTGGCCCCGGACGCGGCGAGGGCGGCGGGGAACTGGTGTTCTCCGGTCCGCTCTCGGAACTGGGGCATTGTCCCGGTTCACTGACGGCGGATTACCTGACGGGCCGGAAATTGATTCCGGTGCCCGCGCAGCGCCGCCGGGTGGACCGCTGGTTAAAAATCCGCGGGGCGAGGGAACACAATCTGCGCCGGATCGACGTGGATCTACCGCTCGGAGTGCTGGCGTGCATCACCGGGGTCAGCGGCTCGGGCAAGAGCACTCTCATCCACGACGTGCTTTACCAGAATCTTCTGCGCCAGCGCGGGCTGAGCAGCGACGAATCCGTGGGTCGATGCGACGAAATCTCGGGTGCCGAGCAGTTTGGCACGGTGGTCATGGTGGACCAGACGCCGCTTTCCAAAACGCCGCGCTCGAATCCCGTGGTTTACCTGGGCGTGTTCGACGCGGTGCGCGAACTGTTCGCCACCAGTGACGAGGCGCGCGCGGCCGGATTATCGGCGGGGGCGTTTTCGTTCAACTCCGGCGACGGACGCTGCGAACGTTGCGGCGGCATCGGGTTCGAGAAGATCGAGATGCAGTTCCTGAGCGATCTGTACGTGCGCTGCTCGGAATGCGAGGGCAAGCGCTTCCAGCCGCATGTGCTCAAGGTCCGTTACCACGGCAAGAACATCCACGAAGTCCTGGAACTGACCGTGGCGGAATCCATCGGTTTCCTGGAGGCCCGGCACGGGTTGAAGGGCATCCCCAACATGCTCAAAGTGCCGCTGGCGGCGTTGCGGATTTTGAACGAGGTCGGCCTCGGCTACCTGCGGTTGGGGCAGCCGCTCAACACCCTTTCTGGAGGCGAGGCGCAACGGCTGAAACTGGTCAGCCACCTCGTCGAACGTGAGCGCAATCCGGGCACGAAGGGCGCGCTCCTCATCTTCGACGAGCCGACCACCGGCCTGCATTTCGACGACGTGGCGCTGCTGGTGCGCGTCTTTCAGCGTCTGGTCGAACAGGGCGACAGTCTGCTGGTCATCGAGCATAATCTGGAAGTCATCAAATGCGCCGACTACCTCGTTGATCTCGGTCCCGAGGCCGGTTCCGACGGCGGTCTGCTCGTCGCGGCGGGGACGCCGGAAGAGGTCGCGGCGGTCGCGGCCTCTCACACCGGCTACTATGTGCGCCCGCTGCTGGAGGGTGGACGCGATGAAAAGGTCGTCGCGTTCGACAGCGTGGCCGTGGACCAAGCGGCAAACGTTTACGGCAGCCGTCCCCCGGCGGTGAGAAGAACCGAACTCCCGTCGCGCGAGTCGAATGGTCATCACCCGCCGAAGGCCGCGCCCGCGATCCGCATCAAAGGGGCGCGCGAGCATAATTTAAAAAACATCACGCTCGACCTGCCGCGTGGAAAGATGGTCATCGTGACCGGTCTGAGCGGCTCGGGCAAATCGACGCTCGCCTTCGACATCCTTTTCGCAGAAGGCCAGCGGCGGTTCCTCGACAGCATGTCGCCGTATGCGCGGCAGTTCGTCGAACAACTGGAAAAGCCGGATGTTGATCTGATCGAAGGGCTGCCGCCCAGCGTCGCCATCGAGCAGCGCGTCACGCGCGGCGGCGGCAAATCGACCGTCGCCACCGTCACGGAGGTCTACCATTTCCTGCGGCTGCTCTTCGCCAAGCTCGGCACCCAGTATTGCCCGCATTGCCACGTGCCCGTCGAAAAGCAGAGCGTGGCCGCCATCGTCAAGCAGGTGGAGGATGCGTCGAAAAAGGGGAAGGTCCGGGTGCTGGCCCCGTTGATCAAGGCGCGCAAAGGTTTCCACACCGAAGTGGCCGCGTGGGCGGTCAAACACGGTTTCGAGACGCTGCTGGTAGACGGAAAGTTCGTCTCGGCGTACGGCTTCGAGAAGCTGGAACGTTTCCGTGAGCATACGATTGACGTGGTCGTCGGCGAGGTCGGCGGTGCGAAAAAGAAACTGGCGGCGGCGGTCAAGGCCATCGTCAAATCCAAAGGCCGGGTGCTGAAAAACGCGTCGGTCGGCGACGACCCGCGCGAGATCGTCAAACGCGCGCTCGAAATCGGCAAGGGCACCGCACGGCTCGTTGACGCGAAGAATAAATCCGTCGTGTTAAGCACGGAAATGAGCTGCCCCGAGTGCGGGGAAGCGTTCGAGGAACTGGACCCGCGCCTGTTTTCCTACAATTCGCCGCACGGCTGGTGTCCCGGGTGCCGGGGCTTCGGCATCGTGTGGAAAGGTAATCTCACCAAGGATGACGACAGCATTTCCGCCGCCGAGCGGGAACTCGCGGAGGAACGTGCCACGCAATGGCTCGATGAAGATGAATCGAAGCCTTGCCCGGAGTGCAGCGGGGGCCGGCTGAACGCGGTCGCGCGCAACGTGCGGGTGCGCGATATGACGATCGACGCCTTCGCGGCGTTGCCGATCTCCGGCGCGCGGTCGGCCGCGGAGAAGTTTAAATTCAAGGGCACCCAGGCGCTCATCGCCACGGACATCATCGACGAAATCCGCCAGCGGCTGACGTTTATGGAAGAGGTCGGCCTCGGTTATCTCGCGCTGGACCGCTCGGCCAAAACGCTCTCGGGCGGCGAAACGCAGCGCATCCGGCTGGCCGCGCAGCTCGGCTCGAACCTGCGCGGGGTGCTCTACGTGCTGGACGAACCGACCATCGGCTTGCATCCGCGCGACAATGATCGGCTGCTGGATACCTTGGTCGCGCTCAAGTCCAAGGGCAATTCTCTGGTGATCGTCGAGCACGACGACGAGACGATGCGCCGCGCCGATCATATCGTGGATCTCGGGCCGGGACCAGGCGTGCACGGCGGCGAGGTGGTTGCCCAGGGCACGCTGGCCGAAATCCAGGCGAATCCCCTTTCCGTGACGGGCCGGTGTCTCAAGGACCCGATCAATCACCCGATGAACGGCGAGCGTCGTCCGGTCAAAACCTCTGAGCGTTGGCTGGAAATCAGAGGCGCATCGGCGAACAATCTACAGCAAGTGGATACGCATTTTCCGGTGGGGCGATTGACGGTCATCACGGGCATCTCCGGCTCCGGCAAAAGCAGTCTCATGCGCTCGGTCCTGCTCCCGGCGGCGCAGCAGGCGCTGGCCAAAACCGGCAAGAGCGCGAAGGCCGCGGAAATCCGCAAGCAGGCGCGCAAGCGGCAGCCGACCTGGACCGCGTTCGACGGCGCGGAACATCTCGAAGCGGTCTACGAGGTCGATCAATCGCCCATCGGCAAGACTTCGCGTTCGACCCCGGCAACGTACGTGGGCGTCCTGGACGAAATCCGTGCGCTGTTTGCCCAACTGCCGCTGTCGCGAATTCGCGGTTATACGAACAGCCGGTTTTCGTTTAACAACGAAGGCGGACGTTGCGAAAGCTGCCAGGGACAAGGGGTCATCCGCCACGAGATGAGCTTCCTGCCGACGAGTTACGTGCCGTGCGAGGATTGCGGCGGCCTGCGCTACAATGCGCAGACGCTCGAAGTGCTCTACAACGACAAGAACATCGGCCAGGTGCTCAACCTGACGATTGAGCAGGCGTCGGAGTTTTTCTCGGCGGTGTCGAAAATCCATCGTCCGTTGTCCCTGCTGACCGAAACCGGCCTCGGCTATCTGAAGCTCGGGCAGCCCAGTCCGACGCTCAGCGGCGGCGAGGCTCAACGCCTGAAACTCGTCACGGAATTGACTCGCGGCGTCGGTGCCGCGCAGCACAAACGCCTGCGCCAGGCGCGTGCCACCAAATCGACGCTCTACCTGCTGGAAGAACCCACCGTCGGGCTACACATGGCCGATGTGGAGCAACTCCTCAAGGTCCTGCATCGCTTGGTGGATGAGGGCAATACGGTGGTGGTCATCGAGCATCATCTCAGCGTGATCGCCGAAGCCGACTATCTGGTGGATATCGGCCCGGAGGCAGGTAAGGATGGCGGCAAGCTCGTGACCAGCGGCACGCCCGAGCAGGTCGCCAAACACAAAGTCAGCCGGATCGCGCCGTTTTTGCGGGAATTGCTTCCAAGGTAGGAACGGCTCGGAGAGCCTTCCCCACTTGGCACCACCGGCGGTTGACGCCGCCTACTTTACGTAATCCAGCAGCGATTGTCCCATGATCTTTGCCCCGGTTTGCAACGCGGCCTGGTACGCGGACTGCGTCTTGTTGAGCTGGATGATGGTTTGCGGCAAGTCGGCGTCGGCATCCGCCGAAATCAGGTTTTCCAGGTTGGAAAACCGTGACGAATTCGCCGCGCTGGCCGCCTGGAGCCGGGTCTGCACGGCGCCGAGATTTCCGATGGTGTCGATGAGCTGGTTGCCGGACGTCGCGAGAGATGATTGCGTCGACTGCACCGCACTGGTGTTCCCGCTGTTCAAGGCATTACGGAGGGTCGCAAGCGCGTTGATAAACTGGCTGATGCCCTGATTATCCGTGCCGTTCGTGAACGGCGAGATTTGCGTGCCCGCATCCACCTGAATCGACGCGCCGGAAACCGCGCCCTGGTACGTCGAAGCCGTGATCTGGCCCATCGCATCCCGCGTCGCGGCGAGCGGCGGGGCGTCCGTTTTGGTACCGCCGTAGAGGTACGAACCGTTCAGCTTGTTATTGCCCGTTTGGAGCGCCTGCTCCATGAGTTGATTGACCTCCACGGCGTACGCCTTCATCGAGGCCGGGTCAGACGTACCGCCCGCCAGCGTGGCGATTTCCCCCGCACGGTCGGAAAGGTCCTTCAACGCGTCGAATCCCGCATAACTGCTCTCGCTGATGTCGAGCGCGCGAGTCGTGTTGACGTTGAATTGCTGCACGTTCGACTTCTCGGTCTGCGCGATGAGCACGCGCCCCATCGCGGCGGGATCGTCCTCTGCGTTGGTGATTTTTTGGCCCGTAGCCGCCCGGTTTTGGTACAACTGCTGCCGGGCCGTCAACACCTGGAGTTGGCTGATCAGGTTGGACGAACTGGCGTTGCTAGTAATTCTCATGACAAGGGAAAATCGGCCCGAAGTAAAAAGTTAGTGAACCATGCTCATCACGTCATCGAACATCGAATCAATGACGCTGATCACCCGCGAGGATGCTTGGAACGCCCGTTGGTATTGCATCAGGTTGGTCGTTTCTTCGTCGAGAGAAACGCCGCTGACGGAATCACGCTGGGAGTTGATCTGCGTACTGACCAATCCCTGATCGGTAATCTGCGAACTGGTCCCCGAAAGCTGCGCACCAAAGTTCGATACGACGCCAGAATAATATCCGCTCAATGTTCCGTTCACGGCGTCGCCGCCCGTGGTGGAAAATTTCTTGCTGGCCACGCCCGCCACGGCCAGCGCCAGATCGTTCGCTCCGGCGTCGCCGGGAGAACCGGCGTGGACCGTGCCCGCGCTCGTGGCCGAATCCACCTGCAAGAGTCGTCCACCGGTCGGGCTGGCGGCGAAAAAATTCGCGCCGGTACCACCCGGGTTGTACGCGGTGTTCACCGCACTGGTGAGTTGATTGGCCAGCGTCTTGAGGTTGGCGCGCAGACCGGCGACCACCCCGTCGCGCGCCTGGAGCGTGCCGGCGATCGAGCCGCCGCTGATGTTCAACGTCTTGGCCTGCGAACCGGTGCCCGCGCTGACGTTGGTTCCGTCGAAGGACAGCGGAGCCACGACATGGTCGCGGTCCACCAGCGCGACGGCGTTGCCCTGACTGTCGCGGGTGGAAATCTGCACCTGGTTAGGATGATCCGCCGAGGTACTAACCGAAATATTCATCTTCTGCGCCAGCGCCTCGATCTTGGCCTGCCGCTGGTCGCGCAGGTCCGCCGCGCTGCCGGTGGAACCTGCCTCCGCTGAACCGATCTGCGCATTGAGCGAAGCAATGTCTTTCAACAACCCGTTGGCGTCGTCCACGTCGCCGCTGACCCGCTGGGTGTCGCCCGCTTGCTCTGTGGCAAGGTTGTTGTCGGCCGAATTGAGTTTGTCCGCCAACGAACCGGCACTCTGCATGAGCACCTGTTTTTGCGCCGTGCTGGTGGGGTCGGCGGAAAGCGCCTGAAACGCGTTGAAAAAATCGGAGAGCGCGCCGTTGATGCCGCTCGTGTTGCCGGTGGTGTCCCCGATGGAACTGGAGTCCGCGGCCCGATCAATGGTTTCGCCCAGCCCGGCCTGAGCACGGCCCATTGAGTCGTACTTCGCCTGGAGCATGGATGTCACGCTGTTTTCGCTGGCGACTTGCGCGTCGAGATACTTGTCACGCAGGGACTGCACGCCGGTCGCCTGCACGCCGAAGCTCTGGGCGTTGACGCCGGTGCCGACCGTGCCCACGGTCTCCAGCGTGACGCGCTGCCGGGCATACCCCGTGGTGTTGACGTTCGCGAGGTTGCGTCCGGTGACTTGCAGACCCGCGCTTTGCGCGCTGAGGGCTTGCCTCGAATAGGTGAGAGCACCAAATAATCCAGCCATGGCGAAAATGTGAAAGGATAAACCGTCATGGTTCGCGCCGCCCCTTACGATGAAGGCCAACTTGGGAACGCGTCGTCCACTTTCCTATCGGTCGTTTCTTCGACCTCTTAACGCATTATTCCAAGGTTGGCCGACCTCTTTGGATCAGCGAGAGCCAAGGAGTTTTGAGCACCTTTCGTACCGCGCCCGACGCTTTCTCCGTGGGTGCTCCACCCACCCGCGCGCGTTTCACGCCACGCAGCGGATCTCTTCCGTGTACCGTGTCGTGAGATTCATGAGCACCTTGCCCGCCGGGGAATAGGTCTTATGAACCACACTGGGCTGCACCGTCTGCAATGCGGCCTGTGTGGATTCGACCGCTCGGACGAGCAGCATCTGATTCTGGTGGGCGAACCGGCTGACCTGCGAAACCAGCCGGTTAATCTCTTCAACGAGCCCCCGGATCATCGGTGCCACGCTGGTCTGGAAGTGCGGCAGCAAATCCGCCAGGCGAATCGGCGCTTTCTCATCGGCGATTTCCCGTTTGCCCGCGAGCGTGCGCAGTTCTTCCTGCCGCTGGTGGCGTGCCAGCGTGACGATCGGCAGGTGCGCTTCGATGCTCCCGCTGAGGGTCAGTACTTGCTCGGGCTGTCGGCGCACGAGCGCGGTTTGCTGGTCCTTCAACAAGTGCAGGAGTGCTCCGTACTCCTGGAGTTCGTCGCGCAGGGCGTCGATCAACGCACGGGTTTCTTCGGCAGGAACGTTCATACGATAGGTTTCCGGCTGGCGGCGTGCGACGCATCGGCGGGCAGCAATTGGCTCTGGAACAGATGAGAAATCCCGAGCGAGCCTCCCTTGCTGATGCTGTCGGCGACGGTGTCCGTCATGAAGGATTGGTAAATGTCGCTGCCCGGCATCGACTGGCCCTTCGCCGCCGTGGGCGATGGCTTGAAGGTGTCACTCAAGACCTGCCGGATCATCATCGCCTCGAACTGCTTGGCAGAATCCTCGATCTTTTTCGCATCCTGAGCCGAGGTCGCTCCTTTCTTCATCGCGGCGTCCGTCATCTTCGGCAAATGAGCGTTGAGAGATGGGATGTTCATAAAAGTCACTCCATGACAAGTTCGGCCTGCAACGCACCGGCCTGCTTGAGCGCCTGGAAAATCGCCATCATGTCCCGCGTGGTTACCCCTAGCGCGTTGAGCGCGGACGCCACCCGTTCGATGGTCGGCGAATCGTCGACCACCGCAAAGGCACCTTTGCCTTCGGTGACATCGGTCTGCGTGGAACTCTGCTGCGAGGTCGTGCCGCCCGAAAAAGCCGCGGGCTGACTGGCCGCCGTGTTGTTGGCCACCGTGATCGTCAGCGAGCCGTGGCTGATGGCCACCCGCGAGATGCGCACGTCCGCCGTGGCGATGATCGTACCCGTGCGTTCGTTGATGATGACGCGTGCCACCGAATCCGGCACCACGTCGAGCGCGCCGATGTCCGCCAGGAAATTGACCTCCTTGAAATCACTCAGGAATTGCGCGGGCACGTAAACGCTCACCGTCGAGGCATCCTTCGCCAACGAAGAGCCGGGATACTTCTTGTTGATGGCCTCCGCCACCCGCGCCGCCGTGGAGAAATCCGGCGACCGCAGCAGAAGATTCATGCTGCCGTTCGGCGCGAACTGGGTGGGAACCTCGCGTTCGACGATGGCCCCGCCGGTGATCGTGCCGACCGTTGGATGATTTTTCTGCACCGTCGCGCCGCCCGCGCCACCGGAGCCGCCCACAAACCCGCCCAGCGCCAACGGCCCCTGAGCCACGGCATAAACTTTGTCGTCCGCTCCGAGCAGCGGCGTTTGCAGCAGGATGCCTCCCTGGAGACTCTTCGCGTCGCCAATGGAAGACACGGTCACGTCCAACCGGCTGCCGGATTTGCGGAACGGCCCCATGTCGGCGGTGACCATCACTGCCGCCACGTTGCCGCTCTTGATGTCGCCCGCCGGCACATCGATGTTGAACCGCTTGAGCGCGTTGGCCACGCTCTGCACGGTGAAGTTGACCTTGCCGTCGCCGTCTCCCGCGAGACCCACGACGAGCCCGTAGCCGATGAGTTGATTGTCGCGGCCACCTTCGACCATCGTCACATCCTTGATCCGCGTGGCCTGCGCGGCTGCCGTGCCGAGCACGAGCACGGCGGCAAACAGGACCGCTCGCTGAAGGGTGCCAGGGGTGGTAGGCAAAAAAGTCATGTCGGCAGAGAATTGGAGGCGTGGGCGGTCACTTCGCACCCTGAGCAAATTGGATGCCCGGTTTTACAACGGGTTGAATCGGTCAATGCCGCGCGACAGCCAGCCCTTCTTCTGTGCGTCGGTCAGGCTGCCCTCGGAAATAAATTTTACCTTGGCGTCGGCGATGTTCGTGGAAATGACCGTGTTGTCCGGCGCGACGTCGTCGTGGCGAACAATGCCGCTCAGCTCGGCATATTTTGTCTCCCCGCTGAAGGACACGATCCGGGTCCCCTCGACGACGAGGTTGCCGTTGGGCAGCACGTCCATCACCGTCACCGCCGCCCGCGCGGTCAGGCTCTGCTGCTGATTGGTCTGCGCGTTGCCCTTGGACGCGGTGGTCAGGCCCAGCGCGTTGTCCGCGGTGACGCTGGCCGTCGGCGACCGTTTGGCAATGTGCAGATCCTTCGGCAAGTTCAGCAAATATTGATCGATGAGACTGTTGCTCAAGCTGTTGGACTTGCTGGTTTGCTGGTCAATCGAATTGGTGATGGTCATGTTCTCGGCCACCACAATGGTCAACACGTCCCCGCGCCGCCGCGCCTTCCGGTCGGCGAACATGCCGTATTCGTTGGTCACGCCGTCCTTCCAGAGTGACCCGGTGGAAAGCCGCGTCGCGTCGCGCGGATCGAGCACCGGCGTCGCCCGGCGCACGTCGATCTTGGCGTCGGTTTCCGTCACGACTGCCGTCTGGTTGCGGGCGCTCTGGCTGTAGCCGGGAATCAATGCCGAAGCATTCCCCCGGCGGTTGTCGTCAGGGCCTGCTTTGATGACATGGGGGGCGAAAAGCAACCCGAGTGCCGCTGAGCTGACAAAACGGGTGATCCGAATAACAAGGTTCATCGCTCGGGAATGATTGCGGGTAATCAAAATCTCACCTGGACTTTGTTTTCGCCGACGACCCGCGCTTCGATGTCGCGCTGGCTGTTGAGGTTGCGCACGCGCACCATCGCGCCGTTTGCACCGTCCTGTGTGGCGAGGGCCTTCATGGAAATGCTGAACGGGCCGTCCGCCGCGACGACGTTTACGACCTGCCCGCGATGTACCAGCGTGCGCGGAGAAAGGTCGCGCCATGTGAGGGGCTGTCCGGCGGCCACGGTTTGCGCGAATTCATAGCCGTCGAGCGCGGTGCGCGCGGGGATCGGCGACTGCCGTTCGGCGAGCACGTTGAGGCGGCGTTTTTCCAAGTCCGCCGAAGCGTCGGGCGTTTCGCCGCGCGCCAACCGCCGCGTGGCGACCCACACTTCTTGCGCCAGTTGCGCGCGCACGGGAACCTGCCATTCGCCGACCTGCCGGTCGCCGACTTCCACGCGAAAGTGCAGGTAAAAACTCGACGTGAGACCTTTCACGTCGGGCGCTTCGATCAAGGCCGCGTCCCATGTCCCGGCGGGCAACTCGATGGGCGTCCAAGGCGTCACGGGCGAAAGGGATAGCTCGCCATCCTCCAGCGCCAGCCGGTCGGTCAGACGCCGTGCCAGCCGCTCGAAAAGTTCGGGCTCTCCGAGCCGCATGGCGGACCGGGCCGCCGGGAGGGCAACCCGCGTGGTTGCCGGTGCGCTTACCGCTGGGGTGACGGGAGCCAGGATGCTGTCGATTTGTCCATCAGCCTGCTGGGTGGACGCCACGCCGAGTAGAATTCCGCACAGGCATGAGCAAAGCGTTTTCAAGTCGAAGAAGGGTTGCGGGGATCAGCGTTTGAGCTGGTTCACCGTTTGCAGCATTTCGTCGGAACTCTGGATCGACTTGGAGTTGATCTCGTAAGCCCGTTGCGCCATGATCATGTTCACCATTTCCTCGGCGACGTTGACGTTGGACGTTTCGAGAAACCCTTGCTGGATCGTGGCCAGCCCATCCTCGCCGGGCTTGCCCGCTTCCGGGGTGCCGCTGGCGGGCGTCTCGGCGTACAGGTTTCCGCCCAGGCTGCGCAGACCAGCCGCGTTGTTGAAGCGGGTGAGTTGGATCTGGAAATTCTGCTTGCCCTTGGCAGTGGTGACCGACACCTGCCCGTTGCCCGCGATGGCCACGTCGGTCGCGCCCACCGTGATCGGCTGGAAACCGCTGAGCACGGTAAGTCCCTCGCTGGTGGTCACCTTGCCATCGGCTGCTACCTTGAGCGACCCGTCGCGGGTGTAGGCTTTGCTGCCGTCGGGCATCTGCACTTCCAGGAACCCGTCGCCCTGCAGGGCAATGTCCATCTTGTCGTCGGTCTCCTTGAGTTGGCCCTGGGTGAAGACCTTGGCCGTTGAAACCACCCGCGCGCCGTTGCCGAGTTCCACGCCGCTGGGCAGCACGTTGCTATCGCTCGTATCCGACCCTGCCGTGCGCTGCTGCTGGTAAAGCATGTCTTGGAACTCGATCTTGGAACGCTTGTACCCGGTCGTATTGACGTTCGCCAGGTTGTTGGAGATCGTGTTCAGGTTGAGCTGCTGGGCCTCCATGCCGGTGGCCGCGGAACTGAGAGATTGGAGCATAAAAATCAGGTTAGCCCTGCGGATTGCCGAGAATCTGGATCGCGGAGGAAAGCCGCTGGTCATGTGCGCCGATGGCCTTCTGGTTGGCTTCGTAGGCGCGCTGTACGGTGATGAGTTCGACCATAGAACGCAACGGGGAGACATTGCTGCCCTCGAGAAAGCCGGACTCCACCTTGGGCGCTTCGACAGGGCTGGCTTTTTTGCTGTCGGCCGGTCGGGTCAAGCCGCCGTTGAGTTGCCGGGCCTTGGTCTCGTCAAACGTAAATACGCCGATGCGCGCGACCTCGGTGCCGTCCTGGGAAATCCGCCCGTCCTCGCCGATGACGGGCGCGCCCTTCTTCGGGTCAAACTGGATGGGCGAGCCGCCCTGCCCCAACACGGGCAGGGCGGTTTTCGTCACCAGGGCGTTGGTGGAACTGCGGTGAAACTCGCCGTCGCGGGTGTAGGCGGGCTTGCCGTCGGGACCCTGCACCTGGAAATATCCCTTGCCTTGGATGGCCAGATTCTCCGGCAATCCCGTGGCGTGCATTTCACCCTGGGAAAAATCGCGCCGCATGGTGGCTTGCGGCATCGCGCTGGTGCCGCTCTGGTCGGTCGCGCTCTGCTTGGAGTTGGGGTTGAGTACGGCGTCGAAATCGACATCGATCTTCTTGTAACCCGGGACGGTGGATGCCGCGAGGTTTTGCGACACGGCGGCCTGCCACTGTTCCAACGCCTGCATGGAGGCAGCGCCCTGGTAGAGTCCGATGTTCATGCCGGGCCTTTAAGCAACCGCCATGCCAGTACGCTTTTACAGAGGGAACGCGAGGCTTTCTCCCCTTGCTCCCGGGCCGGAGGAAACTTCTGCCCGGCAGAAACTGCCATTTCTTTGCAGCTTGGCTTCCCAAAAGCACGTCGCTTACCCGTACACCAGCAAACGCTGGGTGATCGTGTTCAGCATGTGGTGTTTCTGTATCTTGGAAATCAGCGCGTCGTTGAGCCGCTGCTCCTCCGGAAAAAGCAATACCCCCGCCGAGCTGTAGAGCCCGCGCGCCAGCGACATGCCCGGCTTCAACTCGTCCAGCAAGACCTCCCGCGCCATCTTCGGGATGGCCAACCCCGACATGACCCTTACGATCAGTCGCACGGCTTCCGGATCGAACCACGACCCGGAACGCTCCAGCACCGCCGCCGCCGCCTGGTCCGGCGGCAGCCCGGTTTCGACGAAATAAACCGCGACCGCCAGACAACGCGCCGTCCACGGGATCATCTCGCCCGCCAGACCGTCGGGGTAACCTTTGCCGTCCCAGCGTTCGTGGTGTCCGCGGATGGTTTCGCCCACCGGCTTGAGCCTCGCCACGAAAGCCGCCAGGCTCTGCCCGTGCACCGGATGGATGTGGAGCGCCTGCCGCTCCTCCTCGGTCAGCGTGGCCTGCATCTTGGGCGAGTGCATCCGCCGCCATAGTCGGCGCGGCAGGCCGATCAGGCCAATGTCGTATAACCAGGCGGCGACCGTCAAAGTGTGGCCCTCCGCTTCCGTGAGCCGACCGCTGGCGGCCATGCGTTTGCAGATTTCCACCACGGCCTTGACCTGCGCGCCCAGCGCCGGGTGGAAACTCGTCAGCATCCGGTGGCAGATTTCCAGCGAATGATCGAAGTTCAGCTTCAACTCGCCGAACGCTTGATCCACGCTGACCTTTTGTTCCGCCAGCGCGAAGTTTTTCCCCTGTAGCTTGGCGTTGACCTCTGCCAACTGTTTGTTCAGTGCGACAGTTTCCTCCTGGAGCCGCCGGTTAGTGCGCAACAGGTTGCAGCGGGCGAGGGCATTTTGCAGGGTGGCCGAGAGCTCGGCATGGACCCATGGCTTGGCGATAAACCGAAAAATCTCGCCCCGGTTGATCGCTTCCATCGCGAGGTCCAACGTCAACATGCCGGTGACGAGGACCTGCGAGGCGTCCGGCTGGATTTGCCGCGCGCGGGCCAGGAAATCCAGGCCCTTCATGCTCTCCATGTTCTGATCGGAAATGATCACGGCGAACGGCGTCTTGCGGACGTGTTCGAGCGCCTCGCGGGGATCCAGCACGGCGACGACCTCGCAGCCCTCCTCCAAGATGGACATCTTGAGGAGTTCGAGCAGCCGCGCGTCGTCGTCTACCAGCAGGACGGTGTTGAGATCAGACATGGGAGGGACGTGGAAAAGTGGAGTGGTGGTCAAATCACCAGCGGCAACACGAGAATGTATTCCCGGTTTGACAAAGCGATTAGCGTGCCGCCCATTGCGAGCAACCCCCGTCGGGCATCGTCCAGCCGTGCCCGCGCGTCGGGGGTAGGGGGCACCGGGTCATCGACGCGACTGCGGGCGGACAGGGCCAATTCGACCGTGTCGTCCCGGTGGCGGACTCCGACGCGCAGGGTCCCGGCGGCCTGGGGATGACGGTCGAGATCGTCCCGCAGGTTGAGCGTGAGGTTGAGGACAATCCTCCGCAACCGCGCTTGGTCCAGATGCACCGCCAATTCCTCCATCGGAAACGCCGTTTCAACCGTGAGAGTCTTGGGCAGCAGCGGCGCAAACATTTCAAACATCACCCGGATCGTATCCGACAGGTTCAGGTAGACCGGGTCTTCGACCGCTGGCCCGTTGAGAGCTTTGAGTTGGCCGACCAGGGTTTGCAGCCGTCCGGTGCTTTTGTGAATCAAGGCGAGGCCCTCGCCGAGCCCGCTGTCTTCGCCGGATCGGTCTTGGTAGATCTCGCTGAGCACGGCGATTCCCCCGAGCACGTTGTTCATCTCGTGCACCAACCCGAGCGTGAGCTGTCGAACCGCCTCTGACCCGGTCGCCTCGTAAAACGCTTCCGACCCGGGTGCATGCTCCGCCGCCGCGTCGGAAAGTGGTTCGTTGGCCGGAGCGGCAGCGAGGGCAGCCATGCCGAAGGGGAAATCAGCCGTGGGCGACAAATCCCACCGGGACGGCACCGGGAATTTCGTTCTCATGATAATTGCGCCGAAGATGCTGAAGTCGCACCCGCGCTTGCGCGAGTTCTGCGAGACGCTTGCGCGCGGACTCTTTGATGACGGTCAGTGCGTGCAAATTGTCGTTTTCCACGGCGGCCAGGCCGTCGAGACGGTCGTCCAACTCGGCACTCGCCTCGCGGCTGATGCCGAGCCGGGCCCCGAGTTGCAGCCACCCGGGGAAGATCGACGTCTTGAGGCGTTGCGTCTCGATGAGCGCCGCAAAGTTTTCGTGCTGGATGGCGACGGCTTCCTGTTGGGTCAGGGCCTCGTAGTCCGCCAGCAAACGCCAGAAATCCTTCTCGGAGTCGGAGCGCATGGCGAGCGAGGCTTCAGGCGGCGGCGAGCGTGGCAGGTTGGCCCTGCATCATCCCGGACCAACCCTCGCGCAGTTCGCCAAGTAACTCCTGCGTGACGAGGATCGGGGCGCGGTCCTTCTTGAAGTTCGCCTGGCGGAGCTGCTCCTCCATGTAATCGTAGAGACGGTGGAGGGTCAGGGCCAGTTCACCGCCTGCGTCCACGTCCAGACTCGCGCGCAACTCGTTGAGGATGCGCTGGGTTTTAACGAGGTTGTTGTTGATGATCTCGTTGCGGGTGATGAGAGTTTCCTGCTCGAAGCCGTTGAGGGCGCGGTTGAGGAAGCCGATGGCACCGTCGAAGAGCATCAGGACGATCTTGGCCGGGCTGGCCGTCTCGACGCTGACGGTGCGGTAAGCGTTGGCGTAGCGGTTGGCGGTGGTCATGGGGTCAGAGGAGTGGAAGAAGATCAATGGTCGCCGACAAGAGAAGCTTGCGCGTCTGCGATGAAGATATCGGCCAGTTTGCTGATGATCTTGAGCGCCGGGTAGGTGGAATCTGCGATGAGGGCCTTGCCGCGCGCCACCACGTCGGCGCGTGAGTCGGGGAGGTCGTTCATAGCTTGATGAATCGGCTCGTAGGCGCTGGCGACGAACGGGTCGTTCGAGAACGAATGGGATTCGGTCGGACGGCTGGCGCTATCGACCGGCGCATTTTCCTGCGGCCGGGTCACGTTACCGGCGCTGGAGGGTTTCGTCGGCCGGACCGGCGGCTGGAAAGGTGGGACGCTTGGGATTTGCATGGCGAGGACAGCGGGTTAGAACAATGACATCGGACGAATCAGGCCGGGCTTGAGCGGGAAATTGGAAAATCGGGGAGGGTTTCAGCGCGGCACGGTGGCGAACGTGGCGTTGGCGGCGTAGCGGGCAAAACGGGCCGGGCTCAACAGCACGGAGCCGCCGTCCTGATCGGCGGGGAATTCCTGCCGCCCGGCGTCGAGCTGGAAACGGCGCGCGGACGCGGCCACCGCCGGGTTTCCCGCGTTGAACACCGCGTCGCACGACCAGAGGATCGCCAGGCTGCCGCGCGCATCCACGAGCTTGGCACGCACCCCGAGGGTGATGGGCCGGTAGGGATCGTCCTGCGTGATGTCTACGAACATCACGGCATCCGCCGCATACTCGCCGCGCAGGGCTGCCGCGAGCCGGGGTGGCAGCGGTTCGGTGGAGTTGATCTGGTCGCGGCCGCAGAGTGCGACGAGTTCATTGCGGCTGATCGGCACCACCTCGAAGTGATTCAGCGCGCTGAGTTCGGTGGCGAAATCCCGGTCCAGATCCTGCCGCCGGTCGGTGCCCGCGAACGTGTCATAAGGTGGCAGCAGCGCGACGCGGCGCAGCCTCAGCACCTCGTTCGGGCGGTACACGTTGTGCGGGACGAACCCCGCGCCTTGCGGATATTTCGGCGACTTATCCACCCCGTCGATGCAACCGGCGAGAGTCAGGGTGGCGGACAGGACACCGATCAAAAACAAACGGTTCATGACTAAGACGAAGTGTTCTTGGTGAAGGCGTTAGTGAGCGTGGCGGACTGCGTTTTGATCGTAGCTTGGGCTTTTTCCATCGCGGTGAATCCCGCAGTCAGCGCATTCTGTTCGGCAGTGAGTTTGCGTTCTAGCGCGGCGATCTGGCTGGTGATGGACGCCGTCCGTTTGTTGAGCGTGGTGGTCTGCGTGGCGATGGTGCCGCTCGTGCCCGTGGTCTTCGTGATGAAGCCGGCCAACTGCATCGTCAGGCCGTTCGTGCTGTTTTGAAAGAGGTTCGCGACGTCCGATCCCTTGGTGGCCAACGCATTCGCGAGCTTGGTGGGGTCTTTGATGGCGAGGGTCGAAGTCCCGGGCGTAAAGTCAATGCCAAGATCCTGCAAGCGTGAGACCGAAGCGCCGTTCTGACTGGACACCGACGAAAACGCCATCTGGCGCAAGCTGCTCCCGATGGCGGAAACTTCGTGGTTTCCCGCGAACAGGGCCGTGCTGACCTTGTTGTCCGTGCCCACCGTGATCTTCGTCTGCGCGGCGATGGCGGATTGAATCTTGTTGAAGCTGTTGAGGAAATTGTTGATGGCCGTCATCGCGCCGCTGCTGTCACTGCTGACGGAAACACTCTGCGTGCCGATGCTCGTGGCCGTGATGCTCAGGCCGCTGCCCGCGTCCGTGAACGTGTTGCCGTGGCTGACGGTGTCAGACCCGCCGTTGACGGTGTAATGCGCGTCCTTGCCGCTGACGTTGGTGGCGCTGCTGCCGCTGCCCATGCCCATCGCGTCGAGCAGCCCACCGCTCGCTTCGGTCAACGAAAGCCCGAGGTCGCCGGTGGTCTTGTTGGTAATGGTGAACCGGTCGTTGGAAACGTCGTAGGCGGCGGTCACCCCGGCGGAGGAGCTGTTGATCCGGTTGAGGATCGACTGCATGCTGTCCGTGTTGACGTTGTAGGAAACCGCGACGCCGTTGACCTGGAAGCTGCCGTTGCCGCTGGGGTCGGTGTTGCCAATCGGCGCGCTGAGATGCGCCTGGCTGAGCGGCTTGTTGAGTTGCGTCGCGCCGAGGTCGCCCGACGAACTGACGCTGCCCGTGCCGTTGTTGGAGAGTTTGAGGGCCGTCAGGAAATTGCTCGTGTCGTTGGATGCGCCGAGCACGACGGGGCCGCCGTTGGTGCTTTGCATCGTCACCTTGTCGGTGGCCGGGTCGTAGCTGCCGGTGACCGCGCCGTTTGTAGCGGCGCTGATCTTGTTGAAAACGTCCTGGAGCGAATCGGTTGCAGCCACGGCGACCGTCGCGCCGTTGACCTGGAAGTTTCCGGCGGTCACGGCGGTTGCGGTGGGCATGGTCGCCACCGTTACGCCGCTGACATCGCTCGTCGCGCTCAGGCCCCGGCCCACGCTGCCTGCTCCCTGCCGGGCGGCGGCGGTCGCCAACTGGGTGACGGCGACGTTGTAGCTGTTGTTAGGCGTATTGGCTCCCGCCGTCGCGGTCCACCCGAGCGAAGCATTGCTCAGCGTGGTGCCGTGCGCGGTGAACAAGCTTTTGTTTTGCAGCGCGGTGATCGCGGTTTGCAGGTCGGTGAATTGCCCCTTCAAACTGGTAAACGCACTGAGCTTACTGGCAATCGTCGACTGCTCGTTCTTCATCGCCGTTTCCGGCACGCGGTCGGCGTTGACGATTTGGGTGACGAGGGTGGTCCAATCGACGCCGGACGACAAACCTGCCAGTTGAATAGTGCTCATGGATGCGGAAAGACGGTGCTTCGGTGAAACGTCCCGCAAGATTCATCGGCACGGGCGCCGGAAAGTTGAGGAAAAAGTCGGGGCCCGGCCATGTATGACGGAAAAGAGCAAATTTCGTGCGTCAGATAGACAGGGGAAACGCCAGGGGTCCAACACAGAGAAACACGGGGAACTGGGGAGACTGAATCGTATTTTTTCTGCGGTGAGCACGGTCGGTGCTCAGAAGCAATGCGATGGTTGCCACCTCTTCCTCACTTTTGCAGCAGGCCATCCGCCTGCATCGGGCCGGACGCCTGGACCGCGCCGCCCGGTTCTACCAGCGCGCTCTGCGCGACGACCCGACCCGGAGCGACGCCGAGCACGGATTGGGCGTCATCGCGTCTCAGAGAGGGGATTATTCCAAGGCGGTCGAACGGTTCAAAGCCGCCATTGCCCTGAAAAAGGATGTCTTTCTATACTATTATGATCTCGGCGACGCCTGGCGTCAGCTCGGAAAAAAATCCGAGGCTGTCCTTGCCTATCTCCGTGCCGCCGATCTGGACCGACAATCGTTTGACGCGCTCTCACATCTAGGCACTTTGTTGTGCGAACTGGTGCGGCCCGCTGAGGGAGCGCAGGCTCTACGCTTGGCGATCAGCCTGCGGCCGGATGCCCCCGAGGCGCGGTTGACGCTCGGACTTTGCCTGGAGCGGTTGGGCCAACTCGACGCCGCCGTGGAGCAATACCTCGCGGCATTACGTCTGCGACCGGCAGACGCGCGTGGTTATCTCATGCTGGGAGGCGCGCTGTTCAAGACGGGGCACGTCGCCGAAGCGGACCTTGCCTTTGCCCGGGCTTTGAATCTCAACCCCTCGCTGCCGCACGCGCATTCGCGGCGGGTCGCCGCCCTGAACTACCGCGCTGACCTGAGCGCGCGTGAGGTGGCCGCCGCGCATCGGGAGTGGGGCCAGCGGCACGGGGCACGGTTACGGCCCGCGGGTGGCGGGCGAGTGCATGCAAACCCACGCGACCCCGCACGGCGGCTGCGCATCGGCTACGTGTCTCCCAATCTTTTCCGGCATTCCGTTGCGCATTTTTTGTTGCCGGTGCTCCGCGCCCACGACCGGCAGCAGGTCGAGGTGTTTTGTTATGCGAACTCGATCTTGGTGGATGAGACCACCCACGCTCTGCAAGCCGCCAGCGAACATTGGCGTCTGGTTGCGGGGCATAGTGACGAGGAGGTCGCCGCGCAGATTCGGACCGACGGCATCGACATTCTCGTGGACCTCGCCGGGCACACCGGCGACGGACGCTTGCTGGTGTTCGCGCGGCGGCCCGCACCCGTCCAGGTCGCCTGGCTGGGCTATCCTCAGACGACCGGACTGGAGGCTATGGATTACCGTCTGAGCGATGCTATCGTCGAACCGCCTGGAGAGGCGGACGAACTCAGCACGGAAACCATCGTGCGGCTGCCTAATGGTTTCCTCTGTTTCGGGCGTCCGGGCGAGGGTGGGCCGGGTGACGGTTGCGAGGGAGTCTCGCTGGAAGTCGGCCCATTGCCCGCGCTGGCAAACGGATTCGTGACGTTCGGCTCGTTCAACACCGTGCAAAAGATTTCCCCGCCGCTCGTGGCTTTGTGGGCGCGTGTCCTGGACGCGGTTGACGGCTCGCGGCTGGTGCTCAAATCGCTGCCGGATGCGGTGATCGCCGACCGTTACCAAGCCATGTTCGCCGCGCAAGGCATCGACCCCGCGCGCGTCGAGTTTTTGCACTGGGCGAAAACGCGTCCCGACCATCTGCGGCTGTACGACCGGATGGACATCGCGCTGGACACGTTTCCGTACCACGGCACCACGACCACCTGCGAGGCGATGTGGATGGGAGTGCCCGTGCTGAGCCTGCGCGGCGACGCGCACGTGTCAAGGGTGGGAGCCAGCTTGCTGACCCGGGTCGGACTCGAAGATTGGATTGCCTCCACCGAAGACGACTACGTGGAACAGGCGGCACGGCGCGCAGGCGATTTGGCGACGCTCTCGCAGATGCGGAACGATCTGCGCGGCAAGATGCGGGCATCGTCGCTCTGTGATGCGAAGCAGTTCTCGCACGATCTCGAAGACGCGTTCCGGGGAATGTGGCGAACGTATTGCCAGTGAGAAATCATCGGCGAATAGAAATTCTCAACTTTTTGCTAAAGAGATTTTCGGGCTGACCGATGAGAAGAAGTACGCGGTCACACAACCCTGCGCCAAAAGGCGGTAAGGACGCCGCCTTCAACCCAACCACCACACTCCAAGGACCCTACCTACCATGTCAGTTGTCATCAATACCAACGTCGCCGCGAACCAGGCCGCCACCAACCTCGGCAACGCCAATGCCATGCTCCAGAAAAGCTTGAACCGTCTTTCCAGCGGCAAGCGCATCGTCAGTCCCGCCGACGACGCGGGCGGTTTGGCGGTCTCCATGAAGATGGAAGCCTCCATCAAACGCGCCGACGCAGCCAACACCAACGTCGCCAACGCGGTCAGCTTCCTGCAAACGCAGGACGGCGCGCTCGACACGGCGGGCCAGGTCCTCGACCGTATCAACGAACTCAAGACGCTCTCGAGCGACGTGACCAAGAGCAGCGACGACGTTGCCGACTACAACAAGGAATTCACGGCCCTCAAGGCACAGCTCACCAGCCTTTCGAGCGAAAAGTTCAACGGCGTCGACATGTTTTCTTCCGGCGCGACCGCCTCGACGCTCGCGGTTGGCACGTCCGAAGACGGCACCCAGACGGTCAACATCAGCAAATCCACGCTGGCCAACAACGTCTCGTCCATCACCGCCGCGACCGATCTCGCCAGCCTGGCAACGACCGACGCGACCGGTGCGATCACCAACGTTGCTTCTTCCCGCGCCCAGAACGGTGCCGAGAGCAGCCGCTTGCAGTACGCCTCGACCCAGTTGACGAACACCTCGAACAACCTCGCCGCCGCCAACAGCCGCATCGCCGACGTGGACGTGGCCAAGGAGTCCGCCCAGTTCGCCAAGTACAACGTGCTTGTCCAGGCGGGCACGGCGATGACCGCCCAGGCGAACAGCAGCAGCCAGGTTGCCCTCAAGCTCCTCAACGGTTAGTCGCTGGCTTGACCGCGTCCTTCCGGGCCGCGACCGTTTCTCAAAAACGACCGGCCCTGCCCAAACAGGCTTCCCGTTGCGCTCCCCGGAGCGTGGCCGGAAGCCTGCGGGCATTTTGGCGGTCAGAGGGGATTGGTTCTGTGAAGCCGGTCACCCGGCAAATGATTCCGGTCGTTGGTTCGGTTCATGCTGAAACGGTAAGGGAATACCGTTGCCCCGTTTTCGCGACGGCGGTCCCCGCCCGGCAACCAGCCGGAAAGTACCGGCCAGCGAGGCTGATCCACACTTTTTGTTTTATTCATGGGCTTCGAGAAGATCATCGTCCTCGACGACGAACTCATCATCCGAAAGAGCATGGAGGAACAGTTGCGCCGCAAGCGTTACTCCGTGGTTTGCGCATCCACTTTGGCGGAGGCGGAAAATCATCTTCGCAAAGAGAGTTACGACCTGATTTTTGCCGATGTGCGCCTGCCGGACGGCAGCGGCGTGGATTTGTTGCGTCGCTTGGGACAGCAGCCGGACAGCCCGACGGTGATCATGATGACCGGCCACGGCTCCATCGAATCCGCCGTGGAATGCATGCGCGCCGGTGCTTTCGATTACATCATCAAGCCATTTTCGCTCAGTCAGATCATGATGATCGTCGAGAAGGCGGAGGCGTTCAGCCAGGTCGTCAAAGTCAGCCAGTATCTCAACCAGGAACAGGCTCACGGCAGTATTTTGCTGGGCGACAGCCCGGAAATCGTACGCCTGCGCGCCACGATCTCCAAGGTGGCCCCGACCGACGCCACCGTGTTGATCAACGGGGAAAACGGGACGGGCAAGGAACTCGTTGCCAACGAGTTGTTCAAGGCCAGCAGCCGGGCGCAGGCCCCATTCATCAAAGTCAACTGCGCGGCGGTGAGCGACACGCTGATCGAAAGCGAATTTTTCGGGCACGAGAAAGGTGCCTTCACCGGTGCGAACGAGCGCCGCGAAGGGCGGTTCGAGCTGGCGCACGGCGGCACGATCCTGCTCGATGAGATCAGCGAAATCTCTCCCAAGGTACAGGCCAAACTGCTGCGGGTGCTGCAAGAACGCGAGTTCGAGCGGGTCGGCGGCAACAAGACGATCCAGGTAGACGTGCGCGTGCTGGCGACGACCAACCGGAATTTGCAGAAATCGGTCGAGAACGGTGATTTTCGCGAAGACCTGTATTATCGGCTCAACGTTTTCCCCTTGAAAGTACCGCCCTTGCGGGACCGCCAGGGGGATGCGGTCATACTGGCCCATCGGTTTTTGGAGCGTCTTTCCCGGCGGTACGGGACGAAAATGCAGGGCTTTTCCGAAGCGGCGGCTGACGCACTGGCCCGGTACGCTTGGCCGGGTAACGTCCGCGAATTACAGAACCTGGTCGAGCGGGCGGTGATCCTGGCGGAAGGACCGGTCGTAAGCGTGGAAATGCTCGGATTGCCGCAGGGCATCCCATCCGGGCGGGGAATGATAAAAGAACTCCCATCCTCGGACGACGTGCCAAGGCCTGTAGCCGTGCCGTCAGCGACCCCGGTCTCGGTCTTGCCGGAAGCGTTGCCATCGCTCGACGAGATGGAGAAACAGCATATCCTGCGTGCGCTGGAGCACACCGGCGGCAACCGGACCCAGGCGGCGAATTTGCTCAAAATCAGTATCCGGACCCTGCGCAACAAGTTGCATCAGTACCGGATCGAAGGCAGCGAAGAAGAGACTCAGGCTGCGATCCATCGCTCGGCGGCATGACGGAAGCGGTGGCATGCCCGCTGCTTAGCAGCGTTGACCTATGGCTCCCATCCTCATCAACGCCGCGGCGTCGCTGGCCGGCAACGTGATCGACAGCATCAGCGAGCACTTCTCAAAGCCGCACGGTGTGCGCAAAGCTGCCAAGGTGGCGGAACAGGATTTCGATGCGGAACTGGCGAAGACTCAGGGGGCTTCCACGGCGTCGGCTGTTCCAGCGGTGGCGGCCGCTACGCCAGCAGAGACGCAGGGAGTCCTGATGAACCAGGTGCTCGGCAGCCCGGAAGTCGCTACCGCGCTGGCCGCCGCCAATCCCGCGCAGCCGGTGCAGGTGGAGATGTCCGCCAGCGGAAACGTCGCCCTGCGCAGTGCCAGCGGTGAGGTGCACACGTTGAAGGTGTCTGACGACACTCGCGCGCTGATTGAAAAGTTGTATTTCACCCACGAATTGACCGTGGCGCCCGGGAAAGTGACGCCGACAGCGGTGCTGGCCGTTGACCCGACCCACGCGGCGGCGGCTGAATGGAGCAAACTGCCTTTGCGGACGGCGTAAGCTCGCAAACACGCCCATGTGTGGAGCGTGGGAAAAACTTTCCGCTCCTTCTTTTGACGCCGAGCGTACCCGGCAGGAAATGCCGCCCGGTAAACTCCGCCAAGCCCGGATGCGGGAGGAGTAATCTCATATCCTTCTAGTAGCGAGTAGCTTGTGAATTGGTAATTTGCCGATGGCACGTTCGTTGCTAAAGGAGCGGCATCATGATCGACCAGATTTTCTCCGGCGGCAGTTACCAGGCCGTGAAGCAGATGCTGGACATGACTTCCCAACGTCAGGAAGCGTTGGCTGGCAACATCGCCAACGTCGAAACGCCCGGCTATCGCCGCGTCGATCTGGATAAAACCG
>CAXUHC010000001.1:55043-55758 GCA_964250705.1 uncultured Chthoniobacterales bacterium | reverse complement strand
CATCACCCCGTTTCCGCGATACTCGGGATAGGCCAGCGCGCGCTCGTCGGCGACGTGGACGAAACCCGGCGGGCCCGTCCGGATGGAGCAGTCGCAGTTGCCCGCCGCATCCGCCGTGGAGATGAACATCATCTCGCGTTCCGCGATGAACGCCCTCATGCGTGCGTTCAGATGATCGAGCATCTGATGATCGTAGAACGCCCGGGCACGCCGCTCCGTGCCGAACGCACGTTGGATCGCGTGTTCGCCAGCCGAACCAGGCAAGGGATGGGATGGGGCGGGCGGCATCGAACCGTTGGTTAGTTGCCGGGCAGCGAAGCGTGCGCCGCGCGAAACGCCTCCACCGTGGCGGCGATGCTGTTGCGGTGCAACCGCGCCGTGTTGCCGGCCTCGCGGTTGTAGCCCCCTCCGTACAGCACCGCCAGCGGCACCTGTTGAGGGATGAATAGCGACAGGACAAACGCGTCGCGTTCGGCCATCTCCTTGAGCGTCAGCTGCATTTGGCCGAACCGGTCGTTTTGATGCGGGTCAGCCCCGGAAAGCCAGACCGCCAGGTCGGGTCGGAAACCTTCGACGGCGGCAGGCAGCGACTCGCGCAACGCTTGCAGGTAGGCCGCTCCGGCCACAAAACGCTCCAACCCCACGTCCAGCGACCCGGGCACCTTCCGGCTCGGATAGTTCGCGGCCACATGGATCGAATAGGTAAACACGCGGG
>CAXUHC010000001.1:48109-55033 GCA_964250705.1 uncultured Chthoniobacterales bacterium | reverse complement strand
CTTCGGCGAGCAGAGCGTGGGTCCCGTTGCCCTGGTGGGCATCGGTATCCACCACCATGATTTTCAGCGCGGGATGATCCGTTTGCAGATCGCGAACCCCCACGGCGACATCGTTCAGGGCGCAAAAACCTTCTCCCCGGTCGGCGAAGGCGTGATGGGTGCCGCCCGCCAGGTTCGCGGCGGCACCGTCATCCAAGGCGGCCCGCAACGCGCGGCGGGTGCCTTCGACCTCGTGGGCCGAACGGATGAACAGCTCCGGGGACGGCGGTAGACCCAGGACCGTCGCTTCCTTGGGCGTCAGCTCACCCCGGGACAGCCGATCTAGGTAAGCCGGGGCATGGACCCGCTCCAGATGCTGGTGGGCGACGGGATCGACTTCCACGACGTCGCGGGCCATGATCGCGCCGCTTTCGAGCAACATCTTATGAGCAAGCGGGAACTTGCTCATCGGAAACGGGTGGCCGTCCGGCAACGGCAGGAAGTAACCCGGCGAGTAAAAGCAGCGCATGGCAAGCACCCCTGCGGAGACGGCCCGCCTGCTTCAGGGCTTGGACGCGCCGTCGGCCTTCTGCACGGCGTCGGGCGAGGCAATCGGTTCCGACCCCGCCTCTGGACGATGCAACGCTTCCTGCCCGGCCTGCGTCCCGGTGATCAGGCGCGAACCCCGGTAAAACGTCACGTAGTTAAACATCCATTCCCCGGCCACGGCGAACCGGTTGCGGAATCCGACCAGGTACATGATGTGAATGCCCGCCCAGATGATCCACGCGACGAAACCGCTGACGTGCATAAAGTTGAGATCGCCCACCGCCCGGTTGCGCCCGATGGTCGCCAGCGTCCCCTTGTCCCAGTAGTGGAACTTCATCGGCGCTCCGCCCGCCACCGTCTCCAAAATGCTGCGCGCGGCGTGACGACCCATCTGCATCGCCGTCGGGCTGACCCCGGGCAGCGGCTTGCCCGTCTGGTGTGAAAAATTGGCCAGGTCCCCGATCACCTGCACCTCCGGGTGCCCCGGAATCGTCAGATCCTCGTTGACCACTACCCGACCGGTCTTGTCGGTCGGCGCGCCCAGGGTCTTGCCCAGAGGGGACGCGGCGTTGCCAGCGGCCCAGATCACCGTTCGCGCCGGGATAAACTGGCCGCCCTTCACCTCGACGCCTTCCGACGTGACGTTCATCACCTGCAACCCTTCGTGTACTTCCACGCCAATTTCCTCCAACTGCTTCCGGCCGCTCTTGGACAGGTCTTCGGGATAAGATCCGAGGATATGCGGCGAACCTTCGATCAGGATCACCTTCGCCCGCGATGACTCGATGTTCCGAAAATCGCGCGACATCGTGTGGCGCGCGATTTCACTGATCGCCCCGGCCATCTCGACGCCGGTCGGTCCGCCCCCGACGATGACAAACGTCATCGCAGCATCGCGTTCGGCCTGGTCCACCGCCTTTTCGGCGATCTCGAACGCCACCAGCAACCGTTTGCGAATGTCCACGGCGTCCGAGAGATTTTTGAGGCCCGGCGCAAATCGCTCCCACTCGTTGTGGCCAAAATAGCTGTGGCGCGACCCGGTCGCGAGAATGAGGAAATCGTACTCGACCACGAGGTCTTCGGTGATGACCTTGCGATTTTCCACGTCGATTCGCCGGACCTCGGAAAGCAGAACCTCGACGTTCTTTTGTGAACTGAAAATCTCCCGCAGGGGCCGCGCGATGTGCGCCGGGGTCAGGCCAGCCGTTGCCACTTGATACAATAGGGGCTGGAAGAGGTGATGGTTGCTCCGGTCTATCAGCGTCACGCTGACCGCTTCCCCCTTGAAAATCTTCGTTGCTTCCAGTCCGCCGAACCCGCCGCCGATGATGACCACGCGGGGAGGCGATCCCCCGGGCAAAGTCACCGGGGGAGTGTGGGCGGGCTTGATGTCGGTCGCGCCGGGGGCCGTTCTTTTCCAGGGTGTCGTTGCTCATAGATCAGGTGGGACAATCCGTCTGGGGCGGCGAGAGTTTCCCAAAGTATCGTGCCAGCAGAATTCTAGAGCTTGTGAAATATTTCACAATTAGAAGTTGCGCCACCTGACCGGGAGGAATTACTTGTAGGACGTCGGTCCCTCGCCGAACGTTTCTCCTGTTCGCGTCCCATGTCCTTGCGCACCCAAGAAATCGAAGCACCCGATACGCTCGCCCGCACCAACGCCTCGCTCGGCAACCTCCGCGAGACGACCGGCGATATGATCGGCGAAAAGATGACGCTGAACATGGGTCCGTCGCACCCGGCGACCCACGGTGTGCTGCGCCTGGTGCTCGAACTCGACGGTGAATTGGTCACCAAGGCCACCCCCGATCTCGGGTACCTTCACCGCGGCGACGAGAAAATCGCCGAAAACATGCAGTACAACCAGTTCGTGCCTTACACGGACCGGCTGGACTACCTCGCGCCGCTGGCGAACAACGTCGCCTACGCTCTGGCGGTCGAGAAACTCATGGGCTGGGAACTCCCGCCCCGGGGCAAGGCGCTCCGCGTAATCTGTTGCGAAATGGCACGGATTTCGGCGCATTTGCTCGGGCTGGGGGCGTTCGCCATGGATACGGGGGCACTGAGCGTGTTCATGTACACGTTCACGGAGCGTGAAAAAATTTATAACCTGATCGAACAACTGACCGGAGCGCGGTTTACGACCAGCTATACGCGCGTTGGCGGTCAGATTCGCGATCTGCCCGAGACCTTTCCGGCGCAGCTACGCCAATTTTTGAAAGAAGTTGTGCCCGTTATCGAGGAAGTGGACGGATTGCTTACCCGCAACCGGATTTTCGTGGACCGAACGCGCGATGTCGGCGTCATCACGAAAGAGCAGGCTATCGCCTTCGGTTTGTCGGGGCCGAACCTGCGGGGGTCCGGGGTGGACCACGATCTACGCAAGAAACATCCCTACCTCGACTACCAAAACTACGATTTTGAGGTGGCCATCGGCAGCGCGGGCGATTGTTACGACCGCTACATGGTTCGTTTGGAGGAAATGCGTCAAAGCGTTCGTATTCTTGAACAGGCGCTCGACAGAATGCCCGACGGTCCGATCAACGTCGTAGACGGCAAGAACATCCTGCCGCCCAAGCAGAGTGTAATGATGAAGATGGAGGAGTTGATTCACCATTTCATCGTGGTGACGCAGGGGATCGAGGCCCCTCCTGGCGAGATTTACTTCGGCGCGGAAAATCCCAAGGGGGAACTCGGTTTTTACATCAACAGCCGCGGCGGCGGTGTCCCGCACCGCCTGAAAATTCGTGCCCCTTCCTTCGTCAATCTGAGCATTTTACCCACGATCCTGCCGGGCCACATGATGAGCGACGTGGTGTCGATCCTCGGCAGCCTCGACTTCGTCATGGGCGAGTGCGACCGATAGCTTTCCGTCAGATCCCCTAGTACCACCATTCCAATGAAGCACCGTTTCCTTTCCGCCCTCTGCTGTTTGACCCTTGGCTCGGCTACCCTGGTCGGAATTACCGCCTGCGACAAGCAGGGGAATGCCACGATCACCCCGACAAACGTCAAACTGACGCCGGCCAACGTCGCGAAGGTACAGAAAGGCATGACCCGCTCGCAGATCGTCGCCTTGTTCGGCGAGCCGACCACGGTCGGCGACCAGAAGGATTTCATGGTTTTCAAGAAGCAGACCGTGACGTACACGGAAGGTAAGGAATCGCTTTCGGTGACGTACAAAAACGATGAGGTCGAAGAGTACAACAGCACGGTAGGCTCGACCAAATCGAACTCGACCAGTGACGGCACGTCTACGACCATCACCACGACCAGCGGGACGAAATCGTCCGATTAGCAGCCAGCATCAGCCAAGTGCCAAGAAAGTAGCTGCCGATGGACATTCCCGCCGAACTGGAGCAAAAAATCGACGAGGTGATCACGCATTATCCCGTGTCGAAACGTAGCGCCGCCTTGCCGCTGCTGCATCTGGTCCAGGAGCATTTCGGCTTCGTCAGCCCCGAGGCTGCCGACTGGATCGCCGCCAAGCTGGAAGTGCAGCCGATCAACATTCTCGAACTGGTCACGTTTTACCCGATGTTTCGTTCCGAAGCACCGGGCAAGCACCATATCCGCGTGTGCCGGACGCTTTCCTGCGCCATGGGTGGCTCGTACCGGTTGATGGATGACCTCTGTAAACTGACCAAAATCCATCGCCGCGACCACGGTGGGCACGGCAACCCCGTCACGGTCGCCGAAAATGGTAATTTCAGCATCGAGTTCGTCGAATGCCTAGCAAGTTGCGGCACTGCCCCTGTTTGCATGGTGGACGACGATTTTTACGAAAACGTCAGCAAGGAATCTGCCGCGCAGATCCTCGCCAAATACGCTTAGGAGCTGCTTTCACTCATGGTTTCGCTCATCAAACAACCGCACCCGCGCGAGCGGCGAATGATCTTCAAGAACGTGGATCGTCCCGGCTGGAAGACGGACATCGACACCTACCTGGAAGACGGCGGGTACGGGGAATTGAAGAAGGCGCTGACGATGCAGCAGGCCGAGATTGTTAACGAGGTCAAAGCGAGCGGCTTGCGTGGACGTGGCGGCGCGGGATTCCCGTGCGGAGTGAAGTGGGGCTTCATCAAGCAGGATAGTCCGAAGCCGATTTACCTAATTTGCAACGCCGACGAATCCGAGCCCGGCACGTTCAAAGACCGTTACATCATCCACCAAGACCCGCATCAATTGATCGAGGGGATGATCATCTCGTGTTTCGCGGTCAATGCCCGTCTGGCGTACATTTATGTCCGGGGTGAGTTCCCCGAGGGTGCGCGGATTCTCGAACGCGCCTTGTCCGAAGCACGCCACCGTGGCTTTCTCGGCAAAAACATTCTCGGATCGGGCTTTGATTGCGAGATTTACGTCCATCGCGGTGCGGGTGCGTACATCTGCGGCGAGGAAACCGGGTTGATCGAATCGCTCGAAGGCAAACGTGCCTATCCCCGGATCAAACCACCGTATTTTCCGGCGGTGCTTGGTTTGTACCAGTGCCCGACCATCGTCAACAACGTGGAAACGCTTTGCCACGTAAAGCATATCATCCGCATGGGTGGCGCGGAGTACGCGAAGATCGGCAAGCCGAACAATACCGGAACCCGGCTTCTCTGTGTTAGCGGCGACGTACAGAAGCCAGGCTATTTTGAGGTTGAGTTAGGTTCGCTGACGATGGGTGAATTGATCAACGATCTATGCGGTGGCATGAAGCCGGGCCGCAAGCTCAAGGCGATCATCCCCGGCGGCAGTTCAGCCAAGGTTCTGCGCGCGGACGAAAAATTCAAGATCAAGGAAAAAGGAGCAGACGGCGCGATGGTGGATAAGGAAATCACCATCGAAGAAATCCTGATGGATTTCGACACGCTGGCAGCGGTGGGTTCGATGGCTGGCTCGGGCGGCGTCATCGTCATGGACGATTCGCGCGATATGGTCGAGACCTTGGCGAATATCAACGAGTTTTACGCGCACGAGAGTTGCGGTCAGTGTACCCCCTGTCGCGAGGGGTCGCTCTGGATGAAAAAAATCACCACCCGTCTGGTGGCTGGTGAGGGTGCGAAACAGGACCCTGCCGTGCTCAAGAGTGTGGCCGACAACATCGCCGGAAAAACGATTTGCGCGTTTGGTGAAGCGTGCGCTTGGCCGACACAGAGCTTCATTGCCAAATTCAAAGATGAGTTTGAAAGCAAAGCCGGGCGGGATGTGAGACCACGTGAGGTGTCCGACGGTGTGGCGTTGCAGAACGGGCGCCCGGTGCTGGTCGACGGTCACGCCGTGGCCGCAGCGACGGCAGGTGGCGTTCCGAAGCCCGACGCGCCGTGGGAGTTGTCGAACGACAGCAAATCCGGCGAGGTTTGAATTCGCCCGCTCCTAAATTCCTCCGCATCCTTATTTCGATATGAGTAATCCCACCACGACCACGGCTCCTCCGCCCGTTCAAATGTTGAACGTGCAGGTTGACGGAGTCTGGCACCAATTTCCCAAAGGCACGCGAGTCATTGAGGCGTGCACCCAGGCGGGCAAGTACGTGCCCCGGTACTGCTATCATCCGAAGCTGTCGTCGCCGGGCAATTGCCGCATGTGCCTCATCGAGATGGGGATGCCCAAGATGGGGGCAGACCGCAAGCCGGAAACCGGCGCGGATGGAAAGCCGGTCATCAACTGGATTCCACGCCCGCAGATCAGTTGCGCCCAGGACATTGCCGAGGGAATGGGTATCCGGACAGATTCACCCATGGCACGGGAATGCCGTCAGGGCGTGATGGAGTTTTTGCTCATCAATCACCCCTTGGATTGCCCAATCTGCGATCAGGCTGGCGAGTGTCGGTTGCAGGAGTTCAGCGTCGAGTACGGCAACGACAGCTCGCGTTTCCTCGAAGAAAAAGTTCACAAGCCCAAGCATGTCGATCTCGGGCCGCGGATCGTGCTCGACGATGAGCGCTGCATCCTTTGTTCGCGGTGCATCCGCTTCTCCAAGGAAATTGCTAAGGATGATGCGCTCGGATTCGTCGATCGTGGCAGTTACACCTCGCTAACGGCGCATCCCGGGCGGCGGTTCGATAACAACTACACGCTCAACACCGTGGACATTTGTCCCGTGGGCGCACTAACTTCCAAGGATTTTCGTTTCAAGATGCGCGTCTGGTTTCTCAAGGAAACCAAGAGTATTTGCACCAGTTGCGGCACGGGTTGCAACACGGTCATCGGCAGCCGCCAGGAAAAGATATACCGCCAGACCCCGCGGGAAAACAACGAGGTAAATTCCGCCTGGATGTGCGATTACGGGCGGCTAAATTTCCATGATCTGCACGACGACAATCGGCTGACCGATCCCCTGATCCGTCAAGCGGACGGCAAGGTAGTCTCGGCAGATTGGACGCAGGCATTTAAGAAGGCGGCGAGTCA
>CAXUHC010000001.1:33752-48099 GCA_964250705.1 uncultured Chthoniobacterales bacterium | reverse complement strand
CTGCGAGAGTTTGGCGGACACCAGATCGCCATCATCGCCAGTGCGCGCGCGACCAACGAGGAGCTTTTTCTCACCAAGCGGCTCGCGAGCGCACTGAAATGCGAGTTGATGGATGTCGTACCTCGCACGGGCGAGGCGGACGATATCCTCCTCAGCGCGGACCGCAATCCCAACACCAGCGGTGCTAAACTCCTCGGGGTAGCATCGACCACGCCCGGCGCACGCTTGCAGGAAATCATCGACGGTGTGAACGGCGGCAAGGTTCGCGCGTTGATTTGTCTCGGCGAAGATCCCGGCGCGCAAGGTGCCACCGCTCAGGCGTTGCAAAGCCTGTCGTGTCTTATCGTGACGAGCATCCTCCCCAACGCGGCGACTGCCGCTGCCTCCGTGGTGTTTCCGAGCGCCGGATTTGCTGAAAAACGCGGGTCGATGATCAATCTTAAAGGCCGTTTGCAACGCCTCAACCTTGCGATCAATCCCCCTGGCAATGCGCGCGACGATTGGGAAATCCTCCGCGACCTCATCAAGGAATTGACCGGTAGCAACGGGCTCTACATGATCGAAGACCTTTTTAAGGCGATGACCTCCGATGTGCCTGCTCTTGCGGGTTTAAGCCTCAGCAAGATCGGCGACCTGGGCGTACAGGTCATCCACGAGGAACAGTCAAAAGACGCGCCGGTGGCTCCCAGTGAACGCGCCACCGCTTTGCAGCCCACGTAACTGTCAGCCTATTCCTCGTTTTCGTACGTACTGATATGGATTGGCAGTTCACCATTTTCGCGTTGGCCAAAATCCTTGGCGTCATCTTCCTGGTGATTTTGCCGATGGTTTCCTACACGGTCTACGCCGAGCGACGCATCAGCGCGCTCATTCAAGACCGCATCGGGCCCAACCGGACCGGACTCCCGACCAGCGTGTTCGGCTTCAAGAAAGACTATCAATTGCCGATTTTCGGCGGCTTGGGCCAGCCCATTGCCGACGCGGTGAAATTTCTCTTGAAGGAGGATTTTACCCCGTCGCACGTCAACAAATTTTATTACTGGCTTGCGCCGTGTCTGGCAATGGTTCCAGCCATTCTGACCATTGCGGTAGTCCCGTTCGGCAGTTCCCTGCCGATCCCGGTACCTGGCCAAGGGTGGGTGCATGTTCCGATGGTCATTGCCAACGTGAACATCGGTGTGCTGTTCGTTTTCGCCGTGGCCTCGCTCGGAGTGTATGGCATCGTCCTGGCGGGATGGTCTTCCAACTCGAAGTACCCGTTTCTCGGCGGGGTCCGTTCGACCTCGCAGATGATTTCCTACGAGCTGTCGCTGGGACTGTCGATCATCCCGCTGTTCCTGATTATGGGCGAGTTGAACCTGCCCAAGATCGTCGAATACCAAATCCACCACGGTTGGACAATCCTGCCGGTTACGAATCTTCACAGCTTCGTCCCGGGCCTCTTTGGTGGGCCTCACACGGCCGGCGGCTTTGTGAACTGGCGGCAGGTCCTGCTGTGGATTCCAATGTTCATTTCGTTCTTCATCTTCACGGTGTCGATCTTTGCGGAAACCAACCGCCTGCCGTTCGACCTGCCGGAAGCTGAAACCGAACTGGTGGCGGGTTACCATACGGAATACTCGTCGATGAAGTTCGCGCTGTTCTTCCTGGGCGAGTATGCGGCGATGATCACGGGGTGCTCGCTGATCGTGACGTTGTTTCTTGGCGGCTGGCACGTGCCGTTCATCCCTGACGGCAGCGCGGCTAATTGGCATGGCCTTTTCTGGGGCTTGGTCAACATCGCGTGCTTTTTTGGCAAGGTCGCTCTGCTCTTGGTATTCTTCATCTGGGTGCGCTGGACGCTGCCCCGCTTCCGTTACGACCAGCTCATGCACCTGGGGTGGATCATTTTTTTCGAGGTCGCCTTGGTTAATATCTTTCTCACCGCAGGCATCTTGGCGCTGTTCCCGCAATAACGTCTCGCCATATGGCTATCACGATCCAAAGACCCAACCTCACGCTCAAAGAGAAGCTGTATGTCCCGGCGATTGTTGCCGGGCTGATCACGACGGCACGGCATTTAGTGCGGATGCTTCAGGGCAAGACGCACGTCTCCATGCAGTACCCGGAAGAAAAGTGGGACAGCCATCTGCCCTCCTACTACCGCGGTGCGCCTGCGTTGGTGAAAGACGAGCACGGGCGCGAACGCTGCGTGGCCTGTCAGCTTTGCGAGTTCATCTGTCCGCCGCGCGCGATCAAGATCACGCCGGGCGAAATCCCCGAAGGCGACAAGTTCCGTAAAGTAGAGAAATTCCCCGAAGCGTTCGACATCGACATGATCCGCTGCATCTATTGTGGGTTGTGCGAGGAAGTTTGCCCGGAAGCGGCCATTTTCTTGCAAAAGGATTATGCGATCACGGGCGTAACGCGGTCGGAAATGGTCCACGACAAGGAAAAGCTTTACGAACTCGGCGGTTTGAAGACCGGGCTGGTTCATAAGTGGAACGACAAAAAGTAGCAAGGTTTCCGTCCGCGAGCCGCCGTCATGAGTCCTCTGCTCTTCTGGGTTTTCGCCGTTGTGATGCTGATCTTCGGCATCTCGGTGGTCGCGCAGCCCAATCCCGTCTCCAGCGCATTGAGTCTCGTGGTGAGTTTCATTGGTCTGGCGGTGTTGTTCGTTTCGCTCGACGCGTTTTTCATCGGGATCATCCAGATTCTCGTCTATGCCGGGGCGGTGATGGTCCTGTTTCTTTTCATCATCATGTTGCTCGACCTGCGTGCAGGCCATCGCCGCAAGGCACACGCAGCCACGATTTTCGGAGGAATTTTCATCGCGCTGGTTTTCGTTGCGCAACTGGCACAAGTGCTGCAATCCTTCCCGGAGGGAAAGCAAACGATGCCCGCCTTGGCCGGGCCGGTAAGCGATGTGCAAGCGGTTGGACACATCCTTTTCACGAACTATAATCTTCCCCTCCAGATCGTGGGCGTGCTCGTGCTGGTGGCAACCATCGGGGTGGTGGTGCTAAGCAAGCGCGAACTCGAATAGCTTTCCCGTCGATCTTATTTTCCCGTGGTTACCCTCAACGATTATCTGCTCGTCAGTGGCCTGCTGTTTGCCATCGGCTTCGCCGGGGTGATGCTGCGGCGTAACATCATCATCATTTTCATGTGCTTGGAACTGATGCTCAACGCGGCGAACCTATCGCTGGTCGCGTTTTCCCGCTTCAACCTGACGCCGGAACGAACGCCGAACTACAACGCGCAGGTGCTCGTGTTCTTTATTATCACCGTGGCGGCGGCGGAGGTCTCGGTGGGTCTGGCGATCATCGTCGCGCTCTACCGCGCACGCCAGACCGTGCAGGTAAGCGACATCAACAAACTGCAATTTTAGGGAATTCCATCGCGATTGCTGCTGTATTATGAACCATTCGCTTCCCTGGATCATTCTGTTTAGTCCGCTGGTGTCTGCCTTGCTGATCCTGTTGGTCACACGTGGCCAACGCATGTTGAGCGCCTACATTTCGGTGGCGGCAGTCGCGGTTGCCTTCGTAGGGAGTTGCCTGCTCCTCGGAATCCCGGACCATCACCCCCATTTTGCCTGGATAGATTTCTCGCCAACCCTGCTGATTAATTTTGGGGTGGAGATCACGGACCTGAGCAAAACCATGCTCATGGTAGTAACCTCGGTCGGTCTGCTCGTGCACGTCTACTCGCTCGGATACATGCACGAGGACCGGGACATTGCCCGATACTTTGCGGGCCTGTCGATGTTCATGTTTTCGATGCTGGGCATCGTCCTGGCCGATAACTTCGTGATGATGTTCATCTTCTGGGAACTCGTGGGCGTAAGCAGCTACCTGCTCATCGGCCATTGGTACGAGCGCCCCCAAGCCGCTGACGCCGCTAACAAGGCGTTCCTCGTCAATCGCATCGGCGACTTCGGTTTCATGGCAGGAATCCTCGTGCTCTGGAGCATCACGGGCGACATCGATTTTTCCCGGTTGGCCACCACCATCACGCAACTGTCGAGCGACCAGACGTTCAAGACGCATTTCGTCCCCTATCTGACGGTCGCGGTACTCTTACTTTTTTGCGGGCCGATGGGTAAGTCCGCACAGGTCCCACTACACGTGTGGCTGCCGGACGCCATGGAGGGCCCCACCCCGGTGTCCGCGCTGATCCACGCGGCAACGATGGTTGCCGCCGGCGTCTATTTGCTCGTGCGCATTTCTTTCCTGCTGACGTGGGTGCCCATCGCGCAGGAGGTCATCGCCATCGTGGGAATCACGACCGCAGTGCTGGCCGCGTTGATGGCCACCCAGCAAAGCGATATCAAGCGCATCCTGGCGTACTCGACTCTCTCGCAGCTTGGCTACATGGTCTGCGCGGTCGGAGTGGCCGCCGGCGGCGCGGCGATGTTCCATTTGTTCACGCACGCCTTCTTCAAGGCGTTGCTGTTTCTGGGCGCTGGCGCGGTGATCCACGCGATGCACCATGAGCAGGATATTTGGAAGATGGGCGGCTTGCGGACGCGGATGCCAGTCACCTTCTGGACGTTCTTGTTGGGAACGCTCGCGCTGATGGGCTGTCCGTTCCTGAGTGGTTTTTACAGCAAGGACGCCATCATCGAAGCGATGGCGAACGGGCACCCGGTCATTTGTTGTCTCGGGTTGCTCGTCGCTTTTCTCACCGCATTCTACATGACCCGGCTTTTCGTGGTCGTTTTCCTCAACCGTCCGGGTTCGAAGGGTGTTGAGCACGCGCACGAGGTGCCTCCGGTGATGTTCTGGCCGCTGGTAGTCCTGGCGGTCCCGGCGGTGGCGGCGGGCTATCTCTCGTACCCCGCAATCGGAGGGCACGGCGGTCCCTTCGCACGTGTGTTCGGGGTCGATCTTGCGGAGGCTGCCGGGGCGATTCATTCCGAGGCGGGCGGTCTATTTCGGCTCGTGCCTTATCTTGCCATCGCGGCATTTCTGCTCGGAGCGTTGACGGGATTTGCCTTGTACCGCGGGCGGTCGCGCGATCCGATTCACATCGGATTTTTGAAGCACAAATTCTATTTTGACGAGTTCTATGGCGCGCTGATCCGAGTGGTGCAGGATTCCTTTGCCAGCGCCTGCGCGTTTTTTGACCGCTGGATCGTCGACGGACTGTTTGTGCGCGGAGTAAGCGGGACTGCTTGGGGCTCTGGTTTCATCTTGCGATTCATCCAGGTAGGCAATTTGCAAGCGTACGCTTTTTTCTTTGGGATCGGGGCGTTGATCCTTTTCTTTATCGCCATTTGGTAGTAACGCTCCCAGCCCCGCCGACTCCGTATTTCCCCGAGGCATCCCGCTGAAGAATTATGATCGCCACCGAAATCACCGCGATGCCTGCCAGTGAGAGCGTGATGCCTTTTATTCTGTTCGTTCCGCTGGCGGCGGCAATCGCGGTGCTGCTCGGCGCTCCGGCGCGCCGGACCTCGCTCGCGGCAGCGGCGCTGAACTTCGTGCTGGTGCTCGTTCAAAGCGCGCTCTATCACGGAAAATTCAGCTTCACGGTCTTCGAAGTCATTCCTTCGATGGACCTCAAGTTCCTCGTGGGCCTGGACGGCCTGAGCCTGATGATGCTCCTGCTGACTTCCGTGGTCACGCTCAGCGCGATCTGGGTGACTCCCAGGGTCGAGCACGGTGAAAACGCGTTTTACAGTTGTCTGCTGTTCATCTCGGCGGGAGCCATCGGCGCTTTCATCTCGTTCGACCTGTTTTTCTTTTACGCCTTCCACGAGTTGGCGCTGATTCCGACTTTTTTGCTGATCGGCATCTGGGGACACGGCGAGAACCGCGAGGCCGCCGCGTGGAAGATCACGATTTACCTCGCGGTTGGCAGCATCATCCTGCTCTTCGGGCTGCTGGGGTTATATGTCAGCCTGCCGCCCCTTCACCGCACGTTCGATCTCAACCAGATCGCGCTGCTGGCGCCGATTGATCCGCACGCTCAGCGATGGATTTTTCCGCTGTTGCTCGTCGGGTTTGGCATTCTGATTTCCCTGTTTCCGTTTCATACCTGGGCGCCCTCGGCGTATGCGGCCGCCCCTACTCCGGCGGCGATGATGCACGCCGGCGTGCTCAAGAAGTTCGGCTTGTACGGCCTGATCCGGGTGGCAGTGCCGTTGCTTCCTTACGGGATGCAACAGTGGATGAACGTGCTGTTGGTCCTGCTCGTTGGCAATATCCTGTACGTCGGCTATGTGACCGTCGCCCAGAAACGTCTGGACACGTTGCTCGGGTATTCGAGCGTGATGCACATGGGCTACATCTTCCTGGGGATTTCGAGTCTGAACATCATCGGACTGACGGGCGCGTCCGTGATGATGTTTGCCCACGGATTATCCATCGCCGTGTTGTTCGCCGTGGCGGGAGAAATTCGCACCCGCACCGGCACCATGCGGTTGGACGAACTCGGCGGGTTGGCTCGTTCGATGCCCTTCTTTGCCCTGATCTTCGGGCTGGGCATGTTTGCGTCCATCGGATTGCCCGGGTTCGCCAATTTTGCGTCCGAAGTCATGGTGTTCTTCGGCGCGTTTCACTACCAGGCGAGCATGCTTTCGAGCGACATCATGTCTGTTGTCAAGACTTCCGGGAATCACGTGACGTCGCTCTCCGGACTGGATTACCACCAGATCGCCACGGTCTGTGGACTTTGGGGTGTCCTCATTTCAGCGGTTTACATGTTGCGCGCTTATCGCAAAATCTTTCTCGGAGCGCCTCGCTCGGAAACTGCGGGCCATGCCGAGACGGATCGCCTGTCGGTCACTGATTGGAACGGTCGAAAACGTTGGGCGCTGGGTCTGCTCGTGATCGGCCTGCTGATCGTAGGTTTTCGGCCCCAACTGATGGTCGATTTGATCAAACCATCGCTTTCTCTACCCAGCGCGCCTGCTTTGAGTGCGCCCGACGCTATTCCGACCGTTCAGCAGACTCCGCCAACCGTGCAGACTGCACATAGCTAAGCCACGAGATTTTTATGAGTCCGATCTCCTTGGAAATCGCCGTCGTGGTTTTGGGACTGGCGTTGTTGTTTGTCGAGATGTTCGCCGAGCGTCTGGATAAGAAGAATCTAGCGCGGCTGGGCATCCTCGGGTTGGGCGTGGTCTTCGTCCTGAGCTTTTACGCCGTGCTCCCACCCGGCGCGCCGTCGTCTACGGGAGTCATGCCCTTGTACCACTCGTTCTACAGCAGTGATGCGCGGGCGATGTTCTTCAAACGCTTCGCGCTTTTGACGACCATTGTCGTGCTCATCATGTCGGTCGATTACCTCGGAGTGGTCCGAAAGTTCACCCCGGGTGCCAATGCTCAGGGGGGCTTGGGCGAATTTCTCGCGTTGCCGATCTTGACGTGCGCCGGGCTGATGTGGATGGCATCCGCCGTCGATTTCGTCATGATTTTCGTTTCGCTCGAACTCGTGACGATCTCCTTTTACGTGCTCGTGAGTTACACCCGGCGCAATGCCGCCTCGCTGGAGGCTGGCGTCAAATACCTTGTGCTCGGGGCACTTTCGACCGGCTTTTTCGTCTACGGCATCACCTGGATTTTCGGCATCACGGGACAAACTAACCTGGAACGCGTGGCAGCCTTTCTGCAGGGATACCACGGCAGCCCCGTGCCGGTTTTGTTCAGCTTCGTGCTGCTGACCATCGCGCTAGGCTTCAAGATCGCGGCGGTGCCGTTCCAAATCTGGGTGCCGGACGTTTATCAAGGAGCCCCGACGCCGGTGGCCGCGTTTCTATCGGTTGGCTCCAAGGCGGCAGGCTTCGTCGTATTCCTCCGGGTGCTCAACGCTTTTTCCGCCGCGCCGGCGCTCCAACCCAAAATAGAGTTGATCCTGGTGGTGATCGCTGGGGCGACCCTGGTTTACGGCAATCTTGCCGCCCTGCCCCAAAACAATCTCAAACGCCTGCTGGCGTACTCCAGCATCGGACATGCGGGTTACCTCCTGGTTGCCGTGGCGAGCGGTGTCAACCGGTCCGCCAGTGATGCCATCGCCTTTTATCTGGCAGCCTATCTGCCGATGACCTTGCTCTCTTTTCTCGTGATGATCGTCGTCGCCAACCATTCGGCAGGTGACGACATTGCCGACTTCAACGGCCTCTCGAAACGTTCGCCTTACTTGGCTTTTGCGATGCTCATCGCCATGGTTTCTCTCGCGGGACTGCCGTTTACGGCGGGCTTCATGGGTAAGTTCCTCGTATTCCAGGTAGCCATCGCGCAGGGACACTACGTGCTGGTCGTTCTCGGGGTGCTGGCCGTAGCGTGCGGATTCTATTACTACCTGCGCGTCGTACGCGCGATGTATTTTCAGCCCGTGGCTACGGCCCCGGAAGTGACGAGTTTGATCCCACTAGCAATACTGACCCGGGTGACCATTGCCGTTTTGATCGCCGCCATTCTGATCTTGGGCGTGTATCCCGCACCCTTGCTGGGTCATGTGGATACCTCGGCTGCACCGGTAGCTGTCATTCATGTGAGCCAGCCTGACATCGCACCCGCGCAAGTTACCCAGACGGCGCTTTAATCGCTCAACTCGACGTTCCAATACGCAACGTCTACGAAGTGGCTCCAACTCTCGTGGTAGCTTCCTCCCCAGGTCAGGTGAACGAGAGGCTGCCACTTCGGACGCTTCGGCTTACGGATGAGCGCCATGTTGACCTCGTGCGCCAACTTGTTCCCTTTACGGGTGTTGCAGCGAATGCACGAACAAACCACATTTTCCCAAGAGGTCGAACCGTGTTTGTCGCGAGGAATGACGTGGTCAAGGTTGAGGTCCGCGCGGTCAAAGACTTTTCCGCAGTACTGGCAGGTGTTTTGATCGCGTTCGAAAATGTTGTTTCGGGTGAGTTTTACCTCTTTCTTGGGCAACCGGTCAAAGAAGAGCAGGACGATGACCCGGGGCACGCGGATGTTCAACGAAACGCTGCGGAGCATCTCTGGCTCCGGGGCGCACACTGATAAATCACGCCAACCCGCAAAATCGTGCGTCAGAAAATTCCTGTCCGGACTGGCATCGACGACTTCAGCGTGTCCTTCGTACAACAGGTTGAAAGCACGACGGGCCGTGCAGATATTCACCGCCTGCCATAGCCGGTTTAGCACGAGAACAGGGCTTTCCAGGACAGTTTGCACGCGAGTGCCGCCAGCACGCACGCCGGGGAGGCTGGGTAAGCTAAAGCCAGTTAATTCGGCTGTCAACGCACCGCAGGATGTGTTATAACATCCATAATCACGATGTTTCTGGCGTGCTTGTCCCCCTGCTGCCGACCTTCAAACCACCGCTTTTTCCGCGTTGTGAAAACCCCTTCGATTTGTTCCGGCTCTTGCCGAGACCGGATTTCAGGCCCTGGGCTATTCCCTTGGCTCGTGGCTTGTGCCGTGGCGGTGAGCTGTTTCGCGAGTTTCTCTTTCGACTTGCAGGGTCAAGGACTTACCGACGCTCACTCCAGTGCGGAAAGCGCCGCCGCGGCGGATCCGTCAGAAATCTTTTTGCGGGCTTTCACGTCCGTTCAACAGGGTGAGAAGCTGGAAGCTGACGGCAAATTGAAACCGGCACTCGCGAAATACCGCTTCGCGGCCAGTTTGCTCGACCAGCTCACGCGCACGGACCCCAATTGGCAGCCGCTTATCGTCCGCTATCGGGTCCGCAAGACCAACGACGATATTCACAAGCTGGAGGAGAAGCTTTCGGTGGAAGGCGGGTCGGACCGCAATGCCGCCCAACCCCCCGGCACCGATAATAGCGCGGATGACTATCTGCCTGTTCCCGACAACGCACCGACCTACAACGGGACGCGCGTATTGCCGGCGCTACCCGCCGCCCCCCCGGGCAGGGATTACATTGATCGCTCGACGAGCGATCTCCGCGCAAAACTCGCCGACACGCAGAACCAGCTCAAGGCAGCTCTCAACGCCTTGGCTTCGGCGCAGAAGGAGAAACAAGACGCGATCCGACAGAAGCAGGATAACGAATTTCTACTGAGATCGGCGCAATCCGGTGTCCTGACCGCGCAGAAGCGGTTTGAAAGAACTCAGACGGACCGGAACGAACTTCAAGCCCAGGTCGATAAAACCGAAGTTCGTTTGAAGGAAGCATTGGCCAGGAATCCCGACGCCACCGACACCCGGAAGGAATTGCGCGATCAACTCGCCGCACAGAAAAAACTGCTCGCCAAGGCAAAGGTCGACGCGGAGGAGGCCGTCAAGGAACGCGATACCCTCAACGCCAGAGTCAAGGAAAGCGAGGACCGGAACGCCACGCTGACCAAGGAACGCGATGCCGCAGTCGCGCAGAGTAAACTGACCGAGGATGCCGCGAAGAAAATTGAGGCACTCCAACAGGAAAACGACACGCTGACGAAAAAACTCAGCACGGCGGAGCAGTCCATCGCCGACCTGACGACCGAGTCGCTAAAAAGGAAAGCGGAACTCGAAGGGATGCAGAAGGAGTTGACGGCGGCGCGTGACCAACTCGCCGTCAGCCGCGATCAGAAAGACCGATCCGATACCGCGATCACCGAATTGCGTGAGCAGCTTGACCAAAACACCAAGCTTCTCGCCGAGATGAAAGCCAAGGGTCAGACGAGCGAGGATTTCGAGCGTTTGACGAAAGAAAACGTTTTGTTCAAGGACCTCGTTTTGCGCCAACTCAAGGATCAGGCACGGCGGGACCAGGCGCGCAAACTCCTGACGGAGGAGCTCGAGCGCTTGGCGGTACAATCCACGGTGCTCACGCAGCAGGTTGAAGAGCTAGGTCGTCCCAGCGTGCAATTGACCGACGAAGAACGCGCGCTTTTCAAAGACCCACAACCTAACCTCGCCGATTCACAAACCATTGTGGCGAACATCACCGCGCACAAGCCGGGGGCCGCCGCCGATTCCGCCAACCCCGCCGCGCAACCCGACGGTGGAGCGCCTTCGCAACCGGTGGACGCGGCCTCGCCGGGTCCATCACAGACTCCAAGTGTCGAGACGAATCACAATCCGCCGGTAGCCGGAGAACTGAAGGCACTGGCGCGCCAGGCCAAAGAGGCCTCTGACCGCGGTCATTACGTCGATGCCGAGGAGAAGTACAAGCAATTGCTCGCGCGTGAACCGACCAATCCATACTTGCTCTCGAGCCAAGGCGTCGTGTTGTGCCGACAGGGCAAGCTCAAGAACGCCGAAGTCGCGCTCAAAAAATCGGTCAAAGCAGCGCCGAACGACGCGTTTACGCAAGCGACGCTTGGCATCGTCTATTATCGAATGTGCCGCTACGACGAGGCCATGGGGTGTCTGACGCAGGCGATTACGATCAATCCGAAAGACGCCATGGCGCACGCTTACCTTGGCATCACTTCCAGTCAGAAAGGTTGGCCAGAAGCAGGACTGGAGGAACTGCAAAAAGCGGTCGCGTTGAATCCAAACTACGCCGATGCGCACTTCAACATCGCCGTTATCTACGCGACCAAGCGTCCGCCCGTAAAGGATCGGGCGAGAGAATCTTACAAAACCGCTATCTCGCTTGGAGCATCACCGGACCCGAACCTGGAAAAATTGATTAACTAACAAAATGCGCGCTGAGAGAGGACGGTGCGCTTTCCCCGGGTAGATTGTCAACTGTCATGTCATCCATCAAGCATCGCACGCTGCAAATCTTGGCAGAAGTCGCGGATACCGACCGCGTGGTCACGGAACCAGACCTTCCTTTGTTTGACCTCGGCCTCCTCGATTCGCTGGGCATCGTGACGTTGATCACGCGCTTTTCCGAGGAATTTGGTGTCGATATCTCTCCAGCGGAATTCGAGCGCGAGGATTGGGCGACCCCAGCAGAGATCGTCGAGGACATGGAAAAGCGTATTGAGCTGTGAAATCGTTTTCCCAACCACCTCTGCAAAGATTCGGCAGGAAATCTTGACCGGTGGTCCCATGACAACGGGGATTGAAGCAGCGGTCAGGCGACTTGCGCGGTTTTGCCCACACAGCTTCTGCGCTCTGGTTGCCGCGTTACTCGTCGGCGTAGTGCTGCTGGGAATCGAAGGGTATGTCCGAAGCAAGCTGCCCGCGCGGATGGCGGGCTTCGCTGCACGGCCTTCTGCGATCAAGTTGACAGGCAACATCCTGCAAACCGAAGCCTTCCGTCTCGACGGCACACTCCCCATCTATGGAAGCTCGGAACTAGACCGCCCGGCGGAAAACCGCCCGGACGAGTTCTTTCGTGACCGACCCACCGGTTTTACCACCTTTCCTATTGGCAGGGGCGGAACAACTTGTCTGATGATCCTGCAAAAAGTGGCGGCGGCCGGCACGCTCACCCATCGCAAAAAAGCCGTCGTTTTCCTTTCACCAAGTTGGTTCGATAAAGATAGCGTTGGGGAAAATGCGGTCGGCGCGAATTTGAGTACGCCGCAACTCAGCGCTTGGTTGTTCGGCGGCGGTTTGAGCCTGTCCCTTCGCGAGAAAATCGTCCGCCGCCTGCTCGATTACCCGGGGAGTTTGCGGGACCAGGTACTCTTGGACTACACCGTCCGCTGCTTGGCCGCACCGACCTGGGGACACCGTGTGTCGTTTGAACTGCTGCGGCCCCTTGGTTGGTTGGAAAACGCCTTCTTCCGGCAGATAGAATACTGTGCCATCCTGCGGGAGATGCACCTGTATTCCCAACCGCCGTCGAAGGTGAAGGGCCACCGGACGAACGTCACCGTGGCTAGCGGTTCCGCAGAAGTGAATTGGGTGGGGCTCGCTGCCAGGGCCGAGGCCAACGACCGTGCGCATGACGACGGCGCTGTCTATAGCGCTACGAACGCGATCCTGCCCGAAAAGCGTCGCGCCGAACGCATTCACGCGCAGGCCCCCGGCGCCCGCGACGCCGAGTTTGACGCCAAGGTGATTCGCTCCAAGGAATTCGACGACTTACAATTGCTGATTGATGTTCTCAAGGAGTTGGGTGTCGATGCGCTCTTCGTTAGTCAGCCTTTCAACGGGACCTATCGGGACCTGGGCGGTGTCTCGTCCCGTGCCCGGCGAGTGTATTACGAAAAATTGGCTGACATACTCGGACGCTCGGGCTTCCCACTGCTGGACTTTTCTGATCACGAAGAAGACCGATTTTTCTTCAACGATGCCGGTCATCCCAGCGCCAAAGCATGGATTTTCTATAACCAGGGCATCGACCGGTTTTATCACCGTAGCCACGGCTAACCCAACTTCCGCGAGTATGGACACCTCCCCTTCGCAACCGGTTGCCCAAACGCCGCGCAAGCCGTCCGGCGTTGATCACCGTTTGGAAGATATACTGTTTCCGCCGCTACCGGGCTGGAAACGCGCGTTGGTGCTGTTCCTCTATTATCTCGTGGTGATCGTCGCGCTGTTGCTCATCTACGGACGAGGTGATTTTTCGACCGCGCCCTTCATTTACCAAGGCTTTTGATCGGCGATCCGCCACGGCATGTTTTACCCCGCCACCCACCTTTTCGAGCGACTGGAACGCTGGGCCGGTCTTTTTCCGGATCGGCCCGCCCACATCACTGCGTCCGCCGGGGCGACGCCGACGCTCGCGTTAACCTATCGTGACCTGCTGACCCGTGCGCGCGCCGTAACTGCGTTTTTGCGCGACCGGGTGGCGGACGACAACTCACCCGTGATTGTGCTGGGCCACAAAGAGCCGGAGATGTTGGCCGGCTTTCTCGGCGTGCTGGGCTCAGGGCATCCATACATCCCGCTGGACGACAGTTTACCATCCCACCGAACCGAGAGTATCGCCCACGCCGCGGGCGCAGCACTGATCCTGACTCCGGGAGAAATTGCCGCTTTGCCTGCGGAGGCCGAGACCGTTTTTCGCCCGCCGCTTGCCGACGCACCGTTCTACATCATCTTCACTTCCGGCAGCACTGGAGCACCTAAAGGCGTCGTCATCACGACGAGGTGTCTCGACGCGTTTTTGGCTTGGACACTGGCTGAACACGCGTTCGTGGAAGGCGGCGAAGTCTTTCTCAACCAGGCACCATTTTCTTTCGATTTGTCCGTCATGGACCTTTATCTCAGTCTGGCGACCGGTGCTACCCTCTACAGTATCACCCGCCGTGAAGTGGCCGACTTCAAAAGTTTGTATCGTTCGCTCGATGCTTCCGGTGTGACGGCGTGGGTCTCGACGCCATCTTTTGCCCAGCTTTGTTTGGTCGAACGCAGTTTCGCGGCGGCGCGGCTGCCGGCCTTGAAGCATTTTCTGTTTTGTGGAGAAACGCTGCTGCCGGAAACCGCCGCACGGCTGCTGGACCGGTTTCCAGGCGCGGAAGTCTGGAACACCTACGGCCCGACCGAAGCCACCGTTGCGACGACCTCGGTGCGCGTGACCCGAGAAA
>CAXUHC010000001.1:24654-33742 GCA_964250705.1 uncultured Chthoniobacterales bacterium | reverse complement strand
GAGGTCCGCTGCCCATCGGCTTTCCCCGGCCCGGCACTGCCATGTATCTGCTGGACGAAGCTGGCAACGTGCCCACGGCGGGCGAACGCGGCGAGATGATCATTGCCGGACCCAACATCAGTCCCGGCTATCTGGGGCGGCCTGATCTCACGGCCAAAGCTTTTTTCGATGAACCGGACGGTCGTCGAGCCTACCGCACCGGGGACTGGGGACGCTGGCGCGACGGGATGCTTTTTTTCGAGGGACGTCAGGACGGTCAGATCAAGCTCCACGGCTACCGCATCGAGCTCGCCGACATCGAAGCGAATTTCCTCGCGCTGCCGGAGGTCCGCGACTGCGCGGTCGTGCCGGTGGTGCGTCAGGGAACCGTGCAATTCCTCGCGGCGTTCATCGTCCTTGGCGGACCGTGTCCGACCGATCCCGTCGAAAGTGCCGCCGTCGCGGACAGGTTGCGCACGGCGCTCGGCGGCCGCTTGCCCGCTTACATGTTACCGCGCAAGATTTATTTGTGCCCGTTCCTGCCACTCACCGCTAACGGCAAGGCGGACCGCCGACTATTGGCCGAGCAGGCTACGGGCGCGGGCAAGGCTGCGAAAACATGATTCCCTACGCCAGTTTCCTCTATTTCGGTCTGGTCGGTTTGTACGTGCTGGTGCCGGTATTGTGTTTGCGTCTGGCTTTGCCACAGACTCCGGTTCGGCTCACGCAAGCCTGCATTCTGGTGGCCACCGTCGCCGTCCTGGCCCTGCAATATGATGCACCTTTCAACGAGAAGCTCCCCTCAGGCATCAAACAGATTTGGATCATCGGCGTCTACGCTTTGGGCCAGTATGTTTTGGCGAACGCGCTGTTGTGGTATCGCGGGCAGGTCAAGGCAAAGTGGCCGGGCTATCTTGCGGTGTTCCTTGCCATCGTTCCGCTGCTGGCGGCAAAACTGACGCCCGACCACGTTGGCGCTTCGGCGGCGGGCCCCGCCCACGCCATCGGCGCGGTCGGCTTCGTGGAGTTCCTCGGCTTGTCTTACGCCACGCTGCGCGCGGTCGACGTGCTCATCGGCATCCACGACGGCCTGATCAAAAATCTCCCGCTGGGACAATTTTTTGCGTTCCTGTTTTTCTTCCCGACCGTCTCCTCCGGCCCCATCGACCGTTACCGGCGTTTCGCCGGTGATTGGTCAACGGTCAAGCCGCGTGCCTGGGTCGTGCAGGATTTCGACCTCGCCATCCACCGCCTTTTCACCGGTTTCTTTTACAAGTTCGTCGTGGCTCATCTGGTCCACGATCAATGGCTGGTCAAGATCCCCGAAACGCCGACGTTCGGCCACACGGTATCATACATGTATGGGTACAGCCTGTACCTGTTCTTCGATTTCGCGGGTTACAGTGCTTTCGCCATCGCTTTCAGTTACATGCTCGGCGTCCACACGCCGGAAAATTTTCAGCGGCCCTTTCTATCACGGAACATCAAGGAGTTCTGGACCCGGTGGCACATCACGCTCTCGTTCTGGTTCCGGGATTTTATCTACATGCGGTTCCTGCTCACCGCGTTCAAAAAGAAGTGGTTCGCCGACAAGCGTCACGCCGCCTATGTCGCCAATTTCCTGACCTTCGGCGTGATGGGTTTCTGGCATGGAACCGCGATTCACTACTTCATCTATGGTTTATATCACGCCTGCTTGATCACCGGGCACGACATCTTCGCGCACTGGAACCGCCCACACCCAGATCAACCCGCGCGTGTGTGGGGCGACTCCTTGCCGTGGCAGATCGCGGGGATTCTCGTGACCTGCCACTCCGTGGGGTTCGGCTTCCTGATTTTCTCCGGTCGGCGTCTGTGGTAGCGGGCGGTTTATTGCCCGAGCAACTGTCGCAGGACGTAGGGCAAAATCCCGCCGTGCCGGTAATAATCCACCTCGATGGCGGTGTCGATGCGTGACCGCAACGATACTTCCGCGTTTTCTCCGTTGGCACGGTGGATGACCAAGGTCAGCATTTGCCCGGGGTAGGTTTCATCCGAGAGGCCGACGATATCGAACGTCTCCGAACCATCCAGCCCGAGCGTTTGCGCGGTGGTCCCTTCGAGGAATTGCAGCGGCAGCACGCCCATTCCCACGAGGTTAGACCGGTGGATACGTTCAAAGCTTGCCGCGATGACCGCGCGCACCCCGAGCAGCCGGGTCCCCTTCGCCGCCCAGTCCCGGCTGGACCCGGTCCCGTACTCCTGGCCCGCGAAAATCACCAGGGGGATGCCATCGTGCTGATAACTGACGCTCGCGTTGTAAATCGGCACCATGCTCCCATCCGGGTAGAGCTTGGTCACCCCACCCTCCACGCCGGGCACCATCAAATTCTTGATCCGGACATTGGCGAAGGTTCCGCGGGTCATCACCTTGTCGTTGCCGCGCCGGCTGCCGTAAGAATTGAAATCCTTCGGTTCGACCCCGCGCGCGATGAGGTACTGGCCTGCGGGCGAAGTCGCCTTGATCGCGCCGGCGGGTGAAATGTGATCGGTTGTAACCGAATCGCCGAAGATCCCGAGTGGTCGGGCCGACGTGATCTCGCCGATGTGCCCCGGCTCCATCGCAAAGTCGAGGAAGAACGGGGGCTCCTGAATGTAGTCGCTCGCCTCATCCCAGACGTACGTATCACCGGCCGTGGAAGGAATTTCGTTCCACTTCGGATTTTGCTCCGCGAAGTCCGAGTAAAGCTGCCGGAACACTTCCGGCTTGAGCGCGGTGGCCATCGCCTGCCGGATTTCGTCCAGACTCGGCCAGACGTCTCGCAGGTAGACCGGGTGGCCGTCTCGATCTTTCCCGATAGGGTCGGTCGATAGATCAAGATCGACCCGCCCTGCCAGGGCAAATGCCACCACGAGCGGCGGCGACATCAGGAAATTCGCTTTGATGTTCTGGTGCACGCGCGCCTCGAAATTACGGTTGCCGCTGAGCACCGACGCCGCGATCAGGTCGTGATCCGTGATGGCTTCCTCAATGGCGGGATGCAGCGGCCCGGAATTGCCGATGCAGGTGGTACAACCGTACCCCACGATCTGGAAGCCGAGTTCGTCCAAGTAAGGTTGCAACCCGCTCTTGTCGAGGTAGTCGGTGACGACGCGGGAGCCCGGCGCGAGGGACGTTTTCACCGCCGGATCGACTTTCAAGCCACGTTCGACCGCCTTTTTCGCCAGCAACCCCGCGCCAAGCATCACGCTCGGATTCGACGTGTTCGTGCAACTCGTGATCGAAGCGATCAGCACGCTGCCATGACCGACCTGCGTGTCGCCCGGCTGAAACTCCGGTTCGTGCGTTTCTTCGAGCAGATCAGCCGGGGTTGCTGTCGGGCGGTTCGTCACCATCTCGGAATGTCCGACGGTTTCACCGATCAAATTGCCTCCGTCAACGACCATCCCCGCGCCGGTGTCCGTGGCGGCGGCGTTGCTGGCGCCCATCACGGCAGCCTGGGTCGGCTTGGCGTCCGCGTCGAGATGCACCGGAAAGCGTTCGCTCAGGCTCGAAGAGGGTTTGCCGTAGCCGCCATCAGCCAGCGGACGATCCATCAGCTGGCGGAACGCCTCTCCCAGTTCCGGCAAATCCAGCCGGTCCTGCGGGCGCTTGGGCCCTGCCACACTCGGCTGCACGGTCGCCAGATCGAGCGAGAGTTCGACGGTATAGTCGATGTCACCCTGCCGCGGCATCCCGAACATGCCTTGCGCGCGGAAATACGCCTCGAACGCCGCGCATTGCTCATCGGTACGGCCCGTGGACCGCAGGTAATTGACGCTTTCCGCGTCCACCGGAAAGAATCCCATCGTCGCGCCGTACTCCGGGGCCATGTTGGCGACCGTCGCGCGGTCGGTCAACGGCAGCGACGCCGCGCCTTCGCCGAAAAATTCGACGAACTTGCCGACGACCTTTTTTGCCCGGAGCATTTGGGTAATGTTCAGCGCCAGATCAGTTGCCGTCACGCCCTCGCGCAGGCTGCCGGTCAGATGCACCCCGACGACCTCCGGGGTCAGGAAATACACCGGCTGGCCCAACATTCCGGCCTCGGCCTCGATGCCGCCCACGCCCCAACCCACGATGCCCAAGCCGTTGATCATCGTCGTATGGGAATCCGTTCCGACGAGGCTGTCCGGATAATAAATGCGGGTCCTGGCACCCTCATTTTCGACCTCTTGAGACAGGACGCCCTTGGCAAGATATTCCAGGTTTACCTGGTGGACGATGCCGATCCCCGGAGGCACCACGCCAAAGGTCTCGAATGCCTGCTGTCCCCATTTGAGGAATTCGTAGCGCTCGCGGTTGCGCGTGAACTCCATGTCCATGTTCAGCTTGAGCGCCAGCGCCGACCCCGCAAAATCCACCTGCACGGAATGATCCACTACCAGATCAACCGGCACCAGCGGCTCAATGATCCCGGGGTTTTTCCCCAGCCGAGCCACCGCCGCGCGCATGGCGGCAAGGTCTACCAGCAACGGCACTCCGGTAAAATCTTGCAGGACAATGCGCGCGACCACAAACGGAATCTCCTCGTTGATCGGCTTCACGGCGTTCCAATTAGCGAGGTTGCGCACGTCCTGTTCGCCAACCTTTTTCCCGTCGCAATTCCGCAGCACGGATTCCAGCACGATGCGGATACTGTGAGGCAGGCGGGAAACCGGACCAATTCCCGCCGCTTCCAAGGCGGGCAGACTGTGGAAAGAGGCTGTCCGGCCAAGCCCGGCATCGAAAGTCTGGAGGGTCTGGAAGGGGTCAAGCATAATCGCGGTGCGAAGGTAGGTGGGGGAAGGAATCAGTTTAACAATATTCGCGCGGTCCTGCAACGTGATTGCGAGGCGGGGAAACAGCGGTTGCGCCGAACCCTGCGTTCTGGCAAAATCCATTCCGCCGTGGGACTGTCCGCCTCATTTTTCTGGAGACCACTGAATACATCGGGTGGTCAGGATCGTGGATTTTCACGTCGGTAACTACGTGCCCCCGAATCCTGCCATTTTGTCCGACCAATTTCCGTATTTCTATGAAATCCAGTGGCCATCCCTCTGTCAAAGGACTGCTTCACCTCGCAATCTTAGCCGGTATCTGGATGGGATACCCGCTGGCAGCCGAGGCTGCCGGCACGATTCCCGATTATGACATCATCCGGCTGGGGCGTGGACACAACAACCGCCTCTGCCTGGCCGTGACCATCGGCGGCACCAAAGGGCTTTTCATGCTCGATACCGGGGCTAACGGCACGGCCTTGAACGAGTCCACTTACGGTTCGCTGCTCAAGTCCGGCACTCCCCTCCCGCCCGGCCTGCCGAAAACCACGAGCTTCAACGGGACGAGTGCTCGGGTAGCGGTCGCACCAGATTTTCGCATCGGGAAAAGCAATCTTGGCACCCTTCCCGTCGTTTTGGTCCCCAACCGCATCCTGTACGACCGCGTTCTCGACCGCACGGCAGGCGGTGACCGAAGCTACGATGGGCTGATGGGCGAGGAGATCCTGCGCCATTGCAACGCCATGGTCGATTGTGGCCGCCTGCTGCTTTACCTCAACACGGGACGTTCCAGAAAACTCTCGTCCGGCGCTGCCTTCGTCAGCGCGGGGTGGACGCGGGTTCCCATGTCGGACATCCGCAACGACTTTACCGTGCCCTGCACGATCAACGGGCACCATTTCCGACTGATCGTCGATACCGGGGCTCCCTTCACCACGGTCAATCGAGGGTTGCTGGATGCCGCGCATTTGCAGTCCCGCGATCTCCCCATGTTGCGAGGCGGTCTGGCTGGCACCCGGGCCGAGGATACTGGACTGGTGACCGTGAACGGGATGCAGATTGGTAACTACACCGTGCCCAGCATTCACCTGATCACCACACCGCAATCTTTCGCCTCGTTCGGCGGACCGCACGACGAAGCGCAAGACGGCGCCATCGTGGGATTATTTGGAAGCGATGCCCTGGCAGCCAACGGCGCCATCGTCGATGTCGGTAACAAGGCTTTGTACCTCAAGCGTACCGGGAATGGAGCGCACTAGCCAAAGAAATTCGAGGCTCATCTCCGGGCGTGGCGTACTTTGAAAGATGGAAACCGTCTGGTGGACCATTTCGCTGGTATTGATGGGGCTTGGCCTCATCGCCGCAGTCTTCCCGGTGATGCCTGACAGCCTTTTCATCTTGGCGGGCGCGTTCCTGCACCATTTCACGGTGCGCCCGGCGCACACGGTCGGTTGGTGGACACTGGGGGTCCTCACCGCGCTGATGGTGCTAGCGCACGTCGTGGATTTCACCGCTGGCGCGATGGGCGCACGGAAGTTCGGCGCGAGCAAATGGGGTGCTTTCGGCGGATTCGTCGGCGCGATCGTCGGCCTGTTCTTTTTTCCGGTGGGGCTATTTCTGGGTCCCGTGTTGGGCGCACTGTGCGCGGAGGTCATCCTGTCGGGACGTTCGCTCGGCCCGGCAACGCGCGTCGGCTGGGGCACCTTGCTCGGGACCACGGCGGGTATGGCGGGCAAGGTCGTCATCGATTTCACGATGGTCGCCATATTCCTGTGGCAAACGTTGCGCCACCTGTCGTAAGCTCGGGGCGGAAAGACAGATGATCGCTGGTGGCCGGGGGGCTTGTATGGACCCTGTCCCGCCAGAGGAAAGTCCGAACACCACAAGGCATCATGCCGCGTACAACACGCGGGAGCCGTCGGCGAAAGCTGGCGGCGACGGAGAGTGTCACAGAAAACAAACCGCCCGGGCGCCGGTTCGCCGCTGCCGGGGTAAGGGTGAAAAGGCGAGGTAAAAGCTCACCGCCTGGCGTGCAAATGCCAGGGCACGAAAAACCCCATGAGGTGCAAGACAGAACAGGAGGCGGGCTGCCCGCCCGCCCGGACTGGCAACAGGCCGAGCAGCCTCCGGGTTATAGTCGCATCCCGCTCCGGGCGGGAGACCGCCGTCCGCTTGCGGACGCGGTCAGATAAATGATCGTCACGGTCCGGGCCTCCCGCGAGGAAGACCCGGGCTGACAGAACTCGGCTTACCGTCATTCCACGGCGGGCTTTCTGCCTCGGCGGAGAGTCCGCCGTTTTCCTTGCCACCGAGATCAGCGCCCGAACAGCGATCCACTCCCGCCGCCCTGCACGCGGGCAGCGTTGGGGTTCCCCAAGGCTCGGTTGACGAAGATGTTGTTATCGCCGAATTGACGCCAAGGTCCCGGCGGGACCTCACTAGCGTCCACAAACTTCCATGAGCACACGTCGCGCGTCGCGTTCATCGCCAGGGCGTCGCGCACCGCTGGCGAAACGTCCAGCCCGGCTCCGCCGTTGAGGTTCGGGCGCGGGCGGTCCGTGCCGAAAACATACTGGTAGCTTTCCGTACTGAACGGCCCGCAGTCCGACCACTGCGCATAAACGACCCGGTTTCCATGCCGGATCGCCACCCAATGATCCTTGCAAACGGAATGCCCTTCCTGTTGGAAGGCCTGCTTGAACCAGGGAATGAGAACTTTTGCTTCGGGCTTGGTCGTGCCGCGGGTCACGTCGTTGTAAGGCAACGCGCAATAAAACGGGTTTTGCCGCGGAATGAACGCGGCCGGGATGTATCCGCGGCGGCGGGTGGGGTCCGGGTCGTCGTAGCCGCCGTAATTCGCCGCCCATTGCGGGTCCCAACTGCTCGCGTGGTTGGGCGTCGGGTTATTCTTGGTCGGCAACTCGCCGATCCAAAATACGGTGGTGACGATGTCTTCCTTCCAGGGGGACCGGGAGGCAAAGAGCGAGCGCGGCACCGAGTAGGTAGTGGTTGGCGTCGTCGAAGGAACGAACACCTGCGGCTCGACCTTGAGCAACTCGTGTTCGCGCAGCATGCGCGCGTGTTCGGCAAAATCGGCGCTGCTTGCGTACGGAGACTGGGCCTGGAGGTTCGCGGCTCCTGCTACCGTCAACGCGATCAACAAAGCAATCACACCGGCACGGCAGGGGGAGAGGCGATTGGGAATCGTCTTCACCCGGCAGTTTTTAAGCTTGTTGGCGGGTTTTGGCAAGGGTTTTTACCGGGTAACGGTTGGCATTACACGCCCTCATATCGGGCAGGGCATCCATCATTCTCAAGCAGGTTCGCTGCCAGGGAGATCGTTCAATACCGCCGCATGAGGGTGTCACGCTTGCCGTGCATATCGTCGAGCAAGGGATAATCCAAGGTGTAATGCAAGCCGCGGCTCTCCTTGCGCTGCAAGGCGCTGTCTACGATCAACGCTGCCACCGTGGCAAGATTTCGGAGTTCCAAGAGGTCCGTCGTGACTTTGAAGTTCCAGTAAAACTCTTGAATCTCGGCCTGCAAATTACGCAGCCGGGCGGCTGCCCTCTGCAAGCGTTTATCCGTCCTTACGATGCCGACGTAGTCCCACATCAACCGGCGGATTTCGTCCCAATTATGGTAGATTACGACGAGTTCATCGATGTCCTGCACGTTGCCCGCCTTCCATTCGGGAAGCTCGTAGCTCTGGAAAAATTTGCCTTGGATTGGCTCGCGCCACAAACACGCTTCGAATGCCCGGTGGCCCAGCACCATTCCTTCCAGCAGCGAATTGCTCGCCAGCCGGTTCGCGCCGTGCAAGCCGGTGCAGCCGACCTCGCCGACGGCGTACAGCCCGGCAATGTTGGTCGCGCCGTCAATGTCGGTGCGGACGCCGCCGCACTGGTAGTGCGCTGCCGGCACCACCGGAATCGGCTGCCGCGTGATGTCGATTCCGTAGCCGAGACAGGTTTCGTAGATGTGCGGGAAGCGCTCGCGCACGAACTCCGGGGGCTGGTGCGTGATGTCCAGATAAACGCATTTCTCGCCCGAGCGCTTCATTTCGGCGTCGATGGCCCGCGCGACGATATCGCGCGGCGCCAACGAGGCGAGCGGGTGATACTTGTCCATGAACGCCTCCCCCTTCGCGTTTTTGAGGATTCCCCCCTCCCCGCGCACGGCTTCCGTGACGAGGAACGACCGTGCCTCCGGGTGAAAAAGGCACGTTGGATGGAACTGCACGAACTCCATGTTGGCAATGGCCGCCCCTGCCCGCCACGCCATCGCCACGCCGTCGCCGGTCGCCACGTTCGGATTTGTGGTGTAGAGG
>CAXUHC010000001.1:14194-24644 GCA_964250705.1 uncultured Chthoniobacterales bacterium | reverse complement strand
TAGACCTTCCCGCAACCACCCGTCGCCAGGATCATCCGCAGCGTGCGGAAAGTTTCGACTTCCCCGGTGTCCTCGTTGAGCACATAAGCGCCGAGGCAGCGGTTTTCCGTCGCCACGCCGAGCTTGGCGCTGGTGATGAGGTCGATCGCCATGTGCCGTTGCAGCACGGTGATGTTCGGGTCCGCTTCCACGGCTGCCAACAACGTGCGTTCGATTTCCCGGCCCGTCGTGTCTTGGAAATGGAGGACGCGCCGCTTGGAATGCCCACCCTCCCGCCCGAGGTCGAGTTCCGTGGTGCCGTTTCCCAGCGGGATTTCCCGTTCGTCGAAGTGCACGCCGAGCGAGATCAGCTCGCGGATGCGGGCGGGCCCCTCGCTCACGATGGTGCGAACCGCCGCCTCGTCGCACAGCCCTGCGCCCGCCTCGAGCGTGTCCTCGACGTGCGAATCCACGGTGTCTTCGCTACTCCAAACGCATGCCACCCCGCCCTGTGCCCAGGCCGTGTTGGAATCGGCGGGAGCACGTTTGGTGACGATGGCCACTCGTCCGTGCGCCGCCGCCTTCAGCGCAAAGGTCAGCCCGGCCACGCCGCTGCCGATGACGATAAAATCAAAGCTTTGCATAAAATTTCACGCTTCGGAACGTCGCCTGACGGGACTCTTGGCGACTATATTGTCGATGAGGCGCGTTCGCCCGAAAAAAACCGCCACCGCCAACACTGCGGGTTTTGCGATCCGGCTGATTGGTTGCAGGGTTTCGGCATCCGTGACTTCGGCGTAGTCAATGCGTGCCAGCGGCGCGGTGGTGAGTTCTTTTTCCAAGATGGCTTGCACGCGTCGAGCATCCTGCTCCCCCGCCTTCACGGCCTGCGCGGCCCGGAGCAACGCCCGCCGCAGAACCGGAGCTTGCGCGCGCTCCTCCGCCTGGAGGTACGCGTTGCGTGAACTCAAGGCTAAGCCGTCCGGTTCGCGCACGGTTTCAACCGGGACAATTTTGATGGGGAAATTCAGATCGCGCACCATCCGTTGGATGATTGCCATTTGCTGATAATCCTTCCTTCCGAACACCGCCAGATTCGGGCGCACGAGGTTGAACAGCTTGGCTACGACCGTGCACACCCCGCTGAAATGCCCCGGACGCGAACGCCCGCACAACCCGCCTGACAGCAGCGTTTCGTTCACAGACACCGATTGATCCGGCACGTACATTTCGGCCGCGTCCGGGTGAAACACGAGATCGACTCCCTGTTCCCGGCAGAGGGCCAGATCCTTGCGCAACGGTCGCGGATACTTCGCCAGATCCTCCTTCGGCCCGAATTGCAGCGGATTGACGAAGATGCTCACCACGATCAGCCCCGTCGGTCCCACGGCCTGCCGGGCTCGCGTGATCAGCGAGAGATGCCCGGCATGGAGTGCGCCCATCGTCGGCACCAGTGCGACGGGGCGGTCCCAGTCTGCCGCCAGCCGTGCCATCGCCTTGCCGGACCGCACCGTCATCATCCGAGTTACCACCCCGCACGGTTCACCGTCCGCCGCCGGTTGTCCAACGGGTTGCCATCCGTCAGGTCGGCCCTACCGTTTGGCTATGAAAGCCCTGGTTCTGGACGCCGCCGACGCACCCCTCCAACTCAAAGACGTGCCCGCTCCCGTGCCCGGCCCGGGCGAGGCGGTCGTCGCAGTGGGCGCTGCCGCGCTCAACCACCGCGACCTGTGGATTCAAAAAGGGCAGTACGCCGGTCTGAAATTCCCGATCATCTTGGGTTCCGATGGTTGCGGCAAAGTAGCGAACGTTGGCGCAGGCGTCGACGGTGGGTGGCTCGGGCGCGAGGTCATCATTAACCCCGGCCTCGACTGGGGTAGCCGTCCGGTCGCCCAAGCCGACATGTTTCGCATCCTCGGCCTGCCCGACGACGGCACGTTCGCCGAGCAGGTCCGCGTCCCGGTCAGCGCGCTGGTGGAAAAACCCGCGCATCTGGATATTCAACACGCCGCCGCCCTCCCGCTCGCTGGGTTGACGGCCTACCGCGCGTTGTTCTCCCGGGCCAGGCTGCAACCCGGCGAGCGGGTGCTCGTCACCGGCGTGGGTGGCGGCGCGGCGCTGTTCGCTCTGCAATTCGCGGTCGCCGCGGGAGCCAGGGTTTTCGTGACGAGCGGGTCTGACGACAAGCTCCGGCGCGCCACCGAACTCGGCGCGTCAGGCGGCGTGAATTACCAGCAAACCGATTGGGACAAGCAACTCAAGAGCCAGGCGGGCGGCGGCTTTGACGTCACCATCGACAGCGCAGGCGGCGACGGTTTCCTCAAGCTCCTCGACCTCGCCGCGCCCGGCGGGCGCATCGCTTTCTTTGGCGCGACGCGCGGCAACCCTTCGGGCTTCGACATGCGCCGGGTTTTCTGGAAACAACTTTCGGTCCTTGGCACCACCATGGGCAGCCCGGACGATTTCACCGCGATGGTCTGCTTCGTGAACGAAAAGGGGATCACGCCGCTCGCCGACCACGTTTTTCCGCTTGCCGAAGGCAACGCCGCGTTCGGGGCGATGGAGTCCGCCGCGCAGTTCGGCAAAATCGTGCTCGTTCCTTGATCAGGGCACCGGCACGGCTTCGCATCATCTCAGAAACGCGGCGATGGCGGCGATTTCCGGCGCGTTCGCCCGCACGAAGCCCGGCCAGCGGTAGCGATCCGCGCAGCGTTGGCGCTAGTGGTAAATAGAGGCGGCCACGAAAAGCACGGCAACCTAAACCCTCTGTCGAGCGTTGCAAAATCCGGGGCCTGACGGCATATTGATGCGTCCGGGTCCGGCAATCACAGACTCTTCTCCATGCTGGAAATCCTTTTCATTTTCGGGGTCATAGGCTGGCTCAGCGGCCTCGCTTGGGAATATCTCTCCGGGCTGGCAGCGTTCCCGACGATCCTGGCTGCATTCGCCGCCGTGCCGCTGATCGCCAGCGCGGACTACCTCTCGACCATTCACCACCTCGAACTCCGGGGACTGGACGAGTCGCGGGTGCCGGTGCCGCCCGAGCGGTTTTATTGGACTTTCCACCGTTCTCAGCTCCGCCGGACGCTAGGCTGGAGCGGTCCGTTGGCAGTGCTCGCCTGGTGGGTGGCACTCGACTTTCCTGCCGATTTTGCGCTGGGTGCTACCTCAATCGCCGGTTGGATCAGCGGTGCTCTGGCGATTTTTGCCACGGGGCGGTTCGTGGCCCGTGCCATCGTATACCTGCGCGCCTCGCATTGGTTTGACCGGATGGCCCCGTGGGCGGTCGGCGCTTGCCGCCGCGCGATGTACCGTCTTTCGGACAACCCCGATTTCCTCGATCCCGCCAATCCTAAACGGCGCGAGAAAGAGCGGTCAATCTATTGAGGCTCAAATGGCACAACCCGTTGCTGGACGATGACAGGTTGTGCACGCGAGCGTTTCTTGCCGTTCCGTCCGTCAAAGCACGCTCAGCTTCGCCACGACTTGGTTGCTGGTCGCGCCTGCCACCGTGGCCGTTGCCTTGATCTTGATCGAGGTGCCTTTCGGCGTGGCAGAAGGTATCCGGAGTTCGCCCTGCTGCGTGCCGCTTTGCAACAGCGTCCCGCCGTCCTGGGGATTGGTGTTCGGTAGCGTGAGGTTCGCCATCGGAATCTTGTAGGGAACCGACACGCCCACGAATTTCAGGGTCGCAACGGCATCCACGGCGATGGGCACACCCGCTGCCGCGCCCGGCACGGAAATGGTTGCCACCATGATCACCGTGCTGCCCGCCGCTGCGCTCTTGATCGGGGTCTCGGTCCCGCGCTTATAAAGCTTGAAGCTGAGGACGGGTGCCTGGGCGGAGGCGTGCGAAACGAACGCCGGCGCAGACAGCAGGCACGCCGCCGAGGCGAACATGAAGACGAATTTCGGCAAGCGGGGAAAAAAAGAACGATCTTTCATAGGAATATGTCGGGCAATATCTTGGATGTGTTGGATTTGGTTCCGTTGGGAACGTTCCCGCAAAGGGTTTGACGATTCTGCCCGATCCCGTCAAGCGCTTTCTTGGGCGAATGATTTATTTCAGGGTTCCCAATCCTTACGGGAACAACCCGCGCGTCTGCTTGGCTTTGAGCACGCGCTCCACCGCAATGGCCAGCGCCGCCCGGCGATACGGGATGCTCTCGCTCTTGGCCCGTTTGACCACCGCCGTAAACGCCGTGTCCATGATGCGGAACAGTTTGTCGGCGATTTCCGTCTCGTTCCAGAAGAACCCCTGCAAATCCTGCACCCACTCGAAGTAACTCACGATCACGCCGCCCGCGTTGCACAGAATGTCTGGGATCACGAGGACTTCGTTGTAACGCTGGTCGAGGATGGCATCGGCTTCCGGCGTCGTGGGGCCGTTGGCGGCTTCGGCTAGGATGCGGCATTGCAGCCGCCCGGCGTTGGACCCGTTGATGACGCGGTCCACGGCGGCGGGGATCAGGATGTCGCAGGGCTGGACGAGCATTTCTTCCGGGTCGATGCGCGGCGCGCCGAGGAAGTTGGACAGGTCGCGGTTGTGCCGCAGGTGCTCCTCGAGCTCCGGCAGGTTGATGCCCTTCGGGTCGTAAAACGCCGCGAAGGCGTCGGACAGACCGATGATCTTGATGCCATCCTTATAATACAGGCTGGCGGCGGCGACCGAGCCGACGTTGCCGAAACCCTGGATGATGGCGGTGCGTCCGTTCGGCTCGATCTTGAGCGTGTCGAGCGCGCGTTCGACGAGAAAGGCCACGCCGCGCCCGGTGGACTCGCGGCGGCCCGCCGACCCGCCGAGAAACGTCGGCTTGCCGGTGACGATCTCGTTGACCGTGTGGCCCATGTGGACGCTGTAGGTGTCCATCAGCCAGGCCATGACCTGCTCGTTGGTGCCCATGTCGGGACCCATGATATCGGTGTGCGGGCCGACGAAGGGGATCATCTCCTGCATGTAGCGGCGGCTGAGGGCTTCCAACTCGCGGATGGAAAGGTCGCGCGGCTCGACCGTGATACCGCCCTTGGCCCCGCCGTAGGGCAGCCCGGCGAGTGCGCATTTCCAGCTCATCCAGATCGAGAGGGCGGCGATCTCGCCCATGTTCACGCTGGGGGAGAAGCGCGTGCCGCCTTTGGTTGGCCCGATGGTGAGATGGTGCTGGACCCGGTAGCCGGTGTAAACGCTGGTGCTACCGTCGTCGCGGTGGATCGGCAGGGCGACCATGACCGCGCGCTTGGGCAGCAGGAGGCGGTCGCGGTCGTTGGGGTCGATGTTGAGGTAATCGGCGATCAGGCGGAACTGCTCGCAGGCCATGTCAAAAGCCGGGTCTGCATAAATGGCGGGGAAGGAAGACATCGGGGAGCCTACGCAGGCTGCCGGGGATCGGCAAGCCGGGCGGCTTCCTCAGGGGTTGCCCCCACGGCGGAACTTGCGCGCGAACAACCCCGTCGCCTCCTGCATCTCTTCGACCCGCGCGAGGTAGCTCACGCCGAAGAACGCGAGGCCTCCCGCCAAGATCACGCTGAAGAGGCTGCCCATCTTTTCCGGCAAGGAAAAGTAGTCGAAGCCGTCCATGAGGAAGGAGCGCCCCAGCAGACAAATCGCCGCGAGCGCCGCGCCCGCCACGGCGATTTTGGCGAGGGTCCATGCCATCTGGCGGGTTTCCAGGCGTCCCATGCGGCGGCGCATCAGGACGTAGAGCAAAGTGAAGTTGACGACTGCCGTGATGCTCGTGGAAAATGCCAGCCCCCGGTGCCCCCACCCCAGCGCGTAGGTGAAAATGACGTTGAGCACGACGTTGATGCCGATAGCGATGAAGGAAACGGTCATCGGCGTGGTGCGGGCATCCAACGCGTAGAACGCCGGGGCGAGGACCTTGATCCCGGAGTAGGCGGCGAGGCCGACGGCGTAGAATTGCAGCGCGCCCGCCGTCTGGTAGGCGGCGGTGATGGTAAAACGCCCGTGTTGGTAGAGCAGGGAAATGATCGGTTCCGCCAGGCAGATCAGGCCGATGGCCGAGGGAATCGTCAGAAAGAAAGCGAGCCGCAGCGCCCGGGCCAGGGTCCGGCGGAAGGTCTCGTGATCGCCTAGGGCCGCGCTTTTGCTGACCAGCGGCAGCGTGACCGTGGCGATGGCCACCCCGAAAATGCCCAGGGGGAGCTGCATCAGACGGAAGGAGTTGTTGAGCCAGGTCCGCGCGCCGTTGGCCTGGTAGCTGGCAAACGAGGCATTGACCATGACGTTGATCTGCACCGCGCTCGCGGCGATGACCGCCGGACCCATCAAGCGCAGGATGGTTCGCACGCCCTCGTCGCGCCACTGGAAGTCCGGCACGAAACGGTAGCCCGCGCGGCGCAGGCTGGGAAACTGCACGACCAATTGCAACAGGCCGCCCAGCAGCGTGCCGCAAGCCAATCCGTAAAGCGACTTCATGCCGAAGCGGTGGTCCAGCCACCAGCCGATGCTCACCCCGCCGACGATGGAACCGAGATTAAAGAAGCTCGACGCCATCGCGGGCGCGCCGAAAACGTGCTTGGCGTTGAGCATCCCCATCGCCAGAGCTGCCAGCGAGACGAGCAGGATGAACGGGAACATCACTCGCGTGAGCGAGACCGTCAGCTCGAACTTGCCCGGCACGGAATGAAAGCCGCCAGAGAGAACCTGGGTCAGCAGCGGCGAGACGATCACGCCCAACAGCACGACCGCAGTCATGAAAACCAGCGTGAGCGTGGCCATTTTGTTGGCCAGCCGCCAGGCGGATTGGTCGCCCTCGACTTGGATTTTCTTGGAGAACGTCGTGATGAACGCCGTGGAAAGGGCACCTTCGGCGAAGAGATCGCGCAACAGGTTGGGCGCCTGGAACGCGGCGTAAAAGGCATCGGTGTATTTGCCGGCACCGAACAGCCCCGCCAGGATTTGCTCGCGCGCCAGCCCCAACACCCGGCTGCACATGACGGCCAGACCGACAATTCCGGTAGCGCGCGTGCTTCCGAAGTCGTTTGGTTTGGAATCCACGGAAGACGGCGCGGAGCGGCGGACGGCGGGCAAGGGACGGCGAGGACGCAACGGGCGAGACACGGCGGCACGATGTCAGAACCCGCCCACCGACGCAACCGGGACGATGCGTCGCTGCTGCCGCTTAACTTCCCTTCTTCTTGCAACTGCCCTTGGTGCCGGGCTTCTTGCCGGGTGTCGGCTCATACCCGGGCCAGCAGTGATTGCCGGTTTCTTTCTTTGACGACGTCTTCTTCTTCGCAGGAGCTTTGGTTGCCATATTTTCTGATACGGCAACCGTTCGCGCTTGGATGTGGCGACCTGGAGCGCGTCCCGAACGAATGAGCGGCGAGCTCCGGCTGTAGGGACGGCGCTCTGTCGCCGTGTCCGCACGGGACCAAACACGGCGACAGAGCGCCGTCCCTACAGCCCGCAGGCTTGCCCAATCGAGACGCGCTCTAGCTCTAGATGAGCCGCGTTCCCGAACCGGCGGCGGCGCGGCGCAGACGCTCCATGATCGCCTGGCCCAGGCCGACCTCGGGCACGGCTTCCGCCACGATCTTTTCCACCCCGGATTCATCCAATCGGCGCAGGGCGGCGAAAAACCTGCTCGCCGCTTCCCGCAGGTCGCCGCTGTTCGTCAGAAACTCCGTGCTTGCGAACGCCTCGCTCGAAGGCGCGCGGTCCTGTCGGAATGCCAGCAACCCCAGGGTTGGCTGCCCGACATCAGCGTCGGAAACCGTTTCGCCCGGTCCGACGATCATCAGCGGAGTACGCGGGGCGTAATGACCAGGCAGTTGACCCGGGGCAGCCGCCGACGCCAAGGCGGACGGCGCGAATGCCCGCACGGGGCCGAACTCCGCCAATATTTCCTGCGTCACCGGCCCGTGACGCAAAATTTCCAGCACCCCGCCCTCCCCGACCGAAACGATGGTCGATTCGAGACCGTGCGCGGTCGACCCGGCGTCGACGATCAGCGGGATGCGCCCGTCCAGTTCCGCCAGGACGTGCGCGCCGGTGGTCGGGCTGATCCGCCCGAAACGATTGGCGCTCGGGGCGGCCAACGGTCGCCCGAACGTCTCGATCACCGCCCGGAAAACCGGGTGCGCGCTCATCCGCACCGCCACCAGCGAGCCGCCCGCGGTCACGAGGTCGGGCACGGCGTCCGGCCGCCGGGGAAGCAGCAGGGTCAACGGCCCCGGCCAGAACCGCTCCACCAGCCGCGCGGCGATTGGATGGACGCCTGACACCGGCACCGTGACCCGTTCGAGCCAGTCGAGCGTGGGAAGGTGCACGATGAGCGGATCGAACAACGGTCGATCCTTTGCCTGAAAAATGGCCGCCGCAGTCCCGGGCCGCCCCGCGTCGCCCGCCAAACCGTAAACGGTCTCGGTCGGCAGGGCGACCAGCTCCCCCGCCTGCAACAACGCGACGGCACGCGCAACCGCACCCTTCATATTCGCATCCAGCAGCAGAGTTTTCAAAACGGGTTGCTCAATTCTCCGTCACCAGAGGCGGATGCCGCAAAACGGCGTCGGTTTGTCGGGCGCGAAACTGTGCCCAAGCCGCTCGCAGGCGGTCGTCCCTGCCCGCGAGCATGGAAACCACGAACAGCGCTGCGTTCCTGGCCCCCGCTTCGCCGATGGCCATCGTAGCAAACTCACCGCCCACCGCCCCTCCGGCGGGCAGGTCGCCGTCGCCGTCGTCCAACAACGCTAGACCGTGCTGGTCCCCCGCGTCCGTGGGCACCCGGATCACCGGCACCGAGGTCGCTGACGCCAGACTCGCCGGCAGCGCGGCATCCGTCGAGGCCACGATCACGGCGCAAACTCTCTCCGCGAGCCCGGCATCCAGGTCGCCGGGAAGAATGATCGCCGTTTCCGACCGAATCCCGAACGACGTTAAAATCTCCGCCGCCGGTCGGAGAGCATTGACTGCCTCCGCGTCGAGCCCGGCAAGAAGCACTCCGGCGACCGCGAACGATCCCGGGCTCATGGTTTGAAAAAGCGATCCCCCGCGCAAATACTCGCATCTGACCGTGCGCTCTCACCGTAACCAAACAGCAATAAGCTTATGGATAACGAACATCTCACCGTGGCGAAAGGCACCGTTAAATGGTTTAATGAGAAGAAAGGATTTGGCTTCATCGTTGATCCGAGCGTAGGAACGGACATCTTCGTGCATTTCTCGGCGATCCAGTCCGAAGGCTTTAAGACGTTGCAGGAAGGTGATCAAGTCGAATATGAGCTGTACACCGACGAGAAAGGGGCCAAAGCGCGCAACGTGGTCCGCATCGCGTCGTAACCCTGTCCGCCGTTCGCAGGCCCTGGCGACTGCAACCGGAACGGGGCAATGACCCCGGCGCACGTACCCCGGGCGGATCATCTGGTCCTCATCGGACCGATGGGCGCCGGAAAAAGTTCCGTGGCCCGCGAAGTAGCCCGACTGACCGCGCGGCGCTGGACGGACCTCGACAAGCAAATCGTCCGGCAGACCGGCTTGCCGATCAGCGAAATTTTCGCGCGGCATGGTGAGGAGCATTTTCGGGAACTGGAAAGCGAAGCTTTGAGTGGCCTGTCTGGCGAAACGCCCCTGATCGTCGCCACCGGGGGCGGCATCGTGACTCGTCCCGAAAATATCCCTCTGCTTCGCGCGCTGGGTTGCGTCGCCTTTCTGACCGCAGACGTTGAGGTGCTGTTTGAGCGGGTGTCGAGAAACCGTCGGCGTCCGCTGCTGCAAACGGCTGACCCGCACACCACTCTGCAAGAGTTGATCCAGCGCCGGTTGCCGCTTTACACCGGGTGCGCGCATTTCACCGTGGATACTTCGGTGGGTACCCACGCGGAGATCGCGCACGCCATCCTCGCCGGGGCGCGTGAGTTTTTTCGGCACGCCGGCATCAAGACTTTACCGCCGTGAAAGACGCCTTGCTCGAACATGCCCGTGCGTTGGGTTTTGCGCTGTGCCGCGTCGCCCGTTGCGGCCCACCGCCGCATGCGGAGTCCTTCGGCGCCTGGCTGGAAGCGGGGATGGGCGGCGAGATGACTCCGTGGCTCGAACGCGGCAGAGAAAAACGCGCCGACCCGCAACTGGTCTTGCCCGGCGCGCGGTCCGTGATCGCTCTGGCGCTCAACTACTGGCAGGGACCGCGCATGCCCCCGCCCACAAACGCGCCACCCACGGGAAGATTTGCCCGGTACGCCTGGGGCGACGATTACCATCTTCTCATCGAAGAAAAGCTCCGCGCGCTGGATGCCTTCCTGCAAACGCACGGCGGCCAGCAACGTTACTACGTCGATACCGGGCCGGTGCTGGAACGGGACTTCGCGGCGGAAGCCGGAATCGGGTGGCACGGCAAGAGCACGATGCTGCTGCACCCGGAACTGGGTACCTGGTTTTTCTTGGCTGAAATCCTGACCACGCTCGACATCGAGCGCGATGCTCCGATCCCACCGCGCTGCGGGAGTTGCGCGCGTT
>CAXUHC010000001.1:0-14184 GCA_964250705.1 uncultured Chthoniobacterales bacterium | reverse complement strand
TCGACGCCTGTCCGACCGGCGCGATCCGCCGCGACCGGCCGGGCGTGCTCGACGCCCGGTTGTGCATCTCCTACCTCACCATCGAGCACAAGGGGGCGATCCCGATGGAACTGCGCCCGCTCATGGGAGACCGCATCTACGGTTGCGACGACTGCCTCGACGCCTGTCCGTGGAACCGGTTTGCCCGGGCCAGCCGGGAGGCCGCGTTTCAGGCCCGGCCCGCGACCGCCGGGATAGCGTTGCGGGATTTTCTCGGGCTGACTCAGGAGGATTTCAGCGCGGCGTTCAAAGGCTCGCCGGTCAAGCGCACCAAGCGGCGCGGGCTGTTGCGCAACGTTTGCGTGGCGTTGGGCAACGTCGGGACCACCGATGACCTGCCCGTGTTGACTCGCGCGGCGGCAAACGAGGAAGAATTCATTGCGGAACACGCCCGCTGGGCCATCGACCGTATCCACGCCCGGGCGGCCGCGACGTTATGAACGCCTCCCCGTCCGGCGTGGCCGTCATCGGCGCAGGAGTCGGCGGGCTGACCTGCGCCGCCCTGCTCGCCCACGCGGGGCGGCGGGTCACGGTGTTCGAGAAAAACGAGCGGGTCGGAGGCAAACTGAACTGGCTCGAAGCCGACGGCTACACCTGGGACATGGGCCCCAGCTTGTTGACGATGCCTCACGTTTTCGAGCAGCTCTGGCAAAAATTGGGTCGGCGGTTGCAGGACGACCTGACCCTGCTCCCGCTCCCCGTCACCTGCCGCTACCGCTGGACCGACGGCACGGTCATCGACGAGGACGCCGCGTTCTGGCAGCGCCCGGAGGTCGCGCGTTTTATCGATTATGCGCGCGGTCTTTACGACCTGAGCGCGGATGCCTTTCTGCATCATCCGCTGGAGGAATGGTGGCGGCAGGTCACCTGGTCCAACCTGCCCAAGTTGCGTCACCTGCCGAAAATCGCTTCTTTTGAAACGATGGACCGCGTGGTCCGGCGGTTCTTCGGCCACGATCCCTATCTGGTGCAGCTTTTCGACCGCTTTGCGACTTACAACGGGTCGTCGCCGTACCAGACGCCCGCCGCCTTCAACATCATCGCCTACGTCGAGGCGAAATTTGGCGGGTGGTATGTGAAAGGCGGTTTGTACGAAATCGCGCGCGCGCTGGAGCGGATTTGTCGGGAAGAGGGCGTGGAGTTTCGCTTCGATCACCGCGTTGCCGGGATCGAGCGCACGGCCCCCTATTGGCAATTGCGGCACGCGGGCGGCGGGGAAAAGACGTTTGGCACCGTCGTTTGTAATCAGGACGTGCTGAGTTTCGAGCGCGATACCCCCGCCATGCGCAAGGCCATCGGCACCCGCGACCTCGCGATCTCGGGGTTCATCCTTTACCTGGGGGTCGGGCGGCAGTACCCACAACTTTCCCATCACAACATTTTTTTCTCCGACGATTACCCGGCGGAGTTCCGCCAACTCTTCGACGAACAACGTCCCGCCAGCGAACCCACGATTTATGTCGCGGTCCACTCGAAGGCCGATGTTGGCCGCGCGCCGGATGGTTGCGAGAATTGGTTCGTCTTGGTCAATGCCCCCGCCCTCTCCGAAAAAGGTGGTGTCGGTTGGCAGGAAATCGCGGAAACCTACGGCGACCAGATTATCCACCGTCTGGAAACCCGTTTTGGGTTCGAGGGCTTGCGCGCCGCCATCCGGGTCCGGAGGCACTTCACGCCCGCCGATTTCCAGACCCGCTACCTGGCGCACGGCGGCAGTTTGTACGGATTCGCGAGCCACGGGGTCCGCGCCGCGTTTCAACGACCCAAACTCCAGCCGCCGGGGAGGCCGAATTTTTATTTCGTCGGCGGTTCGACCCATCCGGGCGGCGGTCTGCCGCTGGTTTGCCTGAGCGGCCGGATGGTCGCCGACAAAATTCTCTGGCGCGCGCCGGGTTAGTCCCCCTTTACGTAGCCAATCGGCGCGATGCCCTCGCGGCGTGCGGCGGTGATGTCGACGATCTCGTATTCAGGATCGTTCAAGAGGTCGAAACGCTTGCGGTGTTTGTTGAATTCCCGCGTGGCCGAGTCCAGAGCCTGGTTGAAACAGCGCCAGCCTTTGAGCTTCTTTACCGCCCGCGACGCCGATTTCGCCAACGCCCGGTTTTCGGTGACCTTATCCGGGTCGGGGTCGCCGAGCATCGTGGTTTCCAGACAGGCCGATTGTTTGCCTTCCGCATCGAGATAAATCCCGAGAAACATGTGGCCCGGTTCCATCACCAGAAACGTGTCGATGCCCATGCGCCGCAGAACCGACGCCAGCAAGGCGCTGGCATCGACGCAATTCGCGTGGGATTCGGACAATGCCTCCTCGATGAAACGCACATGGAGACTGTAGAGCGAACTGCTTTCCGCCGTGGTGGTGCCGATGTCGCTGTAGCGGATGTTGTGCTGCCGCAGAGCTTCCCAGACCGCAAAAACTTGCAGCAGGATCGTCCCCGGGTCTCTGCTCTGATAGGCGTCGAATCCGTCCACGACCCCGGTAGCCTGCGCTTCCTTGAGCAAGCCCGGGATGGCGGGATGATCCTCGTTGACGTATGCGGCGAACATCCACGCGATGTCCACGTAATCCTTGGCGTCGTCCGGGTTCTGGTAGGCGTAGGGACAATCGTTGATCGGATGCACCCGCGCCGTCACGAAACGTTCGCCGAGACTCCGGCCGTCGACCTCCACTGAAAACGTCACGTTGATCGGCTGGCTCTGCCGCACGCGGTTGAGGGCGTCGTACTTGTAGTTCACCCGCGGCGCGAGGCGATACAGGCGACCGGCCACGGGGAGTTCCGCGTCGAGCACCGTATCCGCCATCAGCGCGTTCTCCTTGATTTCGATCCGCGCGTGCGCACCGTCTTTGGGATTGGCGATGACCACGCCGAGAAGTCCGTTTTCGTCACCGAGGATTTCTGGCGCGGCGTCCAATCTGGCGTGGTCTGCCGGGGGAGACTTCTTTTGTTTGGTGTTCTCGGCTTTCCGCGCGGTGTCGTCGTCGCGCAGAGGGTCTTTGAGCGTTGCGCTGGCGAGCAGCAGCGACGGGAAAATCTGTCGCTCGGGGTCGATGAACGCCTCCCACTCGCCGGGTTGCGGCGGCCGGGCTTCCAAGACTGGCCCGGGCTTCGCCTGCGTGTTTTTCTGCGGATCGTCCGTCGGATGCCGGGTGGCTTTGGCGGGATGCGCTTCGGTGGTCCAGCAATGGCCGGTCTGCGACAGCGCAACCCATTCGAGCGCGACCACCAGACCGGCGAGGCACCGGAATCCGCGATAGAATTTCATGCCTCGATTCAACCTGCGTCCGGGGCCAGACTAATCATTCCGAATACTGAGGCTTTTCGTGGCGGCGCGCAACCCGGGATTGCCGGACTAACATAGTCCGTATAGATACCAATGCCTTTGCAAACGCTGCCTCCATCGCGCGCCAACTTTTCTCGGCAGTTTCCCGGAATCCTTCCCGACCTGGCCTGGTGGGCCTTCTGCGTGTGGACGGCCATCGGCTTCGTGGTGATGCCTCTAAACCTCGGCCGGAGCGCGGTGGATCGTTCCCTGTCGCCCGGTTTCGCCAAGGATACCCTGGATACATTGCTCCACGTTGCCGATGCGGTCTGGATCTACTTGGCAGCCATCGTGGTTTACTTGCAGACTGCCGCCAGCGAGGGCCTGACTACGGCGCGCCGATGGGCAGTCATCCTCCTGATCGGATCAGGTGTCTTCGAGTGGATCGGCGCGCAGACTGGCTTTCCGTTCGGGCCGTACCGCTACACCGACAATTTCGGTTGGCGGATCTCGGGTGTGCTGCCCGTGGCGATCCCGCTGGCGTGGATGATCGTGGTCCTTTGTGGACGCGCCTTGATCTTGCGGTTCCGTCCGACCTCGACCCGCTTCGAACTGGCACTCGGCACGGCTGCGATGGCGACGCTGACCGATGCGAACCTCGAAGCCGTCGCCTGGAAAATTCGCGGCTATTGGCTTTGGTACCCCGACGAACACGGCCCTGTGCCCGCGTGGCCGCCGGTGCAGAACTACGTGGCGTGGTTTGCCTTGAGCTTCGCGCTGTGCGCCGTCCTGCCGCCTAACTACTCGCTGAGGTCACGCCAGGTCGCCTCGCGTCGGCTCATTCTCGTGCTCGTCCTGATGAACGCGCTTTTCGTCGTGGTCTATGCCACGCGCTGGCTGCGCCTCAAAACTTGATTGTTGCCAGCCCACAGGAACTCCCACCCACGTTCGGCGAGCCCGAAGGCAACGGTAGCCACGGCGGGAAGGGCAGCGAATTGGCCTTGTCCGCGAGCCAAAAGCTATTGTTGTACTGGTTCCGCATGATGAACCGGACGCTGCCGTCCACGAACAAATAGTGCGACCCGCCGTCATAAGCAGCCGGATTGAGTAGGCTGAGCAAGCTGGCAATCGGCGCAAACAGCGGGCTGACATAAAAAGCGGTAGCTCCACGGGTTTTTTGCGCGAGCAGGACAATTTCTGCGGGAGCCGCCAGATTGTTCAACGAAATGGCTTCCGGTGGCCGGTTGTCCGCGGCCAGATCGTCGAAACCGTTGTAGACGTACGCCGTGTTGTTTGCGTCGTTGGAAAGGATGGTAGCCAGCGGAAGTTTCGAGGTGATTGGATCGCCAGGATCAACGAACACGGTCGGATCGCTCGGGGTCAGATAGGCGCAGAAAAGCGCTGGCCATCGGGCGGGGGAGGCCCCGGTACCCAACGGTCCCGATGCGGACGGCTGGCCGGGAAGTTGCTGGTTGTGATCGTTGGCGTAAAGATGCGCCGCCACGCCGATCTGGCGCAAGTTCGAGATCGACTTCGTCCGCAAAGTGTACTCGCTGAGCCGCGAGGTGGCCGGAATGGCGATGGCAACCAGCAACGCCACGACCGCACAAGCCATCATCAGCTCAAGCAAAGTAAAACCAGCTTTCACGGGGAGAATACCAATGGACTTTAGAAGAAGGACCGCAATTTGACAAGCAGGAATGAGACGCCAGTTTGCGTGCCCGCCGGCATTCTTTTCGTTGAGACCGCCCACGGGTGTTTTCAGGTCGCTTTCTCGCGCGGGCGGCGTACTTTTACGCAACGATGGTCAGGTGGTTCGCATTACACAGGGTTTGGAAACGTTCACCTTCGTTCCTACGGGCGGCGTTGGCTACTTTACCCGTGCTCGCAGTGACGTGTTATCTCTATCTGGAAAGCAAGAATTCGGAGCGTTTGCTGCTGGAAGCGGAAACGGCACGCAACGCGGACAACGCCTTCCTCAGATTCCAGGATCTCATCGGAACGCGAATCGGCGCGCTCACCAACGTGGGCAACTTCATCTCCGTCACGTCCGAAAACACGGGCAACCAGGATTTTTCGCCGTTTATAAAGCGTCTGCTCGCGGAGATGCGCGACGTTGAGTCGGTGTCGTGGCTGGACGCGAGCGGACACGTGGTCCAAACGATCAGCTCGCCCTACGTCAAAGGCCCGATCACGCCAGCGAACGACCCGGCGGCGGCAGAGTCGCGTGCGCGGGCGGTGGTGTCTCGCGAGCCTGCCGCGACCCGCAGTCTCGACCTCCTCGCGCCTGGCCAACAGGGCGTCATCGTGACCGTGCCGGTTTTTCGCGACGGCCACCTGGAAGGGTCGGTCACAGGCACGATTCGCGTCACGCAGGCGATCCGCGCCTTGTTTGGTCAGGATGTGCTCGATTTCTGGAACCTGGAATTTTACGACCGTGCCGGCCGCAATGTTTTCCGCTCGATGGTCGCCGGATCGACTGCTTTACCCCCACGGCGAGACCCGGTGGAGGAACGGTTCATCCCTGTCGCCGACCGCGCCTGGAAGTTGCGCCTGTCACCCACGCCGCTCATGACGGCCACGTTGCGCACCGCCGCGCCGCAGCGGATCCTGACCATCGGGCTGCTTTCCACGGCGATCCTTGCCATCGCCAACTTCTTGCTGGCCCAGCGTCAAGCCCGGCTGAGCCAGTCGCTGCTGGAGAGCGAACGGCTGGCGGCCACCGTCGAGACCACCCGTCAGCACCTGAGCGACCTCGTCAATGGCATCGAAGCCGTGATTTGGGAAAGTGACGCGCGTGTCCAACGCTTTACGTTCGTGAACGATTACGCCCGGAAATTGCTCGGCCTCGACACGAATCGCTGGGTCGCGGAACCGGCGTTCTGGTACGAGAACGTCCATCCCGACGACCGTGCCCGAGCCCACGAGAACGCCCAGGCGGCCCGGCGTCCGGGGCAGGCCCAGTCGGTGGAATACCGCATGATCGACGCCGGCGGCCAGATTTTGTGGGTGCGGGAAATCATCACTGCCATCGGCACGGCGGGCAGGGTGATCGGGCTGCGCGGGGTAGTGGTGGACATCACGGCGCGCGTGCACGCCGAGGAGGCGCTGCGGCAAAGCCAAAAGCTGGAAAGCCTCGGCGTGCTTGCCGGTGGGATCGCGCACGATTTCAACAATCTGCTGACCACGATTCTCGGCAACGCGGAGATGCTGGCCCCCTATCTGGCAGCCGCCAAGTCCACTGGCAAGCACCACCTCGACAAGATCGAGCGGACCACCCGACGACTGGCCGACCTGACCCGCCAGATGCTCGCCTACTCCGGGCGCGGGAAGTTCGCCGTCGATAAGCTCGATCTAAACGTGCTGATCGTTGACATGACCGATCTCCTGAAGGTTTCGACGCCCAAGAACGTGCGCGTCAATTTTCAGTTGACTCCCGGGTTGCCGCTGTTGGAGGGCGATCCGGTCCAGATCCGGCAGGTGATCCTCAATCTTCTGACGAACGCAGCGGAGGCGATTGGCGATCAACGCCCTGGGAGCGTGTCGATCCGCACCGACTCCTGCGTCTTGGATACCGATTCCGTGGACTCCCTCTATTCCGGGCAGGACTTGGAGCCGGATGAATACGTCCGGCTGGAAGTCAGCGACAACGGCTGCGGCATGAGCCCCGAAACCGTTTCCAAGATTTTCGACCCGTTTTTCACCACGAAGTTTGCCGGCCGGGGTCTTGGCTTGGCGGCTCTGCGCGGAATCGTGCGCGGCCACCGGGGTGGCATCCGCATCTTCAGCCGGGAGGAAGAAGGCACGGTATTCACCCTGATCTTCCCGGCACGGGGACGGGCCGCGGAAGTCGCCAACCAACCGCCTGCCCCCGAACTGACTCTGCCCAAACTGAAGCGCACGAGCGTTTTAATCGTCGACGATGAGGAAGGCCTGCGCACGTTGATGGCCATCGCGTTGGAAGACGTTGGGTGCCGGGTTTTCCAGGCGTCCGACGGCGAAGAGGGCATGGCGCAGTTCCGACGGCATGGGCACGAAATCGACGTGGTGGTGCTGGACCTGACCATGCCGCGCATGGGCGGCGACGAGATGTTCCGCCGGATTCGCGCCAGCCATCCAGCCATCCCAATCATCCTGTGCTCCGGTTACACGCAGGAAGACATCTCGCACCAGTTCGATGGTTTGGGGCTATCCGCGTTCATCGAAAAACCATTTGCGCCCTCCGAATTGATCGAAAGAATCGGTGCGGTGCTGGCCGAGGCGCACGCGCCAGAACCTGCTTCCGTGCGAATCAGTCACTGACAAGAAGAAAGCCCTCTCCTTCCCTCCCTTATTTCCTCCTATGAGTCTGCGCAACCTTTTCACCCGAATTCTTTTGCCGCAGCGACCAGAGCGGCCCTTGCACGCGGTGGATCGGCGCATGGCCAAAGAGTGGATCAAAAAGCGGCTGGCGACTCTTTACCCAGAATTGCGCGGTGATCCCGAAGCATTGGAAGCAGCCTACCGGGACCTCGATCTCGAACCCACCGGGACGGTCCGGCGCGCGGATGGAGAAATCCAAACCTTTGCCATGAAACTACCCTCTTCCATTTCTAATGGATTTGGGCAGGGGTAGGACGAGTAGCTTACGGGTAGTGACCCGGCTTCGCACGTGTGCTCTGGTCTAGAATGGAATGTCGTCGTCGTCATCCTGCACAACGGGCGCAGGTTTCGGCTTCGGCTTTCCTTGGCTGCTGGCACCGCCACCTTGGGCCGGACGCGCCGGACGTTGATCGTAATCGTCGTCCGGAGCAGATGACGAACCGCCGCTGTAGCTCCCGCCACCGCCGCCACCCCCACCCTCGCCACGGCTGCCAAGAAGTTGCATCGCTTCGCCCGTCACGCGGAGCTTGGAACGCTTCTGGCCGGTCTGCTTGTCGTCCCAAGTATCCAACTGGAGCCGGCCCTCGATGTAAACCGGCTTGCCCTTGGAGAGGTATTCCTTGGCAACTTCCGCCTGCCGACCCCACAAGGTCACGTCTACAAACGTGGTTTCCTCTTTGAACTCGCCGGAATCGGTTTTGTATTTACGGTTGATTGCGAGACCGAGTTCGGCGATGGCCGAACCCTTGGGAGTGTACTTGAGCTCGATGTCACGCGTCAAGTTGCCGATCAGCATGACTTTATTCAGATTCGCCATGCCGGGAATCTAGCAGAATCAAGCCGCTTTCGCGACCTTTTTCGACCGCAATTTTTGATAATGCTGGCGGTACACCTCCGGGTCCAATTTCAGCTTCGCGCGCAGCTTGTCCACCACGTCCGGCTCGGCGTTAAAGACGAAATTCACGAAGTAACCGGAGTTCAGGTGACCAGCGGAATAGCTAAAATCGCGCTTTTCCAGTTTCTGGACCTGCTCGACGCTCGCGCCTTCCTTGGTGAAGTCTTTTTCCAGACGTTCGATCACCTCTTTGACGGTGTCTTCCTTGCCCTGGGTGTCCAGGACCAACAAACCTTCGTAACGATTCTTCATGTCTTTGTTCTCTCTGATGGCTAAGGGGTTATGATGCAGATGGATTGGCGCCGGGGTTGGGTTGCCGGACCTTGTCAGGATCGGCGGACCGGTTGAAAAGGTTCATGGCAGCCTCGACTCCGTGACGGCGGGCATGTTCCACGGCGTCCGCCGCGCGCTCGACGGCAAGGTCGAGGGCTTCGCGTTCGGCTCTGGTGAACGTCCCGAGAACGTGGTCGACCATGTTGCGCTCGCGTCCGGCAGCGCCGATTCCCACGCGCAGACGGGGCACCTCGCTCGTGCCAAGGTGAGCAATCACCGACTCCATTCCGTTCTGTCCGCCCGAAGACCCGTTCCGGCGCAACCGGAGTTGGCCGAGCGGCAAAGCCAGATCGTCGTAAACGACCAGGGTTTGCGCAGCCTCCACCTTGTAAAACCCGGCGCAGGCGCGCACGGCCCGTCCGCTCGCGTTCATGAACGTCATGGGTTTCAGGAAAAGACAGCCGTCGTCGGATCGGCTCCAGAGCGTTTGCCACGCGGCGGAGAATTTCAGGTCCAGACCTAGGCGAGCCGCCAGGCGGTCGATCACCAAAAAGCCCACGTTGTGACGCGTGCCCTCGTATTCGCGGCCCGGATTGCCAAGACCCGCCACAAGACGGATCGGGTTGGCGGCGGCGGCAAGCATGAGAGGACACGAAGACCGTGCGGTAACCGGCGGACCGACCGCCGCACGGTCTGGAGACACGGATCAGGAAGCGGCCGTGGCCGTCGTGTCGGGCTTCTTTTCGTTGATCACTTCGGGCTGGGCACCCGCTTCCGCCGTGGAAGGCGTGGTTTCTTCAACCACGGTCGGGGCCGCCACGGAGACCACGGTCAGGTCGGCGTCGTTGAGGACGGTCACGCCCTTGGGCAAGGCCAGTTGACGGACGTGAACCGCGTCGCCGATCTTGAGCGCGCTGACATCCACGTTGATCGCCTCGGGCAGATCGGCGGGCAGACACTCGATTTCCAGGGTGCGCAGGATGACTTCCAACACGCCGCCGCCGGTTTTAACGCCTTCGGCCTCGCCGATGGTCTCGACGTTGACTTCCGCGGTGAGCACTTCGTCCATTGAGATCGCGTGCAGGTCGATGTGCAGAATTCCACCGGTTACCGGGTGGTGCTGCACTTCCTGGATCAACGCGGTCTTGGTGTCGCCCCCCTGAATCTGCACTTCCACGAGCACGCTCTCGCTGGTGGCGTGGCCAAGCAACCGGGAAACCTCGCGTTCGTTGATCTGGAGGTTGCGCGCCGGGTCTTTCGCGCCGTAGATCACCGCCGGGACAAAACCGGCCTGTTTGATCTTTTTGACGGCATTGCGGCCGGACTCGGTCCGCAGCTGCGCGTTGATCTTGAGTTGAATAGCCATAGAAAAAAGGAAGGGACGGAAGATGGCAGAGAAAACGGGGAATGCAACAAGACAAATCACGGCGCGCTAAAAAGCGAAAATTTGCCTACGCCTCACCGTCTATCCGAAACAGGCCGCTGACCGATTCGTCGCCGTGGATGCGCTTGATGCCCTCGCCGAGCAACGCGGCGATGTTGAGCACGTTCATGCGGCAATCCGCGAGGTCCTGGCTGTACGGTGGGATGCTGTTGGTCGTGATGAGTTCGACAATCTCGGAGTCTCGCAAACGCTTGACCGCCATATCCGTCAGGACGGCATGACTGACGGCCGCGCAGACACTTTTCGCTCCCCGGTCCCCGCACAAACGGGCGGCGCTGGTGATCGTGCCTGCCGTCGTGGTCAGGTCGTCCACGAGCAAAACGTTGTGGCCTTCGACCTCGCCGATGAGGTAGGCGGAATCGACTTCGGTGTCACTTTTCCGGTTCTTCGCGACGGTGGCGAGGCTGACCTTCAGCGCGCGCGCGTAGGCGTCGGCGACCTTGATGCCGCCGACATCCGGCGAGACGACCACCAGCGGCGACAAATCGCGCGAACGCAGGTGCTTCAGGAAAACGGGCAGCGCGTAAAGATGATCAACCGGAATGTCGAAAAAACCCTGAATTTGCTGGGCGTGGAGGTCTACTGTCAGCACGCGGTTCACCCCGGCAGCGGTGATCAGATTTGCGACGAGTTTGGCCGTGATCGGCACGCGGGGCCGGTCCTTGCGATCCTGGCGCGCATAGCCAAAGAACGGCATGACGGCGGTGATCCGCGCGGCGCTCGCGCGGCGTGCGGCGTCCACGAGGACGAGCAACTCCATCAGATTATGGTTCACCGGCGGGCACGTGGGCTGGACGATGAAGACGTCCCGGCCCCGGATGTTTTCGAGGATGCGCACGCTCGTTTCGCCGTCCGGAAAAGCCTTGACCTGCGCTTCGCCGAGCGGGATGCCGATGTATTCGGCGATCAGCCTGGCGAGTTCGGGATGAGCGGTGCCCGTGAAGAGTTTCAGCTCCGGTTGAGACGACATGACCATCGGAATAAGCGTGGGAGGGGAAGCGCGGGCGTCGGTCCGAATCACCGCGGGCTTTCAGGGTAGGCCGCGGGAAATTGGTTGCAAGGGAGGATTTCCGCTCCGGCGCGCGCAAAGCGCTACAGCCCCGGGGGATTCTATGGTATGGAAGGCGCGCATGAAGGAGGCATCTTTCCCGTACCGCCTGGCAGCCGCCGATCTCGACGGCACCCTGCTCGGTCCAAAAAAGGAGATCAGCCAGGCAAACATCGCCGCCGTGGCAGCTTTGCGGAAGCACGGCGCCAGGGTGGTGGTGGCGTCCGGGAGGCGACACCAGAACAGTCTTCGGTTCTACCGCCAACTAGGGTTTGACGGGCTCATGATTTCCTGCGCGGGCGCGCTGGTCAAAAATCCCGACACCGGGGAAACCGTGCGCGAAGTGTTGCTGACCGCCGAACTCGCGGCGGAATTGGTTGCGAACGGCCAGGCCAGCGGCTACACGGTGATCTATTATCATCGCGATCATCTCTACATCGGGGCTCGCAACCGCTGGACGGAATTGTATGAATCACGCGTCGGCGAAAAGGCGGAACTTTTCCCCGGCAACCTGAACGATCTACGGGGCGAAGGGGCCTTGAAAATCGCGTGGTACGACGAGCCGGACGCGCTCAGGCCGGAACGACAAAGGCTGGAGGAAAAATACGGCGAGAAGTTGCGGGTCCTCTCCACGGACCCCGAAAACCTGGAATTTTCCGCGCCCGGGGCCAACAAGGCAGATGCCCTGGCAGCCGTGGCGAAGTTCTACGGCGTGCCGCGGTCGGCCACGCTGGCGTTTGGCGACGGGGAGAACGACGCACCCATGTTGGCATGGGCCGGGTTGGGTGTGGCGATGGACGGCAGCAACGACCAGGCGCAAGCCGCCGCGGATCTCGTCGGGCCGGGGGGTGCGCCGGACGAAAGCTTTGCGCGCGCGGTGGCAGCCGTGTTCGAGCAGACCGACCGATGACGGCGACTTATGGTTGAGTCTCGAAAAACCGGGCTTTCCGTGCTCGACGAAGTGCTTGAAATCGGACGTCAGGCCAAGGCGTCCGCCCTGGCCATAGCGTGCTACGATTATGCGTCCGACGTCCACCTTTCGTACCAGGCAGAAAGATGTTTCCACGCGGCGAGCACGATCAAGCTGGCCATCCTGCTGGGCCTGTTTCGCGCGGTGGAGGCAGGCCGGATGCGCCTGACCGACCGGTTGCACGTTCGCAACCGCTTCCGCAGCCAGGGCGACGGACAGCCCTTCTTCCTCCAGGCCGACCGCGACGGCGACCCCGAACTTTACCGGCTGGTCGGGCGCACGGCCAGTTTACAGGCGCTGGCGGAAACGATGATCGTACGCAGCAGCAACCTGGCGACCAACCTCTTGCTCGACTTCATCGGGGTGGGCTTCGTCGCGGAAACGCTCGCGGCCAGCGGTCTGGACGCGCTGAAATGCCTGCGCGGCGTGGAGGACGAGGCGGCATTTGCCAAAGGTCTGAACAACCAGGTGACGGCAGCGGGCCTATTGACGTTGTTTCGGGGCCTTCAGGAGGCCAGGATCGTGTCGCCGGAGCACCGGGAGCATATTTTTGAGATTCTTTTTCAACAGCGATACAATGGGATGATCCCCGCCGGTTTACCTGACGGCGCCAAGGCGCGCGTAGCCCACAAAACCGGCGAAATTTCCACGATCTGTCACGATGCTGGAATGATCTTCCTCCCTGGCCGCGCGCCGTACGTGTTGATCGTGCTCAGCGAGTACCCCGGCCCCGGTCCGACGGGTGCCAGACACAAGGCCGTGGCCGCCATCTCGACCGCCATCCATACTTTTTTTTCCACGCTGCCCGCGCCTCCGCCCAACGCATGAACACTTCCGCGCGCGATCTGCCCGTCGTCGACGGCCTTCGGCTTCCCGCCGAGTTGCGTACCTTGCTGCGACCCGACGAGACCGTGGCAGACCGCTTCGGGCGAACCCACCGTCTGCCAAGGTTTTTTTACGAGGTGAGAAGCTGGTCGCAGGCCAAGGAATTGCCGCTGTCAACGCATGTCCGCCTGAGCGAACTCCTGCTCGTCGATTGCCGGGAAGCGCCCCGGTTATTGGAGGAATTTCCGCATTATGTGCCGTGTGCGGTCAGTCTGCTGGCCCGGGTCCTGGAGGATTTTCGCGTCCGGGTAAATGCCCCGGTCCACGTTGCGGCCAACGGCGGCTATCGTTCGCCGGCACACCGGCTTTCCCAGGTGCTAGGTCCGCACCAATGGGCCGCTGCGGCCGATATTTACCGCGTCGGTGACACGATGCTAAATACGCAGGCAGCCATCGAAAAGTATGTGGCGATTGCGCGCGACATGGCTCCGGAACTCAACGTGCTGCCGTATGGGCACCAGACGGGTGAAACCGACGACCACCTGCATTTCGACCTGGGTTACGTGAGTCTGGTGCCCGGCGGGTGCGACGAGTCGGTCGCGGGTTGAATTCGCCGCGCTTTCGGACTACGTATTCGGCCCGTAATTTGTCCCCCTTCCCCTCCGGTGAACCCTCGCAAACCATCCGGCCTGCCCGTGCGTGCCTCCGCCTCGGAGGCGGCAAGAACGCCTCGCCAAGCGGTGCTGGGGCTGGAGGCGGAATTTACATTGGTCGTGAACGGGGTGGAACAGCGGCCGGAGGACGTTTTCGGCCACCCGGCGGCACTGCTGCGGCATTACGAGGGGCGGATCGTGCCCCGCGTGGGCCGCTCGTGTCACCTGCCCTCGGGCGGTGCGCTGTATTTCGACACGGGGGTCGTGGAAGTCGCCACGGCGCTCATCGAGCTGGAGCAACCGCGCGGTTGCGCGCGGGCCGTGCGTTCGCTGTGGGAACAGATCGCCTTCGTGCGCGCGCAGCTCGACGAGTGCGAAAGCCGTCGCGGGCAGCGTCTCGACCTGCGGGGGTTCAGC